>JASLID010000108.1 GCA_030153045.1 Flavobacterium sp.
ACAATTGGTTGGATTTAGTTTTTCACATATTTGATAAACCAATGTATAAACTCCGGCTGGTGTTCCTGCTGGTACCGAAACCTGACCTGTGGCGTGACTAATTACCGGAACAGGATTATTACCAATAGGCGTTGCCGGACTTGTTACAGTAAGATTAACTTGTGAAATGGAAACATTGTTCCCGTTTAAAGTATCGAAACCGCTTCCGTTATTGTTCAGTACATTTCCAACATTTGGATTACCTGCTGTTCCGTTTCCACCATTAATGGCGTCGTTTTGGGCAACAATCGCTGCGGCGGTAACCGTTACAGTAACTGTGGCTTGATCACAATTGTTTGTATTTATATTTTCGCAAATCTGATAAATCAATGAATAAGAACCTGCAGGTGTATTCGGAGCTACCATCACATTAGTGCCCACAAGCGTAACACCTACATTCGTAGAAGACACGAAAGTCGTAGTCACCTGAGAACCCAAAACAGGCTGACCATTCAAAGTATCGTTTATCAACACATTTGTGAAAGAAGTCCCTCCTGAATACCCATTTACAGAAGCACCAACATCATCGTTAGCCACAATTACATTAACTGGAGTAGTTGTTGATGTTGAAGTATTATTATTGAGGTTTGGATCCGGTTGATTTCCTGTAATGGTAGCCGTATTAGCATAATTACCAACAGCGTTTACTGTAGCGGTAATCGTTAATGTGGCGTTGACACCAGTATTTAAATTACCAATTGTCCAAACTCCAGTGGCATTATTATATGTTCCAATAGAAACTGTAGAACTCACATAAGTATATCCTGATGGTAAAACATCATGTACAACCACTCCATCGGCATCTCTTGGACCTCCGTTTAAAGCTACTATAGTGAATGTTACATTAGAACCTACAAGTGGTGTTGCATTACTAACTGTTTTAACAACACTCAAGTCTGAACTGTTGCAATTTAGCGGTCCTCCTCCATCATCACTATCTTTAGTATTTACAAAAGCACCATAAACATTTACATTACTTATAACGCTTGCCAGTGAACCCACTTTAATTTGTATCTCATCAAATGACAATGTCGCTTTAAAACCCACATTGTAAAACCCTGGACCACTTCCAAAAATAGGAGTAATTAGAGACAAGCTTAACAATTGCGCTCCAGTTTTAACTTCTCGAGGTTGTCCATTATTGAATGTCGAAATAGTTAAAGATTGAAATAAATCTAATTCTATTAAGTTATTAATGTCTTTAATTGTAAATCCTGCGAAAGTTCCAGGTGGATATGTAAACAATTGATCCGCTACTGCGATAGATCCTGAAACAAGACCACTTGTTGTCAATGTAATATTGGCAAAATCAGTTGTACTTTCAGTCAATACATTGTTGGTGTTATTTACAGCACACGCAACACACGCCACACCATTAATCCCAGATCTGGCACCATCGATGACAACAGGGAATGTTGGGTTTGTAAGCGGATACGTTTTATTACACTCTACTGTTGTTGGACAGAATTTTTCTAATAATGCGCTATACACTTTAACTGTTCCTAAAGTTACTGTAGCTAAATTAGTTAGTTTAATTTGTACTTCATCAAAAGACATTGTTGAAACAAATCCTATGGATTGTCTACCCGTTCCAATTAATATATTAGTATTAACCGAAATCAAAGCCCCATTGCCAGATTTAGTTTCTCGTTGAACACCATTTAAATAAGTCGTCACTCGAATAGCGTCAAAAACATTGGCATTTAATAACGCAACACTCTCAATATCAAAACCGGCAAAAGTACCGGCAGGATAGTCTGTAATTTGATCTTTTACAGAAATTTTACCACTGGTTCCAACACTTGCCGTTAAATCAACATTAGCGTGATTGGATGTGTTTGTATCGATTAAGTTTTCGGTATTACTCACTGAGCAAAGAGCACATACTAAACCATCAATTCCTGTTTGAGCACCGTTTATAAATACTGGATATGTAGGAGTACTAACTGCTGTTTGCATATTACAAGGTAAAGCTGGACCTGCACAGAATTTTTGAAATACTGTACTGTAAACTTTGGTTAAACCAAGATTAAGACCAACTGTTTGATTAATGGAAATTTGAACCTCATCAAAAGACATTGTTGAAACAAATCCTAATTTGTAACGCCCTATAACATTAAGTAACCCACCATTTATAAGTAAATTAGTCCCCGAAAATTGCTCTTTGGGCGCTCCATTCAGATAGGTCCTTACAACAACATTGCTCAGTGCCGAAGCATTTACAAGATTTATATTTTCAATTTCAAATCCTGCATACGTTCCCGCTGGATAATCTGTTATTTGATCTTTAACAGCGAAACTAACAGAACCAATAACACCAGCTAATAAATTTAGACTAGCATAATCCGTTGTGCTTGATGAAATTGCATTTTCAGGATTTGAAATACTTCCAACACTTATTCCAGACAATCCCGTATGCAAATATTGAATTGCAGCGGGAAAAGTTGGGAGATTTAGTGCCGTAGGTGTATTACAAGCCAAATCAGGTCCGGCACAATAGTTTCTAATAACAGCATAATAAATATTGGTATTAGTGGCAACAC
Source organism: Flavobacterium sp. (assembly GCA_030153045.1). Classification (GTDB taxonomy): domain Bacteria; phylum Bacteroidota; class Bacteroidia; order Flavobacteriales; family Flavobacteriaceae; genus Flavobacterium. The sequence goes on from JASLID010000108.1 coordinate 2,583, forward strand.
CAGCTAAACTGTTGATAGAAATTTCAATTGCATCAAAAGATTGTGTTGTATTAAACCCTAAAACATAATTTCCTGGTGAAGCTAATAAACTGATACTTATTAGTGAACTCCCAGTATTTGTTTCCTTTAATACACCTCCTAGGTACGTTTTAATTGAAATATTATTCAGTAAATCTACAGACAATAATCCGCCGCCGGGTGCAATTCTAAAACCGGCAAAATTTCCTGAAGCAAAAACATCGTTGGTGTCTGTCACTCTTAATCTATGAGTGACACCAAGGCCAATTAAGGTGGAAGCCGTGGCATAATTGCTTACATTATTGTCTATCAATCTAGGAACATTTGAAACTCCACAACCTATAAGACATAAGCCAGAAGTTGACAAACTGGTCGTCAGATTGTCAAACGAAGTTGATGTCAGAGGAATAGGATCTTCAGTATTGCATTGAAGATTTCCATTGTTTAAGGTTGACACCTTCGGAGGATCAATTCCAAGGGCATTGGAAAAGGAATTTGCGTTACCAGCGAGACATAAGAATGCCAGTATCAAAATGAAAATTTTTGATTTCATACAATTAAAATTTAGTTTGTATACTCCGTGAAAAAAAAATGAGGTTTAAGAAAAAACCTTGAGAGAGAGGTTTTTTAAAAGGATGTCTTTGTTATTCTAGTGGGGTATAAAATTAAGCATAAGACAAATGTTAATACTATTTTTCCGCCAAATAACACAAAAACTCGATAAAATGACATTATCGCAATAATAATCCTATTTTAAGTTATTTAATTCAAATAAAAACACGTTTTACCTGTAATTTTATAAATTTTAACAAAAATTACGGAAAAACCGTAATATTTATATTTATGTATTTCTTAAATTCACTGTAATCAGAAAAAACTGAAAAGCGAAGTGAAAATTTCAAGATTTATGAAGTTTATTTTTTATTATTTCATATCTTTCATAAAATAACATCTTTCCCTTTTAAAATAAATACTAATTTAAGTTTAATAAGTTCATTGCTTATTGTATTTACAACTACTTCGAAAGACTCATTCCTATAACTTTATTAGACTTAGAAAAGCCGTTTTAGCTTTTTAATTTCAGTCATTTTGATAGTATACGCCTAAAAAGATATAAAAATGTATTACATCTTTGTAATAGAGACATCTAGCTTAAATCAAAATGTAACTTAATAAAATCACTAAGTAAATTAAAGGCAATAGATTCCTATACCTACTGAAATCTGGAGGACTCAGAAAATTCGAGAGTTGTTTTAAAAACTCAACTAATTAAACTTAGTGAAACGCATATAAGTCATTTGAAACATATGCTCTTCTCAAGTGGTATTAATTGAAATAATATTTTGAATAAAATAAATAAAGTAGCCCTTTTATAGCGTTCGAAAATTGAAATTAATCTTAAATTCTGAATTTATGCGTAAACTATTACTCTTACTGTTTTATTGCAAGTTGTTCGCACAGGTTGGTATTGGAACTACTACTCCAAATAACGATGCAATTTTAGAAGTTGTTAGCACAGATAAAGGAATTCTGTTACCCAGAGTTCAACTACAAAGCACAGACCAGCCCAATCCAATGGCTTCTCATACCGCTGGAATGACTGTTTACAACACAGCACAAAGCGGAACTGGAATAACAACTGTATATCCAGGATTGTACTATAACAATGGAGGAGCATGGGTAAGACTAAATCCAAACACTGTAAAGATTGGAGAATACAAACATAGTTTTGCTACTTCTGATCATAACGGATGGTATTTACTAGATGGTAGAGTTGTAAGTTCTTTGCCTGCAAATGCACAGACAAATGCGGCCGCAATTAGTATTGCAAGCAATTTACCCGATGGGAAAAACCAGTTTTTAAAAGCCAAAACAGGATCCGAAACTTTAGGAACCTCGAGTGGCACTCAAACCTTTACGATTGCTCAAAGTAATTTGCCCAACGTAAATTTTACAGGCACCACAAACTCTTTGGGAGCACATACTCATAATGTTGACAGTTACTTAGCTACCGAAAACATAGGTCTTTTATCGACAACGGCATTGACATTATTTTATACGGAATCAGTTGCTAAAGAATCTATGAATACAACAGCTAGAACAACAGAACTCGATGGAAATCATTCACATGCTGTAAGTATAAATTCAGGCGGTTCAAATACACCCGTAGACAGAACTCCAAACTATATTGCTACAAATATTTTCATCTATTTAGGATACTAACAAACACCATAACATTATGATTAAAAAAATTACTTTTCTATTTTTTTTACTTGTATCCAGTTTTATCAATGCACAAGTTGGTGTGGGTACTAAAACGCCTAATAGCAATTCCGTTTTAGAAGTAAGCAGCGATACCAAAGGTATTCTAATCACTAAAGTTGCTCTTGTTGAAACCACAAATCCGGCTCCTTTATCCAGCCATGTAGCAGGTATGATTATTTATAACACTGCTCCTTCAGGCTCTGGGGACATTGCTGTGTTTCAAGGGTTTTATTATAACGATGGTAAACAATGGATTCGTTTAGAACCATTATCCACTGCTATTGGAGACATCAAACATAGTATCTTAACAGAAGATCATAACGGCTGGTATCTCCTTAATGGAAGAAGCAAAGCAACATTATCAGCCAACGCGCAATTAAATGCAACAGCTATAGGATTTGGCGTAAACATCCCCAATGCAACTGATAAATTCTTGAAAGGAAAATCGGCTTCAGAAGCATTAATGAATACTGGAGGAAGTAATTCTGTTGTACTTACACAAGCTAATTTACCAAATGTGACATTTAACGGAACCGCGAACTCATCAGGAAGCCATACTCATGATTTTACCGATAGACACCATAGCGTTCCCGAAGATTTAAATCTGGTAACCGGTTTATTAGGCATTCTGAGTGGAGTGGTTCTTAATATAATGAATAACTATGTGGGAGAGGACACAGTAACAACATCAACAGTAACATCGACATCAGCTGGAAATCACAACCATACTGCTACTGTAAATACTGGTGGAAGTGCTGTTCCGTTAAACAATGTTTCACACTTAGTCACCAATACCTTTGTTTACTTAGGAAAATAAATAGATTATCCCCAAAATCTATATCAACATATAAAACAAACGATTTTAAACTCCATTTTAAATTTAGTTGATATGAAAAAAATAATTACAATTTTGCTAATTATGATTTGTTATCCAATCATAGCGCAATCAGGTGTTGGAATAAATACAACTACTCCCAATTCCAATGCAATTTTGGACATTGAAAGCACACAAAAAGGTTTATTACCAACCCGTCTGGAACTGGTTACAACTGACAACCCCTCTCCATTAACAAATCACGTAGCTGGGATAATAACTTATAACATAACAAACACTGCCGTACCAACGCCTGTTTCTGTTTATGAAGGACTTTATTACAACGACGGAACAAAGTGGAATATGATGGGACCAAATACCTTAATGCTTGGCGATATTAAACACTCCGTTCAAACTTCCGATCATCAAGGCTGGTTTTTATTGAATGGCAGAACTAAAACAAGTTTACCTTCTGTAGCCCAGTATAATGCAACAGCTGTAGGCTTAGGTGTAAATTTACCAGATGCATCAGATAAATTTATAAAAACAAATAATGGAGCCGAATCTCAAGGCACTACAGCTGGAAACAACACAATTACAATAACACAGGCTAATTTACCAAACATTGCTTACTCAGCAACAACAAGTACCGATGGAAGCCATAGTCATTCTTATACTGATGTATGGAATGATATAAAAACACTAGGTTTAGCAACTAATGTCCTACCATTGGTTCCCTTAGTTACAGAAACCGTTGGATCTGATACAGCACCTAGTAATTTATTTGCTTCTGCAAGTGGCGGAGACCATTCTCATACTGTAAATGTACCTTCTGGTGGTTCTGGTGTCTCAATTGATGCAAAACCAAAACATATTGTAACCAATGTATTTATTTATTTAGGAGAATAAATATTTATGGACAATTCAAAAAATTTATAGGAATGAGACTAGGCGTTTTTGAAAGTAATGCCTGCATTACTCAATTCTATTTTGCAGTTTTCCAGTGTTTCTGAGCAAACTTTAGAAAAATCATCATTTTCAGCCCAAGGTCTGATGGCTACTTTTACACCTATTTCTGTAATTGCTAAAACCTCGACTGAAGGAGCTGGTTCTTGCAAAACCATTTTATTCTTACTTAAGACATCAAGTACAATGTCTTTTACTTTTTTTAAATCGGATTCATGTGAGATTGTAATTGCTAAATCTGCTCGGCGAAACCCTTTTTGCGAATGATTCGTTATATTTCCGTTGGACAGAGATCCGTTAGGAATAAATATGACCTGATTGTTTGATGCAATTAATTTGGTGACAAAAATTTGAATTTCAACTACTTTACCCATAACCCCTTGTGCTTCGATAGTATCTCCTACTTCAAAAGGTTTAAAAAGTATAATTAGAATTCCACCTGCAAAATTAGACAATGACCCTTGAAGTGATAATCCAATAGCAAGACCTGCAGCTCCAATTATAGCAACAAACGATGCCGTTTCAATTCCAAGTTTAGAAATAAAGGTTACAAAAAGTAAAACACGTAAAATCCAAACTCCAATATTAATTAGGAATTTAGACAATGTAAGATCAAACTCTCTTTTTCGAACTTCACTAGTTACTAATCTTCTGAAAATATTAATGGAGTAGTGACCTAGAATAAGGATAATAAAGGCTGTAATTAATGTTGGCGAATAGTCAATAAAAACATTGACATTTTTTGTAACATAATCTAACGCGTTCTCTGGAGTCATTGCTGTTTTAAAATTTAATTTTAGTTGATAACGTATAAAATTACAATAAATTTTTCTCCATCACATAATCTTCCATCAGATAACCATGACCGATTTCGATATCAACTTCTTCGGTAACGACAAAACCTTTGTGTTTGTAAAATTCCTGTGCCTTATTAAATCGGTTTACGTTGAGAATTAAATGCGAATTACCTGCTTCCTTAGCAATCTCTTCAACTTTTTCTAACAATTGTTTTCCTACTCCTTTCCCTTGCGTTTCAGGTAAAACATAAATTTTATGGAGTTTAGTTTTATTGCTGTTATCGATATTTAATTCGTAGCCACAAAAACCTAAATATTTGTCGTCTTCCTGAATTAGCATAAAAACCTGACTTTTTTCCAGCATCAGCTCCTCTAGATTTTCTATACTGTAGAATTTATCCAACATAAAATCCAATTGCACTTTCGATAGGATCTCTCCATAAGTACTTGGCCATATTTTATGGGCTAAATCTCGAACAATAGGCAATTGTTCTTTTGTGGCAACGGTTATTATCATCTAATTATATATTCAATCGTCTTTGTTCTCTAGCTAATAATGTATTTTTAAGCAACATGGCAATAGTCATAGGTCCTACTCCACCTGGTACTGGCGTGATAAAAGATGCTTTTTTAGACACATTTTCAAAATCGACATCACCTGTAATCACATATCCTTTTTCGATAGATTTGTCTTCCACACGGGTAATACCTACATCGATTACTACAGCTCCATCTTTTACCATTTCGGCTTTCAAATAATTAGGGACTCCCAATGCAGTGATAATAATATCTGCCTGAGTGGTGATTTGTGCAATATTTTTAGTGTAACTATGCGTTAGAGTCACTGTCGAATTTCCAGGAAATCCTTTTCGTCCCATCAAAATACTCATAGGTCGCCCTACAATATGACTACGACCAATCACTACAGTATGTTTTCCTTTAGTTTCTACACCGTAACGTTCTAGTAATTCCAAAATCCCAAAAGGTGTTGCTGGAATAAAAGTGGTCATATCTAATGCCATTTTTCCAAAGTTTTCAGGATGGAAACCATCCACATCTTTACTTGGATCGATGGCCATTAATACTTTTTGGGTGTCAATTTGATCTGGTAATGGCAACTGAACTATAAATCCGTCGATATTGTCATTCTCATTCAGTTCTTTAATTTTTTTAAGCAATTCTGTTTCTGAAGTTGTGCTTGGCATTTTTACCAACGTAGATTCAAATCCAACTAATTCACAGGCTTTTACTTTACTACCAACGTAAGTTAAACTCGCACCATCATTTCCCACAATAATTGCGGCAAGATGAGGCACTTTTTCACCATTGGCTTTCATTTTATTCACCTCTGCAGTGATTTCAGTTTTAATGTCTTGTGATGTTTTTTTTCCGTCTAGTAGTTGCATTCCCTTTTGTATTTATTGTTGTAGTTGTATGTTTTAAAGCCGAAAGTCTTAAAATCATTACAACTTTAAGACTTTCGGCTTTTGACTAATTTTTATTTCATTCCAGGCATTCCACCTTTCATTCCGCCCATCATTTTCATGAGGTTTTTACCTCCTGGACCTTGCATCATTTTCATCATTTTACTCATTTGGTCGAATTGTTTCATCAATTGATTTACTTCTTCCAATTTTCGCCCTGAACCTTTTGCAATTCTATTTTTACGTTTGATATCGATAATAGACGGCTTACTTCTTTCAATTGGTGTCATAGAGTGGATAATTGCTTCAATATGTTTGAAAGCATCGTCTTCAATTTCAACATCCTTTAATGCTTTTCCAGCACCAGGAATCATACCAACTAAGTCTTTCATGTTACCCATTTTTTTGACTTGCTGTATTTGACTCAAGAAATCATCGAAACCAAATTCGTTTTTGGCGATTTTCTTTTGAATTTTTCTAGCTTCTTCCTCGTCATATTGCTCTTGAGCTCTTTCTACAAGCGACACAACGTCTCCCATTCCAAGGATACGTTCCGCCATACGTGAAGGATAGAACACATCGATGGCATCCATTTTCTCACCAGTACCAATAAACTTAATCGGTTTATTTACAACTGATTTAATTGAAATAGCTGCTCCACCACGAGTATCACCATCTAATTTGGTAAGGATAACTCCGTCGAAATTCAACCTATCGTTGAATGCTTTTGCTGTATTTACTGCATCTTGCCCAGTCATCGAATCGACCACAAACAAAGTTTCTTGTGGTTGAATGGCTTTGTGAACGTTTGCAATTTCGGTCATCATCTCTTCATCGACCGCTAAACGACCTGCAGTATCGACAATAACAACATTGAAACCATTTGCTTTTGCGTGTTTGATTGCATTTTGAGCAATTTCAACAGGATTTTTATTTTCTGGTTCCGAATAAACTTCTACTCCAATTTGTTCACCAACCACATGTAACTGATTGATTGCCGCTGGACGATAAATATCACATGCTACCAATAAAGGTTTTTTGCCTTTTTTGGTTTTTAAGAAATTAGCTAATTTACCTGAGAAAGTTGTTTTACCAGATCCTTGTAAACCAGACATTAAAATTACCGATGGAGTTCCCGAAAGATTTACACCCGCAACATCGCCTCCCATCAATTCAGTTAACTCATCTTTTACGATTTTAACCAATAATTGACCTGGTTGTAATGTGGTTAATACGTCTTGACCAATTGCTTTTTCTTTTACACGTGTGGTAAAATCTTTAGCAATTTTAAAGTTCACATCGGCATCAAGTAAGGCGCGACGCACTTCTTTAAGCGTATCTGCAACGTTAACTTCGGTAATTTTACCGTGACCTTTTAGTATATGGAATGCTTTGTCAAGCTTATCACTTAAATTATTGAACATAATTATTCTTTTTTTGAAGTGGCAAATTTAAGAATTTGCTATTGAATTTATACGATATTTAGAATAAAAAAAAGCAGCCTGTTATGACTGCTCTTTATTAGAAAATATTTCCTTATTTCTTATTTACTGAAGCACTTAATTCGTTTGAGATTGACGAACGCTCCATTTTTAACTTACCAGACATGGTTTCGATAACCACAGTTGTTTCGGCTAATTCGGCAATTTTTCCGTGTAAACCACTTTTGGTTACTATTTTGTCGCCTACTTTAAGTGACGCTTCGAATTCTTTTTCTTTTTTTACTCTTGCTTGCTGTGGTCTAATCATAAAGAAATAGATAACCACGAACATTAATAAAAAAGGTAATAATTGAGTTAATTGTTCCATGTTATTTTGCTTTTGGAGTTACATTCGCTTTGAAGTGAATCATTTCGTGACCTGATTCGGTATTTGTTGTTAAAGTCACTGTTTTCTTTTGTTCCCCAGGTTTTCCTGCTGAATTGAAAACAATTTTTATTTCGCCCGACTCCCCTTTTTTGATTGGTTCTTTTGTCCATTCTGGAACTGTACAACCACAACTAGCTTGAGCGTGTGCAACAACTAAATCCTCATTACCAACGTTTTTAAATTTGAAAACATGCTCTACTTTGTCACCTTCTTTTATGGTTCCAAAATCAAAATTTGCGTTTTCGATTTCCATTTTAGGATAATCTTCCGGGTTTAATTTTTTCTTTTCAACTTGGGTAACTTCGCCAGTAACTTTATCCTGAGCGATTACCATGTTCTTATCATCTAACTTAACAACTGCTGATCCTTCTTCTTTTTTACAAGAGGTAGTTGCCAATAAAGCTACAAGTGCAACTAAAGTGATTCCTTTTTTAATCATAATTATTTTACATTAATCCGCGACCTACTTTTTTAAGTTTTTCGCTAGTGGTAAATTCTTTTACTAAATTATCTAAAATTCCGTTGATAAAAATACTACTTTTTGGTGTAGAATATTCTTTTGCAATTTCTAAATATTCGTTAATTGTTACTTTTACCGGAATGGAAGGGAATTTTAAAAACTCACAAATAGCCATTTTCAAAATAATAGTATCAATTTCGGCAATACGATCTGCTTCCCAGTTAGGCGTTTTATCAGCAAATTCTTTGGCTAATGAAGCATTGTTTAAAATTGTTTTTCTAAACAGGTTAGTAACAAATTCTTTATCTTCAACATCGTTATACAATTTCGGAACAAAATAACCTCCTGTTTCAGTGTCCTTGATAGATTGCAATTGCTTTAAAATCAATGTATTAACCAACGGTACGTCATCAATCCAAGTTAACTTGTGATCTTCTAAATATTCGTACAATTTTATGTTTGGAGCAATAATTTCTGAAAATACAGTAGAAACAAAATCTCTGTCTTCTACAAAAGAAGATTCTTTTTTGCTCATGTAATTTTCATACAAAGCACTTTGTTTAATTTCGGTTAAGAGAATTTGAATGTATTCGTCGTTAACCTTCCAGTTATTAATTTTCCTGTGCTCTAAAGCCATAGATAACGAATTGCTATCATCTAATAACTGAAGTACTTTATTGTTTACGAATTTTAGATTAGGATTTTTTTCTTCCTTGGTTGCTAAATGTTTTTTGCTAGAAATATCGATAAACGCTTCTTCTTTTCCTTTAATTTCTACCAAAGTAGAAACCATGATTAGATATAAATCTTGCACGTTTTCGATACTATTGAATAAGAATTTCTCTTCTTTTTCAATATTATCTGAATGGTTTTGATGCATTGAATAAAGCGTTTGCATCACTTTTACTCGAATATGTCTTCTATTTAACACCTTTGTAAGAACTTTTAAAAATTAAGGAAGCGAAAGAGACTCTTTCGCTTCGCAAAAATACAATATTATTTAGATTTTTAAACCTTTTAGATTGCTTAGAATTTTAGATTTCTTTTAAGATTCTAATTTTCAAACCATCTAAGCCTGTCTAACAGTCTTATTTCATTTCTTTTTTTCTTAAATCGATACGATTTTGAGCAATTCTAAAGGCTGCTTCATGTGTCGTGATTTTATTTGCATCGGCATAATCGAAAATTTCTAAGGTTGTGTTATAGATATTTTCGGTTTTACGCATCGCTTCAGCTTTGTCGTATTTCACGATTTCTGCATAAACATTGATAATTCCTCCTGCATTAATCAAGAAATCGGGAGCGTATAAAATGCCTCTTTCTTGCAACATCGTTCCGTGGATTTTATCGTTAGCTAACTGATTGTTTGCAGCACCAGCAATTACTTTAGCTTTTAATCTTCCGATAGTGTCATCGTTTATGGTTGCTCCAAGGGCACAAGGCGCATAAATATCTACATCAGCACTATATAAATCATCGCCTGTAAAAATTTTAGCTCCGTATTTGTTTCCTATTTCTTTTAAACGATCTTCGTTGATATCAGAAATAATTACTTTAGCACCTTCGGCAGTTAAATAATCTACTAAAGTTTCACCTACGTGACCAATACCTTGCACTAATACTTTTTTACCTTCAAGCACATCTGAACCAAATTTATATTTAGCAGCAGCTTTCATTCCCATAAAAACACCGTAAGCTGTTACAGGAGATGGATTACCTGAACCTCCAATTGATTCAGAAATACCAGTTACATGAGGTGTATATTGACGGATTAAATCCATATCAGCAGTAGTTGTACCTACATCTTCCGCAGTGATATATTTTCCGCTTAAAGAATTTACATACTGACCGAATTTAGCAATCATTTCAGGCGTTTTATCTATTTTAGAATCACCCATAATTACTGCCTTACCACCACCTAAATTTAAACCCGAGATGGCTGACTTATAAGTCATTCCTCTTGACAAACGCAAAACATCATTTAAAGCTTCCCATTCGTTAGTATATTTCCACATTCTAGTTCCACCAAGCGCTGGCCCTAAAACTGTATTGTGGATACCAATTATTGCTTTTAAACCAGTATCTTTGTCGTTACAAAAAACAATTTGTTCGTGATTATCAAAAGACAATTGTCCAAAAACTGGGTCAATTTTATGAAGTTCACTAGCTTTTAAAGATTCAGTAATCATATAGAATGTTTTTTAAGTTTTGGCTTTTTAAAAAAGTCGGTGCAAAATTACGCTTTTAATTCAAAATTTTCAATAATAAATCAAAATATTAATATAAAATTATCAATTCAATAATTTCACATTTCTCTTAAAATACATTGTTTTAGCTAATTTTATTAAATATTTTTCATCAAATAAGTTATTTTAATACGAAAATGAGAGAACTTCGGTATTTAGACCATTATTTTATTAAATACAAATACCATTTTATAGGTGGTATAATCATTACTATTATTGCACAAATAATATCATTGTATACTCCAGAATTAATTGGTGATTCTATTGCTTCAATTGAAGATCATATTAAACAAGGAAGGACTAATCCTCAATTAATCAAAGACTTACTTCTTGAAAATATCCTTTGGATTATTCTAACCACATTTGTCGCTGGAATATTGACATTTTTGATGCGTCAGACTTTAATTGTCATGTCACGGCATGTAGAATTTGATTTGAAAAATGAAGTTTTCAAGCAATATGAAAATCTGACTCAAAATTTCTACAAAAAAAATCGAACTGGTGACTTAATGAATCGAATTAGTGAAGATGTGGGCCGGGTTAGAATGTATGTTGGACCAGCGGTTATGTACACTATCAATACTGTTATTCGGTTTGCGGTAGTTATTTTTTACATGTATAAAGTTTCTCCCAAACTAACATTTGTTACTCTACTTCCTTTACCAATTTTAGCTTACTTTATTTTCAAATTAAGCACCGAAATAAATAAACGAAGTACTGTTTTTCAACAAAACTTATCTGTTTTATCGAGTTTTACCCAAGAAATGTTTTCTGGAATTAGAGTCATCAAAGCTTATAGCATTGAAGATCATAAAAGTGCTGAGTTCGAAAAACTATCCCAAGAGAGCAATGAAAAAAGCTTGAAATTAGCCAAAACACAAGCTTACTTTGGTCCGTTAATGTTATTATTAATAGGAACTAGCAATCTTTTAGTGATTACCCTTGGAGGTTACATGTACATTAGCGGAAGTATTGAAAACATAGGTATTATCGCTAAATTTATATTGTATGTCAATATGTTGGTTTGGCCGGTAGCTTCCATTGGATGGGTTTCGTCATTAGTTCAAGAGGCCGAAGCTTCTCAAAAACGTATCAATGAATTTTTGAAAATAGAACCTGAAATTCAAAACGACAATACAACTCCTATGCGTTTTAATGGAAATATTGCTTTCCATAATGTTTCTTTAATTTATGAAGACACAAACATAAAAGCTATTGATGACATTAGTTTTGAAATAAAACAAGGAGAAACTTTAGCCATAATTGGACGTACAGGTTCTGGAAAATCGACTATATTATCCCTAATTAGCCGATTGTATGACCCAACCAGTGGACACATTACTATTGATGACGTAAAACTACCCGAAGCTAATTTAGAAAGCCTGCGAGAAAGTATTGGAATCGTTCCTCAGGATGCTTTTTTGTTTTCGGACACGATAAAGAATAATATAAAATTTGGCAAAAAAGACGCTAATGATGTTGAAGTCATAGCATCTGCAAAAAACGCCGCTGTACACAATAACATATTAAATTTTAAAGACCAATACGAAACCATACTTGGCGAACGAGGCATAACTTTATCAGGAGGACAAAAACAACGCGTTTCTATAGCAAGAGCATTTATCAAAGACCCACAAATTTTATTGCTTGACGATTGCTTATCGGCTGTAGACACTGAAACAGAAGAAGAAATCCTAAACAATCTTGAAATAATCTGTAAAAACAAAGCCACTATAATCGTAAGCCATCGTGTTTCTTCTGCTAAAAATGCGGACAAAATCATCATTCTTAATCATGGGAAAATCATTCAGGAAGGAACTCATAATCAATTAATAATCCAAGAAGGTTACTACAGAGAATTGTACTTAAAACAAATTGCAGAAAAAGAATTGCTATAATTGTTGTTTTGTTCTGATTTTTTTTTCAATTTTGGAAAAACAAACAACCTATTTTTGATAGAATGAATATGAACGAACATGACATGTTAGAAAAAGAAGAAATTTTTTCTAAAGTATTACGCGCTGGTCGAAGAACCTACTTTTTTGATGTGCGCTCTACAAAAGCTGATGACTACTATGTAACTATAACTGAAAGTAAAAAATTTACTGAAGAAGATGGTTCCTTTCATTTTAAAAAGCACAAAATTTATTTATACAAAGAAGATTTTGCTGCTTTTAGAGACATTTTAGATGAAATGACTGATTTTGTTTTAAAGCAAAAAGGCGAAGAAGTGATTTCTGAAAGACATCAAAAAGATTTCAAAAAAGAATATCCTTCAGATAGAGGATCAGAAGAGCCTCGTGCTAATTTTACTGATATTAATTTTGATGATATTTAATAGCATTTAGCGGTTAGCTTTAGGCAGTAAACAAATAAAAAAGTTCAATATCTTTCGATTTTGGACTTTTTTTATGCAATTCTTAGGCCGTTTTCGGCTTTTACATCACTTGTAAGCAATACAATGTCATTCTCCGGACCAACTGAACCTAAAACCAAACATTCGCTCATAAAAGTCCCTATTTGCTTTTTAGGAAAATTTACAACCGCTACAATTTGTTTTCCGATTAAATCTTCTTTATGATATCGTTTGGTAATTTGAGCAGACGATTTCTTAATACCTATTTCATTCCCAAAGTCAATATTGAGCTGATAAGCTGGTTTTCTTGCTCCAGGAAAATCATTTACTTCTATAATGGTTCCTACTCGCATTTCCACTTTTTCAAAGTCGTTCCAAGATATAATTTGTTGTTCCATAATAATACAAATAAAAAAGTCCCGATAAATCGGGACTTTAAATATACTAAATTTCTAAAAGACTACTTGTTGAAATCAGCGTGTCTTTTTTCTATTTCTTCTTTATCTTTTTTAGACATTGTATCTACCAATACTGGAGTCGCAATGAATAATGATGAATAAGTTCCTACAACAATACCTACCAACATAGCGAAGATAAATCCTCTAATTGACTCACCACCGAAGATGAACATAATTAACAATACTAAGATCATCGTTAATGATGTATTGATTGTTCTTGACAATGTAGTATTAATAGAGTCGTTTACAATTTGCTTGAAATTACCTTTTCTGTTTCCGTCAAGGAATTCTCTAATTCTATCAAATACAATTACAGTATCATTCATTGAGTAACCAATAACTGTTAAGATTGCCGCGATAAAGTGTTGGTCCATTTCCATGTGGAAAGGCATAAACTTGTAGCATAAAGAGTAAATTCCTAATACGAAAATTACGTCATGCGCCACAGCAGCCAAAGCTCCTAATGAATAACCAATTTTACGGAAAGAAACTACTAAATAAAGTGCTACTACAAGCATCGCACCAATAACAGCCCAGAATGAATTTGTTTTAATATCGTTAGAAATGGCAGCACTTACTTTTGACCCAGAAAGCATACCAATCTTTTTACCTTCATATAATGTAATGAATTTCTCGTAAGTCATATCTGCTGAGAAATGCTTCTTAAGTCCTTCAAACAACATTTTGTTTACTTCTGCATCAACAGCTACACCTTCTTCAGCAATTTTATATTTCGTTGTAATACGCAATTGATCACTTGTTCCAAATACTTTAGCTTCAGTTGTACCGAAAACTTTTGATAATTCTTCTGAAACTACTGATGGCTCAATAGCTTTTTCAAATTTAATTTGGAAAGTTCTACCTCCAACAAAATCAACACCTTGATCTAATCCATTAACAAAGAAAATAGAAACAAGACTGATAATTGCCACTAAAGAAGAGAAGATATAAGTCCCTTTTTTCACTTTTATAAAGTCGAAATTAAATCCAGTAAACCAGTTTTTAGACCAGCTATTAGTAAATGTCAAGTTATCGTTTTTAGCAACTGCTCTGTCTAACAACATTCTTGTAATAAAGATTGAAGTAAATAAAGATGTTACAATACCAATTAATAATGTAGTTGCGAATCCTTTGATAGGACCTGAACCAAAAATATATAAAATAGCTCCTGTTAATACGTGAGTTACGTTAGCATCAATGATTGAACGCATAGCTCCTGTCCAAGAGAATGATTTTTTTACCGAATCACCTAAACTTAAACCATCACGCAATTCTTCTTTTGCTCTTTCAAAGATAATGATATTCGCATCTACCGCAGTACCTAATGTTAATACGATACCTGCAATACCAGGTAATGTTAATACAGCACCTAAACTTGCTAATATTCCGAATAAGAATAATAAGTTCACAATTAAGGCTAAGTTAGCGTACCAACCTGCTTTACCATAATAAACCAACATCCATAAAGATACTAACAACAATCCTACTAATGCAGAAGTGGTACCGTTATCGATTGCTTTTTGTCCTAATGATGGTCCTACTACTTCAGATTGAACAATCTCAGCCGCAGCAGGTAATTTACCAGCACGTAATACGTTAGCTAAATCTTTTGTTTCTTCAACAGAGAAAACTCCAGAAATTTCAGATCTACCACCAGCAATTGGTCCACTAGTTACCCCTGGTGCAGAATATACAATATTATCAAGAACAATAGCGATATTACTTTGTTGCGTGTAAGCTCTTCCGGTTAATTCTTCCCAAACTTTAGCTCCTTTACCGTTCATTTGCATTGTAACCGATGGTTTACCCATTTGGTCAAATGAATCTTTTGCATCAACTAAAACACTTCCACTCATAGGAGGAGTATTTGTTCTATTTCCTTTTAAAGCGTATAATTCTACCGCTTCAGCATCTTCTGATCTAGGTTTACCCCAAACAAATTTTGCATCAGCTAAATTACTTGGCAATAATGCTTTAATATCAGCTCTTTTAAAATATGCGTTTATAACTGCCGTGTCTTTATGAGCTGCCATTCCTAAAACTGCACCACCTTGTTGGTTAGGCATCAATTTTTCGAATAACGGATTAACACCTTTTTTAGTAGCTACAGAATCTTTTGATTTGTCTACTAATAATGAATCAATTTTTGAAGTTGCTTTTTCAGCAGCATCTACAGTCACTTTTTCAGTTTTCTTCAAAGCTTCATTAACAGTCATCAAGTAGTTTCCTACTTCTTCTACTTTTAATGTTTCCCAAAACTCTAATTGAGCTGTACTTGATAATAATTTTTTAGCACGATCCACATCTTTAGCACCTGGTAATTCAACCAAGATACGACCTGATGTTCCTAATTTTACAATGTTAGGTTGAGTTACACCAAATTTGTCGATACGCTCACGTAAAACGCCAAAAGCACTTTCTACTGATTCGTCTACTTTTTTGTTGATTACTTTTTTAACATCTGAATCAGACATGTCAAATTTAATTTCTTCAGCTAAGTTTCTGTTTCCAAAAACATCTGGAGAAGCTAATTTTGTTCCTGAACCAGCAGAAGCAGCTTCAAATGCATCATAAAAAGCATCAAGATAAGATTGATTACCTTGTTGGTTCTTTTTAGCATCAGCTAAAGCTTTATTGAAAACTGGGTTCGTAGTATTGTTAGCCAAACCTTTCAAAACATCTTTAACCGAAATTTGAAGTGTTACGTTAATACCACCTTCTAAGTCAAGACCTTTGTTGATTTGTTTATCTTTAACTTCGTTATAAGTAAAGAAATTTAAAAACACTTTTTCTTTACCAATTGAATCAAGATATTTAATTTCTTTTTCTTGATCTCCGTTTGCAAAAGCTTTTGCATCGCTCTTAACCCCGTTTGCAACGAAAGTAAAAGAAAGTTGGTAAATACTTACCACTGCAAAGATTATTGCAAAAAATTTAATAAGTCCTCTATTCTGCATTCTGTGTAAAAATTAATTAATTCTTCGTTTGGTTTTTTTTTGATTTGTTTGATAAAAATGGAGTAAAAAAAGCACTACATTTTTAGAAAACGTGCAAATATATAATACTGGTTA
This sequence comes from Flavobacterium sp., assembly GCA_030153045.1. Lineage (GTDB taxonomy): Bacteria > Bacteroidota > Bacteroidia > Flavobacteriales > Flavobacteriaceae > Flavobacterium. The sequence goes on from JASLID010000108.1 coordinate 19,327, forward strand.
CGATTAACCAATTTATTTACCGATTAATATCAAAAAAAAGACTGCAAAAAAGCAGTCTTTTTTTATTTATTTTCAAAAGGTTATGCTAAAATAGTTTTTAGCGCATCATTCATGCTACGAACCGCATCAGCACTTTTAGCAAATAACGCTTTTTCAGCATCATTTAAGTTGATATCAACGATTTCTTCCACACCATTTTTCCCAATGATACAAGGCACTCCGATACAAATATCGTTTTGACCGTACTCTCCTTCTACAAATACTGAACAAGCAATCATTTTTCTTTGATTGTTTAAAATACTATCTACTAAATAAGCCACTGAAGCTCCTGGCGCGTACCAAGCCGAAGTTCCTAATAAAGCAGTAAGCGTAGCTCCACCAACCATAGTATCAGCAGCAACTTTATCCAATTGCTCCTGAGATAAAAATTGAGAAACCGGAATTCCATTGTAAGAAGCCAAACGTGTTAAAGGAATCATAGTTGTATCACCGTGACCACCAATAACCATCGCTGAAATATCATTAGCAGGCTTGTCTAAAGCAAGAGACAAATACGTTCTGAAACGAGAACTGTCAAGCGCTCCACCCATTCCAATAATTCTATTTTTAGGCAATCCTAACGATTTGAATGCCAAATACGTCATCGTATCCATTGGGTTTGAAACAATCACAAAAATAGCATTTGGAGAATGTTGTAATAAACTCTCAGCCACAGATTTCACAATCCCGGCGTTGATTCCAATTAATTCTTCACGAGTCATTCCTGGTTTTCTTGGAATCCCTGAAGTAATGACAACCACATCACTGTTTGCTGTTTTTGAATAATCGTTAGTAACACCTGAAACTCTAGTGTTATAACCTGTGTTTGTAGCACATTGCATGATATCAAGCGCTTTACCTTCAGCAAAACCTTCTCTAATATCTAATAATACAATTTCGCTGGCAATACTTCTATAAGCAATCGCATCGGCACAAGTAGCACCTACATTTCCTGCTCCTACAATGGTAACTTTCATTTTCTTAGTTGATTTGTTGATTTAATATTTTTTTTGAAGCTAATCCCGCTATTCGTTGCAATCTTTTTTAGTTTTATCCTTCGACAAGCTCAGGATGACAAACTAAAAAAGGATTTCCACTTCTATCGGGGCTAAACGACGTTAATTTTATGCATCGATGTTTGCGTAAACAGCGTTTTTCTCGATAAACTCTCTACGAGGCGGAACCTCATCCCCCATTAACATAGAGAAAACACGGTCAGCTTCCGCTAAACTGTCAATATTTACCTGACGTAACGTTCTGAAATCAGGATTCAATGTGGTATCCCACAATTGCTCCGCGTTCATCTCTCCAAGACCTTTATATCGTTGGATTGCTGCTCCACCACCCATTTTCTCATTAGCTACATCACGTTGCGCTTCTGTCCAACAATATTCTTTCTTCGTTCCTTTTTTCACCAAGTATAATGGTGGAGTTGCGATATACACGTGACCTTCTTCGATTAATTCTTTCATAAAACGGAAGAAGAATGTTAATATTAAGGTAGAAATGTGACTACCATCAATATCCGCATCACACATGATGACTACTTTGTGGTAACGCAATTTCTCTAAATTCAAAGCTTTACTATCTTCAGCAGTACCAATGGTTACACCAAGCGCTGTAAAGATATTTCTAATCTCTTCGTTTTCGAAAACTTTGTGATGCATCGCTTTTTCCACATTCAAAATCTTACCACGCAATGGCAAAATCGCTTGAAACGCACGGTCACGACCTTGTTTAGCCGTTCCACCTGCCGAATCTCCCTCGACAAGGAATACTTCACATTTTGCTGGATCTTGTTCAGAACAATCTGATAATTTTCCTGGCAATCCGCCGCCACCCATTACGGTTTTGCGTTGCACCATTTCACGTGCTTTCTTTGCAGCATTACGGGCTTGTGCAGCCAAAATTACTTTTTGAACAATGATTTTAGCATCATTAGGATTTTCTTCTAAGTAATTCTCTAGCATTTCGGCAACAGCCTGAGATACCGGAGAAACTACTTCTCTATTTCCTAATTTGGTTTTGGTTTGACCTTCGAATTGTGGCTCCGAAACTTTAACAGAAATAATCGCTGTTAATCCTTCACGGAAGTCATCCCCAGTAATTTCGAATTTCAATTTATCTAACAACCCTGATGAATCTGCATACTTTTTCAACGTACGAGTTAATCCCATACGGAAACCTTGTAAATGCGTTCCTCCTTCGTGAGTATTGATGTTATTTACGTATGAAAATATATTTTCAGAGTAACTGGTATTGTAAATCAAGGCTACTTCAACAGGAATTTCTCCTTTTTCATTTTCCATGCTGATCACATGAGAAATAATAGGCTCTCTGTTTCCGTCCAAGAATTTGACAAATTCTTTTAAACCTTCCTGAGAATGGAAAGTTTCTACCGGCTGACTTCCATCATCCGCTAAATTACGTTTGTCAGTTAGTGTTATTGTAATTCCTTTATTCAAGAACGAAAGCTCACGCAAACGTCCTGCTAAAGTATCATAAGAATATTCTAATGTTTGTTGGAAAATAGTTCCGTCTGGCTTGAAAGTAACCATAGTTCCTCGCTTATCGGTAGTACCGATTTGCTTCACAGGATACATAGATTTTCCTTTTTCGTACTCTTGCTCGTAGATTTTTCCGTCTCTGTAAACCGTAGCACGCAAATGCTCAGAAAGTGCGTTCACACAAGATACACCCACACCGTGAAGACCTCCAGAAACTTTATAAGAATCTTTATCGAATTTACCTCCAGCTCCAATTTTAGTCATTACAACCTCAAGAGCAGAAATACCTTCTTTTTTGTGCATGTCAACAGGAATACCACGACCGTTATCTTCAACAGTAATCGAGTTATCTTCGTTAATAGCTACATAAATCGTATCGCAATGTCCGGCTAACGCCTCATCGATAGAGTTATCAACAACCTCATAAACCAAATGGTGTAAACCTCTTGTACCTGTATCTCCAATATACATGGAAGGACGCATTCTTACGTGCTCCATTCCTTCTAGCGCCTGAATACTATCAGCGGAATAACTATTCTTTTTTACTTCTTCGCTCATATAATCTTTATCGTAATTGTATTATTTTGTATAACACGCAAATATATAAAAACGAAGCTACTTTTATCACAATTAAACCTCAAAACGGCTTGAAGTTATTAACATTTTATGAATAGTTTTCAATATAAAGCGCCCCGAAATTCGAGGCGCTTTATAAAAATACTTAAATAGTCACATTGCTATTCCAATTTTGGCAGTTTACACTAAAGTAGGTGACATATTGTTTGAAAATCTAGTATAGAAACTCATTAGTAATTTAAATTAACACCAAAACCAATGCCCATATCACTGTCATAATGAGTTGTTATCCCGAAATTTCTTTTGACGATGTATCTCAAGCCAGCCATATATTCTTTGTCGGTATTCCACATCAAATCCATACGCAGGCGTTTTGAAAGCGGGATATCCATTCGCTCTAGCTGGAATCTGACATTTCCATCGGTAAATACTTCGGCTTGTGCTTTAATCAGCATTGGCATGGTATATTCGATACCGGCACTAAATACAGATCGATTATCCTTAGTATTCGATTGGTTGAAAAGATTTCGCTCCATTTCTCCTTCTTCCATTTTTCGGTAACGCCAATCAAAACCTACGAATGGCATAATCCATTGCATTTTGTCAAGGTATCTTCCAATATGGGTTTCAATTTCGTAACCGTGCATCCTACCATAACCCAATCGCCATTCTGTACCGATATTCCAACGGGTATTGCCCAGCATAGCTTCCCCATCATTTCCATTGGTCGCAAAATCATTTTCTGCCATAAAATGGAATTTCCTATCGTCAGCAAACAATTTGCGTTGTGCTAATTTAGGATTTGGAATTAACGGATTGGCCGCTTGGTTTTCATACGTAAAAATCCTGCCCATTCCCGCCATCATGTGATAAAGGATATGACAATGAAAAAACCAATCACCTTCAGCATTGGCATTAAATTCTATCGTATCGGTTTCCATTGGCATGATGTCAATGATATTCTTTAACGGCGCATAATCTCCCTGTCCGTTAATTACCCTAAAATCATGTCCGTGCAGGTGCATCGGATGGCGCATCATGGAACCATTGTACATTATAATTCGAACATTCTCCCCTTTCTTTATTAGAATTTTATCGGCTTCAGAAACTACTTTATTGTCTAAACTCCAAACGTAGCGGTTCATGTTTCCAGACAACTCAAAACGCAGTTCTTTTACTGGCGCATTTTTTGGAAGATTGGTTTTCGTTGGTGATTTGAGCATGGCATAATTCAACGTCACAATATCTGACAATTTATTGCTGTCGTATTGTTCTGTTTCCGTTTTATGTGATGAATGATCAATTTCTTCATTCTTTCCAGCTTCTATCTTCTTCTCTTTTTTCTCTTCTTTACCGGTAATTTCAGGATACATGACTACATTCATATCCATTTGATTGAGTGACATCTGCATTCCCATATCATCTAAATCGCCATTCATTTTCATCATGTCATTCATCATTTTCATGCCTTCAAAATATTTCAATTTTGGAAGTGGGGACGTTAATTGCTTAATCCCATCGCCTAAATACAAGGATGCCGATTTGGTACGATCTTCGGCTGTAGCCAAAAATTCATACGCCGTTTTATCAGCAGGAATGGTCACAACTACATCATAGGTTTCGGAAACTGCAATGATCAACCGGTCTACTTCGACGGGCTCAACATCGTTACCATCGCTGGCCACAACGGTTATTTTTCCACCGGCATAAGTCAGCCAAAAATATGATGAGGCACCACCATTGGAAATTCGCAAACGTACTTTGTCTCCGCCTTTAAATTGAGAAAGCTGGCTTTCATTCTTGCCATTGATCAAAAACTTTTCATAGTACACATCGCTGACATCCATAGCATTCATTCGTTTCCATTCGTTGGTTACTTTGGTATTAAAATGACCTTGTTGTATGGCTTCTGCATAGCTTTGGGTGGTCCCTTTTTTAATGGCAAACCAATCGGTGGCATTGTGAAGCATTCTGTGAACATTTTCAGGTTTAAGATCCGTCCATTCACTCAAAATAATCGGGACAGTAGGCAAATCATCTATTCCTTTTCTAAAAGTAGGATCGTTTGTTTTTTTATTCATGACAAAAGAGCCATACATTCCAATTTGCTCCTGTAACCTCGAATGGCTGTGATACCAATGTGTTCCGTGTTGGATAATTGGAAACGTGTATTTATGCGTTGTTTCTGGTTCAATAGGCATTTGCGTTAAATTAGGCACACCATCTTCTTTATTGGGTAAAAATAAGCCGTGCCAATGTAAAGAGGTACTTTCTTTCAGTTCATTATGTACATAAATTTCGGCAATATCGCCTTCCGTAAACGTTAAGGTTGGCATTGGAATTTGTCCGTTAACAGCAATGGCTCTTTTGGGTTTGTTTCCGATATTTACAATGGTATCTCGAACATATAAATCGTATCGAACTGTTTTAGGAATGGTTTTAGTTACAGTTATAGTTTTAATTTCGGTATTAGGTTTGTCTTTTTGTGTTTCCGAAATTTTTTTTATTGGTTCAGAAATTTCCTTTTTAGGAGTTGTGATTGTCTTTTTGGTCGCAATTGTTTTTTTGACTACGGTTTTTTTAGTAGTTTTTACTTTTTCTTTAACCAAAGCCATTCCACATTTTGGACATTCCCCAGATTTATTTTCGTGAATTTCTGGATGCATCACGCAAGTGTAGAACGTTTCTTGCGCTGTATTTTTGGATTGTGCATGAGCAAAAATTCCAAATAAAAGCAAAAAGGCTATTTGAATTATTTTCTTCATTTTTAAATTAAGCTTATTATCATAACTCCACTCATAAGTATCATTAGAGCATCTTCAATAATTGTAACTGTACTCATTGGCAAATTGAAAATAGCTCCTAAACAAGCACATTGGATTTTCTTTTTATTTAATACCGATTGCAATACACCAATAATACTTACTGTCATTACAATTAATGTAATACTATTAGTCACTATCGGATTAAAATCGATTACGTTAGCAATACCTAAACCCAATTCTACAAAAGCGTAAACATAGGCCCAAACCGGAATTTTTTTAGCCAAAACATCGTACATCACATAACTTTCTGCAAAGCCTTTTAAGTTCAGCAATTTGAAAAAAGAAAAAATTAAAAAGAAACCCGCCATAAAATGACGCATCCATTCCATACCATTGAAATTTTCATTTTTCAACTGAATGAGAACGGTAACCAAACTAATGTAAAAGAAGATCAATAGTATTGGTTTGTATGTTTCAAACCAGGATTTTGCCTGTTCTGCCGTTTCATTATGACTGATGGCCGAAATTTGATACTTACTGTCTAATGCTTTTTGGAAATCGGATAGCGCCACATGCTTGTCCATAGTAATGGTGGCCGAATTATCTTCTTTAGAAACTTCCACTTTAGTGACATTTTCCACCATTAGTAAAGCTGATTTTACTTTTGCTTCACAACTGCTGCATGTCATTCCGGTTAACTGATATTTGTGTGTCATTGTTTTATTTTTTACTATTAATACAATGCAAATTTCCGAAGCAATGTCAATTTTGTGTTGCACAATTTTGAGAATGATTTGCCAGATTTACAGATTTTCGATCTGTTTTCGCTTTTTATCCTTCAGTTGCTTAAAATAGGTTGGCGTAAAACCGGTAACTTTTTTGAATTGGTTGCTTAAATGCGCAACAGTGCTGTAATTTAATGAATATGCAATTTCGCTTAGTATCAATTCGTTGTAGATGATTAGTTCTTTTACCTTTTCAATTTTCTGATTGATAAAATATTTTTCAATGGTGGTACCTTCTACTTCGGAGAAAAGACTGCTTAATGTATTGTAATCTTGAAACAGGTTTTTTGATAAATAGTCTGACAGATTCCCTTTCAGTTCGTTATTTTTATGGTGAACCAAATCGATAATTAAGGTTTTTATTTTTTCTATCGTTTTGCTTTTTTTATCATCAATCAAATCGAAACCCAACAATCGAAGTCGTTGAAGCAATTCCTGTTTCTGCTTTTCTGAAATATCCTTTTCCAATTCCACTTCACCTAATTCTACAGAAATAGTGGGAAGCCCAAGTTGTTCAAACTCGGACTTCACTACCATTTTACATCGTCCACAAACCATATTTTTGATATAGAGCTTCATTTATTTTAAGGTTTCAACCGTTTTTCCGCAACTCAACATTTGTGATCCATAATAAGGATTCTTGATGGTATTTTCTTTACTCAGCCAATTAGCACCTTTACCATCATTAGCCATGGGGCAAAACTGATAATATGTAGGCGTTTCTGATTTTGAGGCTTTCATTACTTCATACATGTCTTTTGATAAATCCATGAAATGATCGCGTTGGCGTTTGATGTCTTTTGTGTTGGCTATATGCTCTGTATGTTCTTTTAAATCATTCAGAATTTTCATCCATACGGTGTGAACATTCATTTCCAATTGATCCATTTTTACAGCATTTATACTCTTCAACAAATCTTTCGCTTTAACGGACGCAACGTTTCCATCCGTTTTTACCAGCGCATCTTTTACTGCAAAATAATTATCAGAAACTGCTTTGAGTGGATTGGCCTCTTGATTTTCTACTTTAGCTTCTTCAGAATGATTGGCATGATTTTCCAGAGCTGCTGTTTTTACAGCAATTTTTGCTTCTCTTTTATATTGGCAACATTCAGGAAGTTTTGAATAGACATCATCCGGAGCGAGAAATTTATCACTGTCATAGCCAGCTAATGCAATACGTTTTAAGATTTCATCCTGATTTGTTTTTTTAGCATCATAGGTTATGGTAGCTATTTTGGAATCTGTATTCCAATCTACTTTAGCTAACTTCTTGATATTTCCTGCTTTTTCAATCGTTTCTTTACACATATCACAGTTGCCGTAGATTTTTACACTTTCGGTTTTAGCGTCTTTAATTTGTGCTTCGCATGCTGTGAATGATAACAATACAATCATTGCTACCAGTATTCTTGATATTGATTTTTTCATTTTGAAAAGTTTTATGTTGAATGGAATTTGTGAATTCCCTTTCGTCTTGTAAATTTAAAATTTTATGACTTAATGATTTTGAAAGCATTCTTATGCAATCAATGAGACAGACTTATGACTGTCAGAGAATCATATTAATTTATTTTTGGAGGTGACCAAACAGAATAGAAACCGGAGGAAATGTTGGTTTCATTATGATAATTTTTTGGCTTTTTATCAGCAAAGTCGAAAAGATTTGCTTTAAATTCAATTTCGTTGAAAGCGATTAAACTTACTTGAGCAGTTGAAGTGGTACAGTTGGAATGACCGCATTTTCCGCTACATTCTTTTTTAGATTTTTCCTTTTCATTACAGCATGATTTTTTCTCGTTTTTTAAAGTAATTTCTTTACTGCAACATGAATTTTTCATTTGATTACTCTTTTTTTTACACGCAAAAGCAGTACTTGGTATCAATAAGAAACCAAATAGAACTAGTAATAAAATATGAAAATTTTTCATTTATATGAAATTGTAAAACAAAGCTATAAAAAAAATAGTACTAAATTGGTAATATCTTGTTAAATGGATAATTAGATAAAACATTAAACTTTACAAATAGTTTTCCAATAAAAAAGTGCCCCGAAATTCGAGGCGCTTATAACTTTATAAAAATACTTAAATGGTTTTACACAGTCATTCCAATTTTTGTAGTTTATACTAAATAGGTGATATGTTGCTTAAAGCCCCTTATTTATCATAGATAACTTACCTAAAAGAGCGCTTCTCAATTAGTTAGTATTTAACCAGTTAATTGTTCCGCCACAAAGCCAAACAGCATTATACCCTAAACTGTTTAGTAATTTTGCTCCCTCAGAAGAACGGCCGCCTCCTTTACCACAAGCTGTAATGTAAAGGATGTTCTTATCAAAGCTACTTAATTGTTTTTCGATTTCTGTTACAGGAATATTAATTGCAATTGGTATGTGTGCCTGATTAAACTCTTCTATTGACCGCACGTCAATAATTTGTATTTTCTTATTGTTCTGAATAGCTCTTTTTATATCTTGAACTTCTATACATTTCTTGGTTGCAATAGTATTTTCCTGCATACGAAATTTAATTATTAATGATGAAAATATTGTTATTCCTCCGATAAGGAAAATGGCATATTCCACCCCAAACACATCGGCAGTTATTCCAGAAATAATGGCTCCGAAAGCGTATCCTAAATCCCTCCACAAACGAAATGTCCCAATGCTTTCCGCTCGTTGCTTTGGACTTGTTGCCTGCGCTATGGTTGCTAGAAATGTTGGATAAACCAAGGCTGTTCCTAATCCTAAAATTGTAGATATAGCAGCCAACATAAAAAAGCCTGTACAAAAAGGAATAACCAATATCGCTAAACCTTGTAATAACATTCCCCAAAACAACATTGCTTTTTTTGAATATATGTCAGACATTTTTCCGGTAAAAAGCTGCCCTATCCCCCAAACAGTGGGATAAATTGCTGTTATGACCCCTATATTTTCGGTGTTGTATTTTAGAGATAGTAATACTATTGGGAATAATCCCCAAATCATTCCGTCATTTAGATTGTTTACTAAACCTGCTTGTGTTACAGCACTTAATGTTTTGTTTTTAAATGTTGTCTCCAGAAACACGTTATCCAAATGTCCTGTTGTATCTGAAACACTCTCCTTGTGAACGAATACTCTGGTATCTTTTATCCAAAAGAGGGTTAAAATAAATCCTATGATTGAAATTACAACCCCAATATAAAAAGGATATGGAGTTATTCCGTACTTATTAGCTACAAATCCTGATAAAAAAGCAACAACACCTACGGCAAAATACCCAGCAAACTCATTTAGCCCCATAGCCAAACCCCTGTCTTTTTCGCCTACCAAATCAATTTTCATTACCACAGTACTGCTCCATGTTAAACCTTGACTTACCCCTAACAGTACATTAGCGAAAATAACCCAATTCCAACTTGAAGCATTCATCAAAATAAACGGAATGGGAATGGCTAAAAACCACCCAAAAAGCAATAAATTCTTTCTTCCAAATCTGTTAGCCAATTTTCCCGTAAAATAATTGGTAATCGCTTTTGTAATTCCAAATGCAGTAATGAAGGATAAAATTGCCGTTTTTGATGCCACTCCGAATACATCGGCTGCAAATTGTGGAAATATACTTCTTTCCATACCAATCATACCACCAACAAAGGCATTTACAATAACTAAAATGGTGAATTGTTTCCAGTTTTCTTTTAAACCCAGTTTTACGTTTTCCATATTTATTAAAAAGTTAGAACTTTATCAGTCTCCATTATGTTTTTTGTCAATTCTGCCATTGAACTGATTTCTGATTTTTCGATTAAAGAAACATCCTTTAATCCTCTAGCTTCCAAGCAGCTTGCACAAAGCAAAAGCCTTGCATTTTTATTAAGGGACAGTTTTAACATCCTCTCAATATTATAATATCCGTTTGGTGTATTTTGATTGATTATAGCACAATTTACACCATCGGCAATTAGAAAAATAACTACTTCTGTTTCAGGATAGTCTTTATTGATTTGGTTGGCAATTCGCATAGCATTATATGCTTTTTCAGAACCGTATGGAGCTTCGTTGATTATAATTAGTACTTTTTTCATTTTACTATAGTCTTTAATGCTGTAAGAAACTTCATTTCTTTTAGTATTGAAAATGATACTGAAAACTCGGGCTACAACTCGCTATTATTTTTAAATATTCTCAGCATCCTTCAATGTTCATGGTTCTGATCACGATTTGTATTTCCTAAGCACAGGTAAACATATTATGATTGCAATGAATAAGACTGTTTCATGTTTCTGCTGAATAGCCTTTTAAATCTTCAACAAATTTCAACAAAAGAAAAACCTAATCCTTTAACATTTGATAAATAATTACTTTACGTGTGATCTTATTCTGCTCAAGCTTACCTGTGTAATACCTAGATAAGAGGCGATGTGTTTTAATGGGATTTTCTGAACAATTTTGGTTTCTTTAAGTAATGCCAAATAGCGCTCTTCAGCGCTGTGGAATTGAATACCTTCCATTCGTCGAATGGTATCCACATGAGCAGCTTCGAAAATTAAACGAAAAAGTCTTTCAATTTCGGGATGTGTATCGTACAATTTAAAAAGTTGAGTGGCATTGATAGCAATAATTTCGGCATCTTCTAAAATCTGAATGGCTTTTTGTGATGGTTTGCCTGTAAATAAGCTTTCAACACGAGCAATAATATCATCTTGAAAAGCAAAATGTTCAGTAATATCTATACCGTCTTTGAAATAATAAATTCTTGCAATACCTGATTTAAGAAAGTAAATGGTTTTACAGCTAAAGCCAATAGGCTGCAGGATTTCATTTTTTTTAACTGACAAATTAGTACAAATGGCTTTCAATACTATTTTCGCCTCCTTTGACAGAGGAAGGAATTTTTCGAAATAGTTTATTAATGCTTCCATTATTAGCTTGTTTTCTGTACTAAACCTCAAATGTATTACATTATAGAAATTAAATCTGCAAATGAAACGTTAAGTTGCATTTTACGAATAGTTTTCAATAAAAAGCGCCCCGAAATTCGAGGCACTTTATAAAAATACTTAAATGGTTATACTGCCATTCCAATTTTAGCAATTTCAGTATCCGCTTTTACGTGGGCTGCGTTGGCTCTTCCACTTGGATCGGTGTTTTCTTGCCATTTAGGTATCCATTTGCGCACCGTTTCGGCAGCGCTGACTTGTGGATAATATTTATGAAAAATAGAACGGTAATAATATGCTTCTTTTGTTACCGGTGTATTGTACGGAAATAATTTTGAAGCGCTTTCCAATTGCTCGTCAGTTACTTGTGAAGCACAATACTCAATTAGTGTATCAATCCAGTTGTACCCTACTCCATCCGAGAATTGTTCTTTCTGACGCCATAATACTTCATCCGGAAGATATGGGTTGTCAGGCGTATCAAATGCTTTTCTTAAAATATATTTTTCTTTTCCATCATAGGTTTTAGGCAATTTTTCTTCGGCTTTAATTCGTACCGCTACGTCTAAGAAAGCTTTGTCTAAAAATGGCACTCTGGCTTCAAGTCCGTGCGCCATGGTGGATTTATCGGCACGAAGCAAATCGGCAGTAAACAATTTCTGAATTCTTTCGATGGTTTCCTTTTGAAAATCCTCTGTTGATGGTGCATTTCTGAAATACAAATACCCTCCAAAAACCTCATCAGCACCTTCACCTGACAAAACCACTTTAATTCCCATATCGGTAATCGCTTTCGACAAGAAATACATCGGTGTGCTGGCCCTTACTGATGTCACATCATAAGTCTCCAAATGCCAAATCAATTTGTCCAAAATTTCAATTCCTTGTTCGATAGTGAAATGAATTTCGTGGTGCTCTGTCCCTAAAAATTCAGCTACTTTACGAGCCGCTTTCGCATCTGGCGCTTCAGCATCTAAACCAATCGAGAATGAATGCAGTTTTTTGCCTTTTTCTTTCAATAATCGAGCAGCGATTGACGATGTTAAAGACGAATCCAATCCTCCAGAAAGCAATACACCAATAGGTACATCGCTCATCAATCTTTTACGGGTCGCTTCGGTTAAAGTTTCTCTTAATAAAGTCAAATCTAATTCCTGATCCGCTTTGGCATAATCTTCATATTCTGGCTTGTAGTATTTTATAAAACCTGTTTTTGGTGTATAAAAATGTCCCGGAGGAAAAGTTGAAAATGTTTTACATTGATCTGCAATAGGTTTCATTTCCGAAGCAAAATACATGCGTCCACGTTCGTCAATTCCGTAATACAAAGGTTTTACACCCAGCGGATCACGACCGGCAATAAAATCATCACCATCGATTACCACAAAAGCAAAATCGCCATCTAATTTATCTAAAAAGTCATAACCGAATTCTTCGTACAAATGCACAATCACTTCAGAATCCGATTTGGTTCTGAATGTGTGGTGTTTTAAAATTCCATCACGTAATTCCTGATGATTGTATATTTCACCATTATGAATCATATAAGCTGTTGAAGTACCTTGTATAGGTTGACGACCCGAATGCAAGTCGATAATTGACAAACGCTCGTGGCTTAAAATATGTCCGTTTTCAGTAATGTGTAAATCGCTTTCGTCTGGTCCGCGATGTGACATTCTTTTTGACATGGTTTTTACTAATTCAACATCTTTTCCTTTTCCGATAATGGCTAATATTCCGCACATGATAATTTTGTTTAGTTTTTGGTTTAATCACTTAAAGTTTTAAACCGATATGTTTATAATTATTTATTTCTGAAACAAAATTGCACAATATGATTTGTTATTTAAATCAAATAATATTATTTGGTTATAAATTACAACTAAAAAAGAATTAAAAGAAATAAAATGTAATAAAATAGGTTTTATTTTATACAGAAAAGTTTGAGATTATTATTTGGAAATAAAAAGCCAGTCTGTTTGACTGGCTATAAAGTATTACTTAAATTGTATTTTGTTAGAGATATAATCAGGCATTTTAGCTACCGAATTTTTTAATTTTTCTATATTCTCTTTTTTCTCAACTCCATTTTCCAAATAGCTATTATAATTCAAAAATAGATAGTACATCATTATTCTGTTAAAATCGTCCAAGTTATTATCCTCAATAAACTCTGACATTCTACTTTCCAAGGTTTTTCTATCTTTGCTTTCACTTAAAGCCCTTCCAATTCTAGAAATACTTGCATAATAATGATTTTTGGTAGGATTATCAATTCTTAAAACCGTTCCTAAGATCAAATTCAGAACATCGATATCTAAAACCTCAAGTTCCTTGATGTAGGAATTTCTAGCCCCGTAAGCATAACTTCCATCGCTAATTCTATCAAATCTGTCATTCATTATGTTCAGATGCGCTTTTAGGAAAACTTCCCATTTGGCCGTTTCTGCAGATAATATCGCAATATTTTTAGCATGAATTCTTGGACTCATATCCATACTACATCCTCCAACTACTCTTCTTCTTCTTTTTAACTCCAAAGCAGCTTCTTTTGAAATATAAATTCCGACCAACTCTTCAAAACCATCATTAGAGTTTGATTTTTTTAAAGCATCTTCATACCCTTTATTCAACATAACAGTGAAATTGGCATCCGTATTTTTTAAAGAATCGATACGCATAAGTCTTTTCGATTCCCAATCTTTCATTTTATCTTCAAAAATCTTGAATTCGGCTTCGATTTTGGTTTTTAATTTATCCCTTTCTTCTTGCTCATTTTTATTTCTTTTCTTTTCATTAAAATCCTCATCAAAACCAAATAAAATCTCATATTTTCTATCCTCAATTGAAGGTCGTTTTAGTACATTTTCAACATATTCATTAAACTTAAAAACATCACTGGAAGATTCATTATAATTTCTGTCATCTTTAGCTTCATCATAAAAAACATTTGAAGTAGTATCAGTAAGACATTCTGAATACTGAATTAGCTTAGCATACTTTTCATCTATTTTTTTAGAACTAAAATTCTCAATCAAATAAAAAGCGCTGATAAACTCACTTGAGTAGCTCTCTTTTTTACTATACTCATAGACCCATTTTCCTCCTAACTTTTCTTTAAACTTTTCTAAACTGATATTTATAGTATGCGCATCATACTCCCCTATTTCGATACTTGAAATATCAATACTCTTCTCTTTACTATTATCGTAATCTCTAGCAAGAAAATATGCAACCGGAAGCTTTTCTACAACTTCAGCTTTAGGATATTTTTTTTTAAAATCTTCAAAGGATATACCAGCATCTATATCCTTTTTTGCTTCTTTTACTTTAGACTTTTTCAAAAGAACATAATTAGCTGTCGATTGCTTCAAACTGTAAAAATCCTGCGGTTGGCAACTTTTATACTTAAGTTCCAAAGAGTCAACACATTTTTTAAGTTTTTTAACCGTAAAATCAGAATATATCAAGCCATTTTCATAAACTTTAAATTCAGAATTTTGAGAAAAAGAATTAAAACTGACAAAAAATAGCAGTAATAGTTTTTGAATTTTAGTCATAGCATAAGAGTTTATTTCTATTTAACACGAATTCCTTTGATAAAAGTATTCAATGGTTTGGTGTATGGAATGCCGTCAATGTCCATCGTCATGATATCGGATTCAAAGATGGTAAAATCGGCCCATTTGCCTACTTCGAGGCTTCCTTTTTCGTTTTCTTCAAAATTGGAATACGCTGCCCAAATGGTCATTCCTTTTAGGGTCTCTTCGCGGGTTAAAGCATTTTCTATTTGAAAACCACCTTCTGGGAAGTTTTTTAGGTCCTTTCGAGCTACGGCAGCATAGAAGGTAAACATTGGGTTGACTTCTTCAATGGGAAAATCAGTTCCAAGCGCCACCAAACCTGCTTTGTCTAACATTTTTTTGTAGGCGTATGAATTTTTGACGCGGTCTTTACCTAAACGATCTTGTGCCCAATACATGTCGGATGTCGCGTGTGTAGGTTGAACCGATGGAATGATACCTAATTTAAAATAATCGAAATCTTGTTCGCGCATGACTTGCGCATGTTCAATTTTCCAACGACGGTCTGGTTTTCCTGTTAAAACTTCTTTATAAATGTTTAATAAAACCGTATTTGTTGAATCGCCAATAGCGTGGGTATTCATTTGATAATCTGATTCGGCGATTTGTTTTGCGATTTGTTTGATTTCAGAAACAGGAGAAAGCAATGCTCCGAAGTGATTGTGCTTATCCGAATATTCTTTTTGCAAACAAGCGCCACGCGAACCCAAGGCACCATCACCCATAAATTTGAAGGAACGAACGTTTAATTTATCGGTTTTGTAAATACCGAGTTGGGTATAGTAATCGACATTGTTTTTTGAAGCGGCAACCATAGCGTAAATATTGATGTCTAATGCATTTTCTTGTTGTAGACTGTCAATTAAGTCGATGGTTTCTTTTTCTAATCCGGCTTCGTTGATGGTCGTTAATCCGTAATGGAACATTTCTTTTTGAGCGTCTTTTAACGCAGCAATTTGAGTGGTTCTATTTGGTTTTGGAATAATATTATAGACCAATTCCATAGGATTATCCACTAGAATTCCTGTTAGTTGTCCGTTTTTAATTTCGATTTGACCACCTTCTGCTTTCGTTTTAACAGTAATTCCAGCTAACTCTAACGCTTTACTGTTGGCCAATAAGGCGTGACCATCAATTCGAGTTAAGGCAACAGGGGTGTTTGGAAAAAGTTTATCTAATAGTTCTTTGGTTGGAAATTCTTTTACTTTCCAATCGTTTTGATCCCAACCTCTTCCTTGGATGAAATTGACATTTTTCTCTTTTTGGAAAGCAATCACTTTATCGATGACTTCCTGAAAACTTTGAGTACCACGTAAATTAACACGCTGTAAATTCATTCCGAAGCTATAAAAATGAGCATGAGCGTCATAAAACCCAGGATAAATATATTTCTCAGAAGCGTTTATATTATTTTTTGAAATGTATTTTTTATTGATTTCCGCTGAAGTACCAATAGCAATAACTTTTCCACTTTTTACAGCAAAAGCTTCAACAACATCAAAATTTTTATTGACTGTATACACTTTGGCATTGGTTACAATTAAATCGGCTGGAAGCTTTTTTTGTGCTTGAAGAGTTGTTGATAATACAAAAAGAGAAAAAACAAGTTGTTTCAGTTGCATTGTGTTTGGTTTTGAGCACGAAAATATGGTTTTATTCAATATTTTCAATGATGAATTTTGAATTATTGACTTCAAATGTGTGTCCAATTTGATTTCCCATTAATTGACTTCCTAATGGTGATTGTGGAGAAATCGCGAAGATGTTTTGATTTTCAATATTGATTTTAGGCAAAGCGGTACTGATATAAACAGTCAAAGTGTTTGTTTTTACCAGACTTCCCAAAGCGACTTTTGTTGTGATTTGATTAGAATCTATTTTATCTAAAACCGCCTTTTGCTCAATAGCTTCTTTGAGTTTGTTGGTGAGTTTTTCCTGTTCGATATGCATCATAGACAATGCCGTTTCGTGCTTGTCGCCTGCTGAACCTTTGGCATCGTTTTTGGAATCTTCGGTGAGTGCTGAAATCATGTCTTGAAAAACATCGATTTTATCTTGAACGAGTTGAAGGTATTGGGAATGGATTTTTTG
The DNA here is from genome assembly GCA_030153045.1 of Flavobacterium sp. Taxonomy (GTDB): domain Bacteria; phylum Bacteroidota; class Bacteroidia; order Flavobacteriales; family Flavobacteriaceae; genus Flavobacterium. Next base: position 36,600 of record JASLID010000108.1, read on the forward strand.
CTTGAGATTCATTTTTTATTGGCGCGCAGATTTGGCATGTTTTAATAAAGTGGTTGAAAATTAGAAATCGAATTTATAACTCGCTCCAATAATTACTTGTGCACCTTGTACTGGATAGTTTAACCAACGGTTGTAGTTTTGATTGGCCAGATTATTTCCTTTGATAAAAGCCGTTAAACGTTCGTTGTGTTTGTACCCAATATGGGCGTTAATATCGAAATAAGCATCCAAAGTTTGTACTTCATCTGGAAATGGAAATAATTGATAGTTGGTAAACATGTCTTTTCTTTCACCTACATAAAACAATTGTGTTCCAGCATACCATTTTTTTCCAATATTAAAATCGGTTGTAAAAGAGGCTTTTAGAGTGGGTAAATTCCATGCTTCTTTTTCAAAATCTGTTGAGTAATCATTTACCTCAGCATTTAAACCTATGGTTACATTTTTGTTTACATCAGCCTTTAATTCTCCAAAAAATGAAATCGTTTTCATGTTATCGTAAACCACCTCGAAAGAATTTCCATAACTGTAATTTTGTGATGGTGCTGACAACAACGGATTCGTTTTAAACAAAGGTGTGTTTTTAGATGAATCGTACGATGCTTTCAAATTATAAGCTACGGCATTGGCTAATTTTCCTTTTAAACCTCCATAAATATTGTATTGATTATCGGTCGGTTCTAAGAACAATGTTGGTGACAAAAATTTATTTTGACCGACTAAGTTTTCATATGTATTTTGCTTCAAACCACCTTCAGCTCCAGCAAAAAATACCATTAGGTCTCCTACCAGTTTATAAGAGGCTTTAATCTTAGGATAAATAAAAAATTCATTGCTTAAATCATATTTCACACCACCATATACATCCTTCATTCTTGAAAAATAGGCTACCTCTGCTCCTAATTCGATAGATAAATCGTCTTTTAAGATTTGAAAACTGGGATTAGCGCTAAAAATTAGATTCGATTTCTCAATATTTGTTGAAACACCTGCAACTGGATATTCTTTTAAATAATACGTATCGAAAGTGGTGTTGAGATAATCTAAATTGAATTTGGCTTTGATTACCGTGTCGTCAAAATCAAATTTAAAAGCAGGTTTAATTATAAATCTGTTTTCTTTTGAACCGTAATCATCGGTAAATCCTATATAATTAACATTGGCTTTTTCGAAAAAACTATCTGAAATAGCTAATTCTGAGCCTACCGTAATTGTATTGTACTTGTGTTTTGGATTGATGGTATCCAATCGCATATTCGTGAAGTTTGGATTTTCTAAAGGCAAACCATACCAATTGTACCCTTCTCTTTTATACCCTAAATCAATTTTAAAGTTTGTATTTCCTCGGTTGTAACCATACATCGCATTTAGAGAAGTTTGGAAAAATTTATCGTCTAGAACAACGTCTTTTATTCCGCCTTGTGACGATTGGTGACGAAACATTCCACCTACGTATTGATAGTTATCCAATTCGTGGGTTACAAACAATTCCCCAATAATAGTTCCGTAATTCCCGAAGCCTAAAGTAGCATAATTGGGATATAATTTTTCTTGTTTGGCTTTATCTACCCCAGCCGCTTTTCCTTTTGACGGCGTAAATGTTGACGCTACCGGAAAAGAGAAAATCTGGTATTTTATTTCTTCTTTTTTGTTTGTTTCATTATCGTCTAACGAAGGGATCTCTTTCACTTTAAACGCATCAGAAACGGTTGGCGAATACGGTTTTACAACGTTTACTACTTCGGTTCCAATGTTTTCGTCTTTCTTTTGAGCGAAAGAAATTTGGGTTACTAAAAGGATTAGTATTGCAATTTTATGTTGAGATTTGAATTTCATATATTTCATTTAATAAGCACTTCGACAGGCTCAGTGTAACATTAACTTAATATTCTTATGGCTAAATCAGAGTTGTTATTTTGTAATCGATGAATTTGTTTTGGCTTCTTCGGTTTTGATGAAATTCAATTCTTTTTGAGCTTCTTCTACTACATCAGTATACTCTTTGAAATTTTTAATGACACTTTCTAGAATGTAGGTGGCTTGGAAACTGTCTTTTAATCCGTAGAAGTTTTTGGCCATTACAACTAATCCTTTGGCACCAAAATATTTATAGCCGGAATAATCTTTGGCTAATTTTTGAACTACTTTATTAGAATCTTCGAATTTTCCATCTTTATTTTTAAAGTATGCATCGTAGAATAAAGCTTCGGCAGCGAGTTCTCCTTTGGCAATTTTCTGTAATTTGGCATAGGCTTCTTTGGCCTTTACTTCGTCATTAACTTGAATTGCCGAACGGGCTACGATGATTTGAGCATCACTCTTAATTTTGTCGTCGGTTTTAGGATTGGCCAACACTTTATCAGCATAAACCACCGCTTTAGCATAATCTTTTCCGTCGTAATACGCTTTCATTAAATTGGCTTGTGCGTAGGTTTTATTCTGAGGGAAATCGGCTTCAGCCTCTAAACGAAGTAAAACTGGAATCGCTTTATCGTATTTTTCTCCTTTAATGAAAATTTCGCATAAACGAGACAATGATTGTTCTGTATACTCGCTTCGTGATTTAGAAATCACATACTCATAACTTGGAATTGAATTGTTAATAGAACCTTCTTTGTAATAAGAATCGGCCAAGTAAAAATTCGCTTTTAAGGAATGAAGTCCGTTTGGAAACGCTTTTATATAACTAGCAAGATTTGAAATCGCTTGTTTGGTATTTCCTTGCAAATATTGCTTTTCAGCAGCTTCCCATGAGTCATTGTCAAGTTCTGCATCAGAAACTTCTACAAAATCTAATGTTTTTACCCAAGCAGCATATTCATCTACACGTCCTTTATCCACATAAATTAGTCTTGCGGTTTTAACTGCTTCCAAAGCTTCATCTGATTTTGGAAAATCAGCCACTACTTTTTTGAATTTGGTTAAAGCCAAGTCATCTTTATCTGCATTGTAATATATCAATCCTTGACGAAGAATCGCTTTTGAAGTGTAGCTTCCAGACCTGAATTCCGAAATCAATTGATCGTAGGTTTTAATCGCCGAAGCTGTTTCGTTTTCGGCAGTATAGGTATTAGCCAATTCAAACAAAGCATCGTCACGATATTGTGAGTTTGGATATACTTTTAAGAACTGATTAAAATCGGCAATTTTTTTATCATTTTTACCCATAAAACCATAACTGATGGCTTTTTGATAGGCAGCATAATCAACATCAACCGTTTTTAAATTGATGGCTTTATCGTAGGCTTCCATCGCTGCGGTATATTTGGTCATTACAAATCGGCTGTCAGCCAAACGCAAGTAAGCATCGGTTAAACGTGTTTTGTCATCTCGTGAAACTTCAATATACTTTTGAAAATAATCTCCAGCCTGATCGTATTCTTTCAGTTTAAAATGAGAATACGCTATATTGTAATTGGCATTTTTGAATTCTGGAGTTTCTTTCGCTTCTGGATACCCTAAAAACTGTTTGAAACTTAATAATGCATTCGAAAAATCATCTAAAACATATTCCGTTTCCGCTTTCCAGAAAGTACCACGAGCTGAGAATTTAGCATCTTTTTGCTCTACAATTGATTTTTTAAAAATGGCTAAGGCATCTTTGTAATTTCCATCGGTAAATAATTCTAAACCGCGATAAAAAGACACTTTTTGGTACGCCACTTTATTCCCGAATGATTTGTTTTTTTCCAATAAAGTCAATGCCTCTTTGTAATTTTTAGAAGTGATGTATGAATTAATCAGCAAATTTTCAATTTCAGGCTTATTTGGATTGTTTGGATATTTGGTCATGAATCCATTTAAAACATCGGGTGTGCTTTGATAGGAATTTCCAATATCATAACTCAAACGCGCATAGTTTAGATAAGCATCTTCTTGAATTTTGACATCAAAAGTCATTTCGGATGCATTTTTAAATGCGTTTAAAGCTTGCTGTTTTTTATCTGTTTTGAGATAACTTTCTCCCAAATGGTAGTACGCATTTTGGGCAACAGCATCGTTTCCTCCAATAATTTTATTGAATTGTGCTATGGCATTTTCGAAATCGTTTTGCTTGTAATACGCGTATCCCAACTGGTAATAATCGGTGTTATTCCACTTGCCTTTTTTGCCTTTGTATTCTTTTAAAAAAGGAATGGCTTTGTCGTATTGTTTCAAATTGAAATAACTTTCTCCAATGATTTTATTCAATTCTGATTTTTCCATCGCATTGGATCCTGCCATTGCGGTTTGTCCTAATTCGATGGCTTTGTCAAATTTTCCAAGCTTGAAGTTCATATCTGCTTGGAAATAAGATAATTTTTCTTTGTATTTTTCTTCTCCCGAAACCTGATCGAAATACTTGGTTGCTTCTTTATAATCGTCTCCTTCATAAGCTAAGAATCCTAAATAATATTTGGCTTGCGAGCCATATTCCGGAGAATTAACTACTTTATTGAAGTATTGAGTCGCTTCTTTCTTTTTTCCTGAATTGAAAAAACTATATCCTTTATAAAAATTGTATTTGTCTAAATCGTCTTTGGTCAGACTTGCTTCTTCTACTTTATCAAACCATTCTAGTGCTTGAGGATATTTCCCTTGTTCAAAATAATACGTTGCTACTTCGGTATAGGCTAAATTGTGCTTTGTACTTGTTGGATAATTTTTGATAAAGCTTTCCATTTTCTCATCAGCATTCGCCTGATTTAATCGTATGGCACAATTGGCGCTATAATAAGCACAATCAGATTCAAGCTCAATATTTTCGCTCTGTTTTATTTTATCAAAAATAATCTGAGCCGATTGGTACTGTTTGTTTTTATACAAAGCCAAAGCTCTATTATATTCGAAAAAATTATTGGTATAAACTTCAGATTGTTGACCAAAAGCAGTCGTACAACCAAATAAAAAAACGAAAAGGATTGCGATTGGGAATTTCTGCATGAAAAAGGATTTTTTAGAATTCAAATATAAGATTTTCTTACCTCTTTAAACGATGAAAAAAAGTGTTTAGTATCTTAATTTAATCACAATACTCAAATTTATTTTGAATAAGAACGTTAACTTATTACTTTTACGAAATAAATATACCATTATCATGTCACAAACCATATTATCGTTAGAAAACGTAAACATATATCAGGAAGGAAATAGAATTTTATCGGATGTTAACCTAAAAGTTAACCCAGGTGAATTTTTATATGTTATTGGAAAAACCGGTTCAGGAAAAAGTAGTTTTATGAAAACTCTTTATGCCGATTTACCATTAACTGATGGTGAAGGAACCATTGTTGATTATGACTTGAATGGATTGATAGATAATGACATTCCTTACTTGAGAAGAAAAATTGGAATTGTTTTCCAAGATTTTAAGTTATTACCAGACCGTTCAGTCAATGCGAATATGCATTTTGTATTGAAAGCAACTGGATGGACTGATGAAAATGAAATGCAAGCAAAAATTGATGAAGTTTTAGATAAAGTTGGTATGAAAAACTGGGCTAACAAAATGCCTCATCAATTATCTGGTGGAGAACAACAACGTGTGGCTATCGCCAGAGCTTTATTGAACGATCCTGAATTGATTCTTGCTGACGAGCCTACTGGAAATTTAGATCCTCAAACTAGTGTAGAGGTTATGGAAGTACTTAAAAAAATTAATCAGAATGGTAAAACTGTAATTATGGCTACTCATGATTACGCTTTATTAATGAAATACCCTTCAAAGACTTTGAAGTGTGAGGACGGAACTCTATTTGAAGTGGTTCAGAGAACCGTTTAAAAATAATATAAAAAAGGGAAGCAATTGCTTCCCTTTTTTTATACAAACTAAACGACTAAGCAACTTTTGCTTCATCGAAAAAGATAAATGCATATTAATGTGGTAATTTATCTTTCAAAACACCATATATAAAAGTCCCTAAAAGCGCACCTATTAATATAATGCCTACACTCATAAAACCAGCACCAAGTAATATAAAAATAGGTCCTGGGCAAGCGCCAACTAAAGCCCAACCCAATCCAAAAATGGTTCCACCAATCCAGTAACGGATAGAACCCTTTTCTTTGTCTTGAATTTTAATAGGAAGACCATCTATATCTTTCAAATTTTTTCTTTTAATGATTTGTACTCCTACAACTCCCGTTGCAATAGCCACCCCAATAATTCCATACATATGAAATGATTGAAACTTAAACATTTCATAAATTCTGTACCACGAAACCGCCTCGCATTTGGTTAAAATAATTCCAAAAAAGAAACCAACAAATATATATTTAAGTAAATTCATAACGTATAATTAAAATAATAATGGGAAAATAAAATGAGCCATAATCAATCCGCCAATAAAAAAACCAATTACAGCTTTTAACGATGGTAATTGTAAATTACTCATTCCTGAAATAGCATGCCCAGAAGTACAGCCACCAGCATATCTCGAACCAAAACCAACTAAAACTCCACCAACAAGCAAAATAAAAATCATTTTAGGCGATTGAAAAACTTCATTTCCAAACATAACTTGCGGTGCTATTTTTCCGTTAGGTGCATCGATTCCAAAAGCTGATAATTGAGCAATCGTATCTGGATTGATAGCCACATTTGAAGCATCAGACAAAAAATGAACAGCTACAAATCCGCCTAACATAGCTCCTACGACAACGGCTAAGTTCCAACGTTGTGACTTCCAATCCCAATCAAAAAAAGAAACGTGCTTTCCGACACCAGTCATAGAGCACAAACTTCTTAAATTAGAAGACATTCCAAAAGTTTTTCCAAAATAGGTTAATAAAAGCATCACAAGACCTATTAAGAATCCTGAAATTGACCAATGCCATGTTTGTGTGATAAAATCCATTGAGAAATATTTTTCACAAAAATATAAGTTTGTTCCTATATTTGTTAAGAAATTAATTTAAATTTTCATTATGAAAAATATAGCTGTTGAAATTAAGTGGGCTCTTATTTTTATTCTAGTAATGATAGTGTGGATGTTCATTGAAAAATCAGTTGGATTACATGACGTTTACATTGATCAGCATCCTATTTTTACTAATTTATTTGCTATTCCATCGTTTATCATTTATTTCATCGCATTAAACGAGAAAAAGAATAAATTTTACAACGGAAACATGAATTGGAAACAGGGATTTAAAACTGGTTTGATTATTTCAGCTTTGGTTGCTTTAGTAAGTCCTTTATCGCAATATATCATCAGCACTTTTATTTCACCTGATTATTTTAAGAATGTAATTGCCTACGCGGTACGAACCAATCACATGACACTAGCCGAAGCTGAATCCTATTTTAATTTGAAAAATTATATTGCACAAGGTATATTTGGATCTATAGTAATGGGAGCAGTAACTTCTGCCATCGTTGCTTTTTTTGTTAAAACTAAAACTCTCACCAAATAATGAAAAACAGAATTCTTCTTTTACTGTTCATTTCGACTTTAATTCTTTCTTGTATAAGTACAAAATCAACAATTAAGAATATTGATGACACAATTCCAGGTCCAGCATTGAATGAAGCTTTCAATAGTTTCATCATTACAAAAATGGCAACCGATAAAAAGTATGGGTATGACCAAGATTATCCTGTAAATGTTGGCTTTACCTCTTTAGAAGACGGCACAAAGAATCAAATTCGTTTTTTAAATGCATTAGCGGGGCCTAATGGCGAAAAAATAGCATTTGAATTAATAGATACTTGCTGCCCTTTCCCTACGAAAAAAAGCGATATGGGTGCTGGTGTAATAGATATTTACAAAATAACATGGGATGGACAAAACAAACCCATTTCGTTATACATCAATAAATTCGAAAAAGGAGAATTGATGATTCCGGTAGGTTTTACCATAAGAAAATAAAAAAATCCCATTCACTTAACGAATGGGATTTGTGTCTGCTAATCCGGCAACAATATAGTTGTAGACTAATTTTTCCTGTTCCTCTGTAATTTTAGCTTTTTTTGCCATACGATCTACAATAGGAATCCATTTCTCTTTAGTATGTTCTGTTACTTGTGGTAATTTGTGGCATTTGGCACAATTATTTTCGAAAAGATTTTTCCCTTCTGCCAATTCAGGTGTCATCGTGAAGGTTTTTGTTGGAACAACAATTTTTGGTGAACAAGAATAAATCACTATTCCTAAAACGGCTATACCAAGGATTTTTAATTTAAACATAGTTTTTTGTTTTTTGATTTGCATAAATGTATAAAAAAAATCCCAAAAACACTTGTCTTTGGGATTTTGGAATTTATTTATTGAAATTTACTATTTCACATCCATCAATTCTACATCAAAAATTAAAGTAGCATTTGGTGGAATTACACCTCCAGCACCACGAGAACCATATCCTAAATGTGATGGGATAACGAAACGTGCCTTGTCACCTACTTGTAACAACGCAATACCTTCGTCCCATCCTTCAATTACATTTCCTCTTCCTAATGGGAATTCGATTGGTTTTTTTCTTGAATAAGAGTTATCAAATTCTTTTCCGTTTTCTAAAGCTCCTTTATAATGTACCGCAACAGTTTTTCCTGCTTCGGCTTGTTTTCCGTTTCCTTTTTGAATGATTTTATAACGTAATCCACTTTCGGTTTTATCATATCCAGCAGCTAATTTTTCCATTGCTTCTTCGGCAGCAGCTCTTTCGGCAGCTTCACGTTTCGCACGAGAACCTTCAAACGTTCTGAAAGCTTCAACAGCGTTCCATTTTTCAGCTTCTGCTCCTACTCTGATGATTTCTAAAGTTTCTAGAATATCATCACCTTCAACAGCATCAACCACATCTTGACCTTCAACTACATGTCCAAAAACAGTGTGTTTACCATCCAACCAATCCGTTGGAACATGAGTAATGAAAAACTGAGAACCATTCGTTCCAGGACCTGCATTTGCCATAGATAAAACTCCTGGTCTGTCGTGTTTTAAACTTGGATGAAACTCATCATCAAATTTATAACCCGCATCACCTGTTCCTGTTCCCAGAGGACAACCTCCTTGAATCATGAAGTTAGGAATAACTCTATGAAATTTTAATCCGTCGTAATATTTTACACCTTGTGGTTTTACTTTATTTTCAAGATTTCCTTCAGCAAGTGCAACAAAGTTACCTACCGTTCCTGGAGTTAAATCATGCGTAAGTTTTACTAAAATAGAACCTTTAGTAGTATTGAATTTTGCGTAAATTCCGTCTTGCATCGTATTGAATTTTTAAATTTGAAATGCAAATTTACGAATTATAACTCTAAAATGTTTCATAAATAAAAATGAAATATAACGACCTAAAAGTGAAATCTCATTAAATTTGTTATTCAAAAAATTTGCACAAATGATGCCTAAAATAATTACTTACGATCCGAAATATAAAAATCAGTTCATTTCATTAAACAAAGCATGGTTGGAAGAATACTTTTTTGTCGAACAACATGATATGGAAGTATTTGATAACATTGAAGAAGTCATTTTGAAACCAGGTGGAGAAATTTTCTTTTGTATCATTGGCGATGAAGTGGCCGGAACGGTGGCCATGCAAAAAGTAAATGACACTAAATATGAATTGGCTAAATTAGCCGTTGATAAAAAATTTCAAGGTCAAAAATTAAGCAATTTATTAATGGACGCCTGTATTGATTTTGCCAAAGAAAAAAAGGCAACCACAATTATGCTGATGTCCAGTACCAAATTAAACACGGCTTTAAATTTGTACCGAAAATATCATTTTGTGGAAACGCCATTAGACGAAACCGATTACCATCGAGCGGATATTCAGATGGAATTATATTTGTAAAAGATGAAAATACCTGAAAACTACATAGAAACCAATAGACAAACTTGGAACAACAAAACAGATGTTCATATTGCTTCTGATTTTTATAATAACGAAGCTTTTTTAAAAGGTAAATCATCATTAATGGATATTGAACTGAAACTCTTAGGAGACATTTCCGGAAAGAAAATATTGCATTTACAATGTCATTTCGGGCAAGATACGTTATCACTTACTCGTTTAGGAGCAAAAGTTACCGGGGTCGATTTATCTGACAATGCCATTAACAAAGCACTTGAATTGAATGAAAAACTCCATTTGGATGCCGAATTTATCTGTTGCAATGTTTATGATTTAGAAAATCATCTCGACGAAAAGTTTGACATTGTTTTCACTAGCTATGGCACGATTGGGTGGTTACCCGATTTAGATAGATGGGCTAAAGTAGTATCTCACTTCTTAAAGCCCGGCGGTCGATTTGTTTTTGCCGAATTTCATCCCATTGTTTGGATGTATGACAATAATTTCAAGGAAGTTTTTTATAGTTATTTCAATATCGAACCTATTATTGAATACGAAGAAGGAACCTATGCCGATAGAGAAGCTGATATTAAAACCAGCTGTGTTTGCTGGAATCATCCAACCAGCGAAGTATTAAATGCTTTAATCAAATCAGGATTAGAAATCAATTCTTTCGATGAATACGATTATTCTCCTTATAATTGTTTTAATGAAACCGAAGAGTTCGAAAAAGGTAAATTTAGAATCAAACATTTAGAAAATAAAATCCCAATGGTCTTTTCATTGGTTGCAAACAAAAAATAATAATTATGCCGAGTATTTTTAACACAACCGACAATCAAGCCTTAATAGAAAGAATTGAAAAACTAACTGTAGAATCACAACCAAAATGGGGGAAAATGAGTGTCGATCAAATGCTTTCACACTGTCAAGCTCCTATCGATGTGGCTTCTGGAGATTTAAAACTAAAATCGAATTTCCTGTTTTTACTTTTAGGAAAAATGATTAAAAGTAAGATGCTAAAATCGAAACATTTTGGAAAAAATAGCCCAACAGCAAGGGATTTCATCAGAACTGGTCAATATGATTTTGAACAAACCAAAGCCGATTTAATCCAAAAAGTGAAAACTTTTGCCACTGAAGGAACAAATGCTATAAAAGTACACAAACATCCTTTTTTTGGAAAAATGACTGCAGAAGAATGGGATAATTTACAGTGGAAACACTTGGATCATCATTTGTATCAATTTGGGGTTTAGCCCTGATGGAAACGGCATCCTTCCTGTTTTTTCTTTAAAAACAGGAAGATATAGTGAACAGCAGGACACGAGCGCAGCGAACTGACGAAGTACATAGCTCCTAAAAAAACTTTGCTCTAATTATCTTTCCGAATATTCGGTCATTTCTAAATCTTTATCAAATGGGCTTTTTGTAAAAGGATAAACAGCTTGTTTTATGTATCCTTTTGGAAAATGTGCTTCTAATAAACCGGTATCTTCTGGCCAAACATTTTTGGGTAAATAGTACGTTCCGAACATTTTATCAATGAATGGAAAAATCGTAGCAAAGTTTTTTCCGTAATGTTTAGGATTTTTACAATGATGCCAATGATGGTATTGTGGTGTTGCAATAATATACTTCAAAAAGCCAAAATTTATACGTGTATTGGCATGAATTAAAACGGCGTGAATTGCCATAAAAATAACGTAAACATTAAAAGTAATTGTAGAAAAACCTAAAACATACAATGGAATAAAAGCCATACTTCGGGTAACAAAAATATCAATAAAATGAGTTCGGGAACCTGCTAACCAATCCATGTTTTCTGTAGAATGATGAACGGAATGAAAACGCCACATAAAACTATGCCTATGAAAAAAGCGATGCGTCCAATATTGAAATAAATCGGTGACAAAAAATGCTAAAAACAACTCAACACCAAATGGCAATGATTGTATAAAATGTTGGACACCATCTAAACCCATCCCACCAAAAAACAGTTTTGCCGGTTGTTGTGTAATGGTTCCAAAAAACTGAATAAACAAATGGCTAATCGTAAAATAAATCAAATCAGTACGCCACTCGTTATGAAAAGTAGGCTGATTTTTTCGTTTTGGGAATACAATTTCAATAGGTACAAAAATGACAGCCATTAAAAACAGATCGAGAATAAGCCAATCTAAACCTAGATGCCATGCCGTTTTGTCTACAGCTCTTGCATCAACATCAAACCCTCCTAAAACTATAGTTGCCGTACAAAACAAAATTCCAATTAACGATAATTTTTGTTTGCTACTAACTAAAAAACTCGATAAAGCAAAGACAAACGAAGCAATGATGGAACACATTAAAAAAACCCGCATGGATTCACCAGTATAAACTTCTCTAAATTCAGGTGTCGTTAGTTCTTCAGGATATTTAAAACATAAAACGCCTAAAAAAGTTAAAATTCCTAGAAAAATTGAAGCATACCCACTTATTATTCCGTTTCCAAATTTTACACCGTCTTTAATATCCATCTTGTTTTTTTGGCTAATATATAAAACTCATTAAATTACTTTCGAATATTTAACCAAAAAATATTGTTTGTACCTTTGCCCTTCAAAAATAGTTTATGCGCATAGATATCATTACCGTTTTACCTGAATTATTACGAAGCCCTTTTGAAGCCTCTATTATGAAAAGAGCTATCGATAAAGGCTTGGTAGAAGTTCATTTTCATAATTTACGCGATTATACCACGAACAAACAAAAAAGTGTAGATGATTATCCTTTTGGCGGTGGAGCAGGAATGGTCATGAATATTCAGCCTATTGACGATTGCATCACACACCTAAAAAACGAAAGAACCTACGACGAAATCATTTATATGACACCTGATGGTGAAACATTGAACCAAAAAATGGCCAATACGATGTCGATGTATGAAAATATTATCATTTTGTGTGGACATTATAAAGGTGTCGATCAAAGAGTGCGTGATCATTTTATTACTAAAGAAATTTCGATTGGAGATTACGTTTTATCAGGAGGCGAATTGGGTGCATTGGTTTTATCTGATGCTTTAATCCGATTGATTCCAGGGGTTTTGAGTGATGAAACATCGGCATTGACCGATAGTTTTCAGGATAATTTACTCTCTCCTCCTATTTACACCCGCCCTGCTGATTATAAAGGATGGAAAGTACCAGAAGTTTTAACTAGCGGACATTTTGCCAAAATTGAGAAATGGCGAGAAGAAATGGCCTATGAACATACCAAAACACGTCGCCCTGACTTGTTAGAAGAATAAAAAGAAAAGGAGGAACAATGTCCCTCCTTTTTTATTTTCTGCCTTTAAAATCATTCATTGTATCATAAATACCCAAACCACGATCCATAATCCATTCGTAAATAGGTAATGGAAAAATTCCTTGTGTTAATCGGATAAACCAATATGGTAAAGGAACAGCCAACATTTTGGTTTTACTTTCAATGGCTTTAATGATTTTTTCGGCCGTTTTTTCGGGATCTAAAATAGGAATCACTTTCGATTTTACCCCGTCAAACATACCCGTATTAATATAGGAAGGCATAATGGTCGTGACCGAAACATTTTTTTTCGCTCTATTCATTTCAATTCTAACACTATCGCTCCAGCCCGTTACAGCCCATTTTGAAGCGGCATAAACAGACATTTTCGGATTTGATATCAAACCTGCAGACGAAGCAATATTACAAACTGCTCCAAAATCTTGAGCTACCATTCCTTGCAAAAACTCCAAGGTAATATGCATTAAGGCATTAGAATTAATCAACATCGTTTTGGAAATATCAGCATGGGAATGCTCTAGAAAGTGTTTTCCAACAACAATACCGGCATTATTGATCAAAATATCTATGGTACCAATTTCAGTTTTAACCTTGGAGGCAGTATCAATAATTTGTTCTACTTGAGAAACATCCACAACATAAGTAGTAACTGTTCCCTCATAACCAGAAAACTCTTGTTTGACTTGAGACAAGCCCTCTTCATTAATATCCCAGATAATCAAGTTTGAAGCGCCTCTTTCGAGTGCTTTTCTTCCCATAATTTTACCAATACCCGAAGCACCGCCGGTAATAAGAACCTTTTTATTCTGAAATGTAACTTTTGACATGATATATATTTAAAGGCTAAAAGTACTATTATTTGACAAAGCACAGGCTTTAGTCCAACATAAAAAACTAAAATTCCATTCACATAAACCACACCAAATAAGCAACTTAAAATTTATCAATTATCCATTGTAAATTATCAATTATTCCTTATCTTTGCACCCACATTTGACTAACCTCTGGCGAAAACCGTGAATGTTGCTCAGATTTAAACCATAATTTTATATTATCATGGCAAATTTAATCGATTTCGTAAACAACGAAATATCAGTTAGAAAAGATTTCCCTGTATTCGGAGCTGGAGATACAATCACAGTTTACTACGAAATTAAAGAGGGTGAAAAAACAAGAACACAGTTTTTTAAAGGTGTTGTAATTCAAAGAAGAGGTACAGGTGCTACTGAAACTTTTACAATCCGTAAAATGTCTGGAGCAGTTGGTGTAGAGCGTATCTTCCCAGTAAACATGCCAGCTATTCAAAAAATTGAATTGAACCAAAGAGGTAAAGTTCGTAGAGCTCGTATCTACTACTTTAGAGAACTTACTGGTAAAAAAGCAAAAATCAAAGAAAGAAGAAGATAATTCTGAAATTCTTACTTATAAAAAATCCCGAATCGAAATATCGAATTCGGGATTTTTTTTTGGTCTTAATTTATTAGAATAATTGAGACACATAAGTTATAAAGACAAAACCTAACGATCTTCTCTTTATTAGAGCTATCTACAAACCCCTTCAGATTCAAACGTATCGCAAAATTTATAAAAAATCTAACTTTTCAGTTGGACTTTTCATTCATCAGTATTTCTAATTAAAATGGAGACGGGTTTAATTCTTTAGCTGCTGTAAATCGTGAAACTTCATTCAGTACAAAATTAGGAACCTGACCAAGTATTAACTGTGATCTGGATACATGTCGGCTTTTTATTATTAATTTATCATCATAATACAATTCGATTAATCTGCTTTCAGCAAAATTTTCTGCATTGACAGCTGCAACTGCCAAATTGAATTCATCCAGATTGAATAGTCCTTTTCTTTCGAAGACCTTTGGATTATTTGGATACAATATGTTTCCACATATATATTTTAATCCCGCCTTTCTGGGATGCCAGCCAATATTCCTACAGTTTCCATGCTGTAATGTTAATCTGCCATTTTGGTAGTAGAGTGTTGGTAACTGACTGTCGTCTGCTTGGGTATATCCAATTAACGTTCCCATTTTATCTAAAGCGATTTTAGGTTTGATGGATATTTCCTTATACTCACTATGTCCTTCGTGTTTGAAGAATACTCCAAGTGTGTAGTTGTAGATGACCTTCTCCTTTGGAAATATGAAAAACAGATTACTTTCACTGTCAAAATAAAATACCGGAAAAATTTTGTTTGCACCTACTGATGAGATTTCTACTGGCTCACCAGTTTTATAATTATAAATCATAATTTTAAATTTATTTAATAATGTCTACTCTATACAGTTTTCGACTTCCCTGATTGCATTTAAAAAAACATTTGGCGCGCATAATTTTGTCATTCTCAATCAATATTATAAAGCAGTACTACTTTTAAAAAGTATGCTGCATTATTGGAAGCTTATAAGTATATTTTATTAAATAATTTACAAATACATTTGTAGGTCTTGTTTCTAATTTACTGACTTTGACTGTTGGAGGATTGTCCTGATTCGTCGGAGGTCCTGTGTAAGCTTTTGGGTTAACCGCTGCAAAAGCCGATCCTTTATCACCTGGCATAGCTCCAGTGGGCTCACTGTAAATATGCTCGTGAGTCTGAAGCGCATCTAATTGTGTAGATCCGATACCGTTTTCCTGACCACCTGGCGCTTTAGTACGACTCTCAATACTGGCATCATCTTTTCCAATACCTCTTAAAAATTGTCCGCTTAAATTGGGAAGATTGAATGTCGTTTTATCGTCAGAACCGCCATAAAGATTCCCTAAAGCATAGTATAACTCATGGTATTTACTACTATCTAAAGACGATCCATCACAAACCATCCATCCATAGCTTTCTATAGATTTTGTTGTAAAGGAATCAGGCTTACTATCGGTTGCACCGTGTTTTTCAACATTTCCTGCAAAGGCAATAATGGCGCCTACAGGTATTGTGACATTAGATAAAAAAATATGATGATGATTATGATGGTGATTATGATGATCAGTCATGATTTTTGATGTTTAAAAATTTTTTATTCTGTAATATTTGCATTGAAGTTGGCAATAACACTTCCCAAGCATCAATCAGCTCAGGTTTGGGTTCCAACAAATAAAATATTTTCTTGAGTTCGTATACAATTGATAATTGATCCGGGCTAAGTGTTTTATCATCATCCGGAAAGCAAGGTGCTAGACTATCTTTTGCAGACCATACTGCTCCGGTATTCAGGAAATAAAGAAATCCATAATTGAATGTTGGAAAAACAGGGATAATTACTCGGGCATAAGAAGCTTTTAAAAAAGCGGAGAAAAAATCGGGAGACAAAGAAGAAACGGCAAATTTCCCATTGTGATTGTCATATTGATCAAAAAAGGTATACGACATTTCATTCCATTCCAATACAGAATTGAGATACTGAATTATTTCAGGCTCATTGTATTGAGATGTCGCCCGTGAAAGAGAATTTATCATACTTAAAGGAAGTCCATTTACCTGCAATGCATTTTCAAGCAATTGTTTTCGGATGCTTTTTTCCAATTCCTGTTTAACAATAAGGCGTTGACCAAGAGGATTGATATTTTCTTTTTTATCCTTTGATGAATTCATTTTTAAATTATATTCTCTCATCTGATCCAAATAAGCATCATTTAAAAGCTGATATAAATTAATTTGCCATGACAATATCGTTTGTGGCAAAGGGACACAGGTAATTTCTACTGCCATCTGAAAATCAAGTTCAGAATTTGGCGGAGACAATTCAATACTTGGATTATAAACAACGCTGACAGCGATTCCGTTCTGTTCCTTATTTAGCTTTGGAAATGCTTTGGAACCAATTAATCCTGTTGAACGACTAAAAGTAAAAGTGTTTTGACCAACAAATCCACTTACTTGAGCTTCGGCTTTTCCAGCTCCAAAAGCATATTCGAGGTTTGCCGAATCACCACAATATCCTTCAGGCAGTGGAATAAGCTTACTTTGTGATAAGCTTACAACATCCGAAACCACGATAGTATCCTGAGGTAGTAACGGAAAGTTTTTTAATTGATAATATTGGCAGAGTTCCAGGTAATTTTTTAATGTAATATCCTGATAAGTCATAACAGGAACATCCCAGTCTAATAAAGATTTTGGTTCCACTAAATTATTTCCTTCTAAAATTTTTATCTGCTTGATATAATCTGCAGCAGGATTTGGAATCACAAAACTAAAAAGCATCCGATTGCCATAATTGATCACTTTTGCCTGATATATTTTATTGAGCCAACAATAGATTCCATAAGCTGATTCCTTACTGTTCGAATTGTTTAAAAAACTCACGGAAGTATCTTCGAGTTCTTTCAATTCAGTATGAGCGCGAACCTTATTTATTTTATCCGACAATCGTTGCGTTGTCCTATTTAATATCTTTTTAGCAAACGAAGAAAGTTGTTTTTTATCAGGTGTTTGCGTTGTTTGTGCTTTTGTAAAAGTCCCTTTTATTGTAACATTTGTTGGTGGACCGTAAGTGGAAACCAATCCCGGATCAGGATAATTTGTAGTTTCGGTAGTTTCAGCAATGGCATTCCACAATTCTTCATTAAAATCATTGCTTTGATCATTGCTTGCATTTTGGGTTTCAGATAACGTAATTGATTTAGTGACTTCTTTATCGACAACACGGTCTAACTTTCTATTTACCAACTTTCGCTTTTCTCCAGGCATTATGCTGGTTATACTGGCCAATTCCCCTACTTCATATCGCAGTAATTTATACTTTACCAATTGCAGATTCCCAATAGCATAGGGGAAAATGACATTTGTAGTTTCTTCTAATCCAGGTGATTTATATAACGGCAATGGAAAAATTTTGTCATCCAAAATAATTGTAGCATGAAATAAGTATTTCAGCTTGCTTTCATGAATTAATGACTCTTCCTGTTTACTCTTCAACTGATCAAAAATCGTTTCTAAAAAATTACAAAGCGTTACTACTTTGATTATATCTTCCAGGATTTCGTTTTCATATCCAATTTCAATCAGCAGCGCAAAATAAGAACCCCAAAGTCTTTCTTTTGCTTTCAAAAATGTGTCTTTTTTCAAATAATTTGAAAAATCCTTAACATTAGTATTGAAAAATGAGCATGTCTTTCTAATTATGTTTGTTAAGTCTTTTTGTCTTTCCAAATCGTGATAAAAAGATAAAAAACCACCAATATATTCTTCTAATTGATATACATTATCTACGTATTGCTGCTTGTAATCGGATGCACCTTCAATAAATGAAACCGCTTCCTTTTGCATGCCAAGTCTGTCATTTGCCGTTTTTAATTTGACCAGATTGTTGTAGAATAAATTAGCAGTAGTTTTTTTGGCATCTGGCTTATAGGAGGTGAAATTCCAAATTTTCTCTGTGGCGTTAATTTTAGGCCAACCGGAAACATAGATATAAGGAAACAAGTCGTTATAAGTGTTTGATGCAACTGTAGGATTTACAGATATCGGTATATCGATTTCTTTTTTAGGAATAACAAGCTCATCAATTACTATGACTTCTTCAATTTCCTCAATAATCTCTATCCTTGAGGCAAAACTTATTAGAAAACCTTCCGTATGCCATATATAATTATCATTTTTTTTCTTGTAATAATAAAAATCTCCAAAAATACCCAGAGTATCTCTATTGTTGAAACTGCTAAATTCTTTAATTTCTAGTGTCCCTTTTATTATGATTCCGTTTTCAAAAGTATATTCAATCTTAACTGGAGTCGAAAAAAATATGGTTTCAGGAATATAAACATCAATTTTGTTTCTTTTCCAGAATATTTCCATAGAAATCTGAAACTCTAATTCATCATCCCATTTGGGTATTATGAAATGAATAACTAAATTATCATTGAAATTGGGAAAAATTCTATCCTCCCATATTTTTTTTTCTATATCCATATTATCTGATATTAACTTTAAAACAGCAATAAATCTTAAGTTCCCTTTTCAAAAAAACAAATTTGAACTCACAGATTGTCATTACTGTTTTTGTGAAGTAATTATTGTTGTTTTTAGTAGTTAATATGAGCGTTAAGAATCGTATTTGCCAGATATACAATCATGTCATAATACCAGTCGGTTGCAACATTTTGATCTAATAACCGAATCTCATTAATCTCTCTTTCTATTTGCCAAAGCTGAACATCGCCCAATTCATCATCTAAAGGGCAAAACGGATATCCCTGAAAAATATCGTTATAATTTCTGATTTCGTTATAATGAATATCGTTTCTCACCTGATTGGCTTGATCAAAATTTGTATTGAGAATAACGTATTGAATATCTCTTAGATCATCAATAGTAAATTCTAAGTATAAAGCATGATAATTACCTACTGATGTAGCAATATTGGAGCTTAAAATATCAAATGTTAAATTGTTTATCCGAACATCATTAAGTGTTGCCAAAGACTGTGGTTGACCAATTTCGAAGCCAAAATCGATATCATTACCGCATTCTTCAATAAATTCTCTTAAGCACCCTAAATAAGGCTGTTCTCCAGCATGAAGTGCACCTCCTGGAAATGCAAATAAACCCGGACCATTATGAATTGGAGTTCCGTTAGGCGGATAAATAGTGCCTTGAAAGAAATAACCTTCTGTTCTTTTTTCAAAAATTAAAAAATATCCCTCATTAGAGTATAAAATAATATAGCATTGCATGGTAGTAAAGTTTTAGTTGGTTGGTTGTTTTTACCATTGTTCCACTTTCTGAACAATTAGTTTATTTAAAGTTTTATCTCCTTTAAGAGAAAGATGTATTGTTTTCATTCCGACGAAATCAAAGTCTAGAGTTGCTGAATGCGTCTTTTCCAGTGCCATAATCTCACCTTCATTTAAAATATAATTTTCAATGATACTAATGTTTGTATCCATTTGAAACTGTGCCGCTTTTTCTCTAAAATATTGTTCGCCAATAAGAAATCCCCCTCTATAGATTTGGACTGAAGAGAATGTGCTTCCTTTCATCTGTTCAAAATCAATAATCTGTTTTCCATTTCCGTAATCCTGACTTACTGAAATTGTTCCGTCTTTGGATAATAGAAATTTCTTCTTTTCCAAACTATATGTTTCCTTCAGGGGATAAATTGTGGTTGTATTTCCAGATGGTTTTACTAAACGAAAACTTAAATCCCAAGGGATACGAATGGTATAAGACCAACCATACTGGCATTTTTGAATTACCTTGAATACTTTTCCAAAAGGTATTCCTAAAGCAATATTTTTTTGAAAAAAAGCTAATCTGGCAGCATTCGTGGTTTGGGCTAAATTTGTAAAATGTACATCTGTAAACATTGTGTATTACTCTTCCACCTCAATAGGGTCATGCTTGTCGTTAAGAATACTGTCAAATTTCATAACATAACCTATCTCTTCTCTTTTTCTGCCCGTTAGCCCATAACGAAATTGAATATTGAGGTAAATCCCATTAGAATTATGATCCAGTTTTACTTGACCCAAAGTATTATTATTAATACCAACTACCGTAAAATCTAAATTAGGCTGTTTCCCAATTTGTTTCTCAGTTACTTCGCCGGTTTCTTTGTCGGCTTCTTTGTCGGTTTCTTTGTCGGTTTCTTTGTCCGTTTTTTTATCGGTTTCTTTTTTCTTTTCAGGTATTAAAATATCACACCATGAACCCACTTTTTTAATCTTTACTTTACTGGTTACACCTTCTTTGTCTTTAGTGAAGTCAATTATATCAAGTTCAACAGACATTAAATTTTGTGTAGAAGGAGGAACCGTTGGCGCACTATAATTTGCTGTCGCTTTAATCTGTAATCCATTATAAGGTGCTTGATCATTCATTTTTGATTTCCAATCACCTGTATACCAAATATGGTCTTTTGAATTTTTCATTGTTTTTCATTTAAAAATTAGTAGATAAATAAAGAGACACTGCATAAACTGACGTTCACGATTGTGCCTCTTTATTTTATATCTTTTTTACTATTTGTTGATGTTTTCCAAAGTAAAATTGAATGCTGTAGATGAAGCACCTGGCCCACCACCTGTCATTACAATATCAGCACTTGTGATACCGAACAAATTGATTTCTGAATTAATTTGTGAAATGATAGCCGAATTCATGATATCACCTTCTTCGATTTGAGAAACTACACCAATGTAAATTCTTGGATGAAATTCAAAAACAGCTTTTTGACCAGGAGCTAAACCTGTTTTAATCGCTAATGGTTTACCCGCTCTGTAGCAAATTGCATCGATAGCTCCAGTTGTTAAGTTATTTCTTAATTCAACTTCTGTAGAGCTTGTAGCCGGAGTATTAGATACTTGAAGAACATCTCCTGAAGTGCTTTTTATCATATCAAAAGCATCACCTTCGCCAGCTGGTAATTGAGGTGTGAAATTACCATAAGAATCACTTGCTGAAACCATGAAATTCATTGGGTAAGTAAATGGGTGATTGTCTAAACGCCCACAATTTTCAATTACTTTCCATGCAATTGCAATTTCTCCGAAATCTTCTGCAACGTTTTGTTGAAAAATGACTACACTACTGTTGTTGGTGTCTTTTGATCTGTTGATGAAATTCAATTTAATTTTGTCCATGTCTTTAGTTGTTTTTTTTTGTTAAAATTATTTTTTAGATGCCTACTCTATTCAGTTTTCGGCTTTCCTGTTTTTGAATGTCAACTATTCTATAAACTCAATGTTCTTTTTTCATGTAAACACATGTGGTTTTTTGAGTATTGAAGAGTCATTATCAAAAAAATGAAGAAGAAAATTTGCGCGCTTTCCTGTTTCTGATACAACATTACATTAAAAACAAAATCACTCTAAACTAAATGTATCAAGAAGCTGATTTCATGTCACAAGAGGGTTTTAAATTGGTATAAAATTTACCTGAACTTGAATAATTTGGTAAAGATGAAATAAGTATTTTTTTTTTAGCTTGTAAAAAACGTGAGTGCTATAAAACAAAAAAACAGGCATTTCAGCCTGTTCTCAAGATTCTTTAAATGATTTAATTCTGTTATTGACATGTAAATCATCTCAATACATGAAAATTATTAGTGAAGTTTTTGTACTTATCGCTAAGAATGACTTTATGATTGCCCTTTAGAATAATCAAATTATCTTCTGTTATAATCTCTTCGATTTTATCGATGTTAACCAAATAATTTCTGTGAGTTCTTATGAATTCATTGTTTTGTAAAAGATCATTGATTTTAAGCAATGAAATCAATATGACAAACTTTTCATTTTCAGTGACTATATTACAATACCTTCCTTCCACTTCAATGTATAGAATTTCGGATATCAGCACTTTTTTTAAAGATTTCTTCTTTTTGATAAAAAGATATTCATTCCCTATAATGGCTCCGTTTTCTTCATTAAAATAAGTGCTTTTTTGAGTGTAAAAATTCTCTACTGCCATTTCAATAGCATATAAAACCTCTAATTCATTAAATGGCTTCATTAGAAAACTGAAAGGACGTGTCAGCTTTGCACTCTCGAAAATCTGTCTATCTTTCGAACTGGTTAAAAAAACGAAAGGTTTTAAAGCGTTCGGGGTAATGTTTATTGTTTCTGCAAAAGTGATTCCGTCGGGCTTTCCGTCTAAAAAAATATCAATAATGACAACGTCAACATTTTTTTCATAAAACTGAATTAGTGCATCCTTAAAGTTAGTTGCAATACCAACAATTTCATAATTATTCTCTCTTAGAAGACTTGCAAGTAAGTCACTCTCTGATGACAAATCTTCAATAATAAGAACATTTATTTTATCCATTATTCTCTATTTTTTGCAGTTGAATTATTATTTTGGTTCCTATATTCTCTTCACTTTCAATTAGTAGTACGCCATCATTTTTCTTAATCATCGTCTTGCAAAGCTGCAATCCTAATCCGGTTCCCACAATTTCATTGTTGTTTTTTTTACTGAGTAAAATAGATTCTTTAAGAAGTTCTTTTTTTGTTTCTTCATTCATTCCAATGCCACAATCCTGAACGACCATGCTACAAAATCCATCTTTTTTTGGTAATGTATACAAACTAATAACTCCATATTCCTTTGAAAACTTAATGGCATTATCCAATAAATTCCTTAGAATTATCTTTAAGGAATCTAGATCGGCAAATACATAAATATCTGTGGGAATAGAACATTCAAAAACAATATTTTTATAAAGCATTAAAGGCCTGTAATTGTATTCAACCTGTTGCACAACAGAAAACAAATGCAACGGTTCTTTATGAAAATACATCTGTTTTGTTTGTAATAATGCCCAATTGAGTAAATTATCCAGCAGATTATAAACACTATTTGTGATTGAACTATTATTTTGAATTAGTGAATCTATTTGAGTGAAATTTTTGATTTCTAAGTGCTCAAATATTTTTTTATTACTTGTTTTTAACGCATTTACAGATGATCTCAAATCATGACTTACGATGGAAAATAATTTATCTTTCGTTAAGTTTAATTCATCCAAATCCTTTTTTTGAGCTAAAATAATCTTGTTGATTTTAGTCTTTTGCCTAAAAAAATAAAAACCGGTTCCAAACAAAACAAATAAAGAAATTGAAGATATAAGTAACGCATTCCTTTGCATGATTTTTAATCTATTCTCCGTTTTCAATATCTTAATTTCTTTCTCTTTTTTAGTTAAGGCAAACTTTTTCTCCAGTTGAGCCAGAGACCATATTTTATTCTGATTATTTAATGAGTCTTTCCAGTTTTCAAACTCCTTTCGATACGTTAATGCTTTAGAAAAATTGCCTCTGTTCTCTTCAACAACTGCCATATTGAGTGATGCATTCTGTCTAATTTCACTGTCTTTTATCTTCTTTGATAGCTGATATGCTTTTTCAAAATAAACAATAGCCAATTCATCCTTATACTGTTCATAATATAAATTTGCAATATCCATATTAGAACTTATAATGCCTATCGTATCTTTCTCTTTGAATTGTAAATTGTAGCTCTTAAATAAATATTTTTCAGCTACCGGAAATTCCTTTAAATGGAAATAACAAAGACCCAAATTGTGATAAACCGCACTTATTTTAAAATTATAATACTGATTTCCAGATAGCTTCTCGATTTCTTTAAAATATTCAATAGCTTTCTTATACTTATTTTGCTCTAATAAAATCTCCCCTAAATATATTTTAACTTTAAAATGAAACAGAAAAGCATTCGAAACCAATTCAAATTCTTTCCTTGCTTCATTTAAAAGCTTTTTATTCATAAATCCATATCCCCTAAAAAAATGACAATAATCAATCAATTCCTTGTTATGGGAATTGGTTGCAAGCTGCCTCATCGAATAAAACAATGTAGAATCCCATTCTTTCTTGAGATAAAAAAACTGTGCTTTTTGAAAATTATTCTCTTTTTTAAAAAAATCTGATTTCCTTTTAATTTCGATATCGAATATTTTTCCATGTGACATTTCCTGAGAGAAAAGCAATGAGTTAATACCAAAAAATATCAAAAAAAAAAGTCTATTCATTATTGATTCACTTTATGCATGTTGAACTGTCGTTACTGTACCTCTGGAGGTCTTTGGATCCATATCCTTAAGTTGAGTTAAAATAAAATCAACCGATTCTAAATCGTTCAGGCTATATGTGATATTAATTTCCCATGCAACATATTCTGTTGGTAGCTTTGTGTGTTCAAAATCATACTCTAAAATAAAATTTCTCGCAGTTATAATATTCCCAGAGGAAAGCTCCACTTTCAAAGGTTTTCCATCATCTACCGCTGTAAAACTTGGCGTTTCGGTTATACTGAATGGAATGTAAGCCAGAATTTGAACTTCGTAGAACCCCTCCATTGGTAGATTTTCAACGGAAACCAACGGCGCAATTGGATAGTCTTCCTCTTCAACTTGAATTTTATAAGGAACATCATTCATTCTTGAAAAGTTTATATTCTTAATAATAATACCCATACTATTTAAATTTAATGTTGGACTCAAATGTACTATTTATTTTACAAAATAATCCAGAACCAAGTCATGTTCTTAGACAAAGAAAAAGTTTCCTTTTTGAAAATATGAAAATTAGCCCATTCAATTTTATCATAGTAAAAGAGATGTATTTTGTTGTAATAAAATTGAAAATATTGATTTTCAACTATTTAAAAATACTGTGTTAGATATTTTAGCGTGTCCCTTCGGGTCGGGCTATCCGCTACAATCTGTCTTGGCGAGAACTGAGACTCTAAATATTGACTCTTTTGCTACGCCACGCCAGGATTTCTGCTATTATCCCTCACGCACCTGCTTACAAAACCTTCTTTTTCAGGTTATCATTTCTTCCAAAGAGTATTACCAAATAAAACAATGCTTAAAATAGGGGTTTCTTCTAATAACAAGTACAAAAAAAGCCCTATTCCAAATCGGAATAGAGCTTTTTTTTGATTCGTTTGACTCAAACCTATAAAAAACAAAAAACCCTATCCGATTTGGATAGGGTTTTCAAAAGAAAGGCGACGACATACTCTCCCACATAACTGCAGTACCATCTGCGCAGGCGGGCTTAACTTC
>JASLID010000007.1 GCA_030153045.1 Flavobacterium sp.
TCTACTAGGACTCGAACCTAGAAAGACTGCACCAAAAACAGTTGTGTTACCATTACACCATAGACCAATAAAGCTGCATTAATTCCTTAATGCGAGTGCAAATTTACTACGTTTTTTTATTCCTGCAAGTTTTTTATCAAAAAAAATTAAAATTTTATTTTTAACCTTTTCTTTAGATAAAAAAATAGTTTCTTTGTGTTACTAAATACAAACTGAAAACTACGTATATGTCTTTCAATTTCAACAAATGGAATACAGCCCTTGGTTGGGTTACTTTTTTTATATCCTTAATCGTTTATTCGTTAACTGTGGAGCCAACGATGAGTTTTTGGGATTGTGGTGAGTATATTGCTACAGCTGCAAAACTAGAAGTAGGACATCCGCCGGGAGCGCCTCTTTACCAAATGATGGGTGCTTTCTTTGCCATGTTCGCCATAGGGAAAGAAAATATTGCATTAATGGTTAACATGATGTCGGTTTTTTCGAGTGCGTTTACCATTTTATTTCTGTTTTGGTCAACCACTATTATTTTAAGAAAAGTGGTTACTTCATTTACTGATTTAAATAAAAACAATGCTTTTGCTATTTTAGGAAGTGCCTTCGTTGGTTCGTTAGCCTTTACTTTTTCGGACAGTTTTTGGTATAACGCAGTAGAAGCAGAAGTATATGCGATGGCTACTGTTTTAATTGCTTTACTGTTTTGGTTAGGATTGCGATGGGAACAAGAAATGCATGAGCCGCGCGGTAACAAATGGTTGTTAATCATTGCTTTGGTTGTTGGATTGTCTTTTGGAGTGCATTTTATGGCGCTACTAACCATTCCATCGATTGGGTTTTTATATTATTTTAAAAATTACAAGAATATTACCGTAAAGAGCTTCATCATTGCAAATGTTGTCGTTGTTTCGGTCTTAATGTTCATCTTTAAATTGTTATTGCCTTGGACAATGACTTTCTTTGGCGCCAGCGAAGTTTTCATGGTAAATAGTTTAGGACTGCCTTTTGATTCAGGAACTATATTTGTTACTATTTTATTAGTCGCTTTCTTTTATTTTGGATTAAAATATACTCGCGAAAAAGGAAAGCCATTTTATAATACTTTGCTTTTGTGTGTATTGTTTATTTTTATAGGTTTTTCAACTTGGATGATGTTGCCTATTCGTGCTAATGCAAAAACACCAATTAACGAAAATAATCCTTCAGATGCTCGTGAGGTTTTAGCGTATTACAATCGTGAGCAGTATGGTGAACAAAAATTATTTTACGGCCCTCAATTTTCAGACAGTTACGCTGGATTAGATGAAGACAATCCATACGTAGATGAAAAGCCTAATTACGAGCGAGATTATAAAAAAGGCAAATACGTCATTGTAAACAATTATAAAAATGCCGGTCAAAATACAGATGACAATCATAAAGCTTTTTTACCTCGTATGTGGAGTACTGAACATGCTGAAAACTATATGCGTTTTACTAAAGAATTAGATTTTAAAGTAAAAGCTGATTATACGGAGGAGCCTGAATTACTTCAAATTGTTTCCGAATTTAGAGCAGCTTATGCTTCAGGGAAATTGGAATTAGAAGACTATGAAAAATTCCTTAAAGCCTACGGACAATATTTGGATATAGAAAAACCATCAACATTTGATAACTTGAATTTTATGGTTCAATACCAGTTTGGTTACATGTATTGGAGGTATTTAATGTGGAATTTCGTTGGAAGACAAAACGACAAACAAGGTGAATACGACTTAAAAGACGGAAACTGGTTGAGCGGAATCTCATTCGTTGACAATTTCAGATTAGGCTCACAAGACAATTTACCTACTGATTGGAAAAATAACAAAGGACGAAATACTTATTTCTTCTTGCCTTTTATCATTGGGTTAATTGGATTTTTATTTCACGCGAAGAAAGATTTAAAAAGTTTTTACGTACTTCTAGCGCTGTTTTTATTTACCGGATTAGCACTTAAAATATACTTAAACGAACGTCCATTTGAGCCTCGCGAACGTGATTACGCACTTGTAGGATCATTTTACGTATTTGCTATTTGGATAGGCATTGGGGTTTATGCTATTTACGATTTTATCAAATCATATATCACACCTAAAATAGCGGTTCCTGTAGCTGTTGGAACATGTTTGTTAGCAGCTCCGGTATTGATGGCATCACAAAACTGGGATGATCATGATCGTTCAGGAAAATATACAGCGGTAGCTTCGGCACGAGGATATTTAGATTCTTGTGACAAAAATGCCATATTATTTACCATTGGTGATAACGATACTTTTCCATTGTGGTATTTACAAGAAATTGAAGGTTATAGAACTGATGTCCGTATCGTAAATACCAGTCTTTTGATGACCGATTGGTATATTGATACTATGAAAGCAAAAGCATATGATTCTGACCCAATGCCTATTTCATTCAATCATGAAGATTATGTTTCAGAAAAAAGAGATTATCTAATTTTCGATGAAAGAACAAAAGACCGCTTGGATGTAAATGAATTTTTCAACTTCGTATCAAGCGATGATCCAAGAACGTTAGTTGAAATGAAAAACGGACAAAGCATTCAGTTTTATCCAACGAATAAAATCAGAATTCCTGTCGATAAAAATGCTGTAATTGCCAATAAAATTGTCAGTCCAAAAGTTCAAGATTCTATCGTGCCTTATATTGACGTGGATATTAAAGGGGATGCTATTTACAAAAACAGGTTAATGATGCTTGATATTGTAAGAAACAACCATTGGAAGCGTCCTATTTATTTCTCTCCAGGAGCATTTGCAGATGACGATTACATTTGGATGAAAGAATACTTGCAATTAGACGGAATGATTTACAAATTGGTTCCTATAAGAACGCCACTTCCGGAAGATTCTTATGGATTTGATATGGGTCGAATAGATTCTGATAAAATGTATCAAATTATGATGAAATTGGATTGGGGTAATGGTGAAAGCACTAAAATTTACCACGATCCGGAAACCAGAAAAAACAGTATTTCATACAGAACCAATCTGAACAGATTGACGGTTCAGTTAATTAAAGAAGGTAAAAATGACAAAGCTGAAAAAGTAATTGATTTAGCTTTAACGAAATTGCCATTAGATTATTATGATTTCTATAGTTTGATTGATCCTTTTGCTGATGGATATTATAAAATTGGGAAACAAGAAAAAGCACGTCAATTGTTAAAACAATTAAGTGTGAAATATCAAGAAAACCTGAAGTATTTTGCAGGTATAAGCCCAGTGGATCAAAACGATATGGCTGTGGATATTATTACCAACATTGAAAGGTACCGTGGTTTATTGTTAATCATGAAGGACAATAAAGACACTGCTTTTTACAACGAGCAAAAAGCGATTTTTAATGGTTATAACAAACGTTTCGACCGTTTTGGAAGAGATGTGGAGTAAAAAATAAATTATTTCAAATTTAAGAGCAATACGGCTTTCAATTTTCATATTGAAAGCCGTATGTTTGTTTTATGGATTTCTATTGGATAAAAACACCCAGAATAATAAAACGGTTATTTAATAACCAAGTTTGGGATATTCCAAATAACGAAAATAAAGTTTACCTCACTTTTGATGATGGTCCAACTCCTGAAATTACAGAATGGGTTTTAGAAGTTTTAAAGCAAAACAATATTAAAGCCACATTTTTCTGTATTGGAAATAACATTCAAAAATATCCTGAAATATTCGAAAGGGTAGTTGGAAGCGGGCATGCTATAGGAAATCATACGTTTAACCATTTGCAAGGTTGGAAAACACCAACCAAAACATACCTGGCAAATATTCATTTGTGTGAGCAGGAAATTCAAAAATTAAAAAATCCAAATTCAAAAATTTTTCGCCCTCCTTACGGAAAAATAAGACCCTCACAATCTAATAAATTGCGTAAATTAGGCTACAAAATAATCATGTGGGATGTGCTCACGGCCGATTTTGACCAAAATATTTCTCCTGAAAAGTGTTTAGAAAATGCCACTCGAAAAGTAACTTCAGGAAGTGTGATCGTTTTTCACGACAGTATAAAAGCTTCGGTAAACCTAAAATATGCTTTACCTAAAACTATTGAAATTTTAAAAGAAAAAGGATTTATTTTCGATGTAATAAACTAAATCTGATCTTGAACTAAACCGATAATAGTGTTTGCATCTAATTCGCCTGATTGGCGCCACATCATTTGTCCTTCTTTGTAGATCATTAATGTTGGCAGTCCTTTAATGCGAAGTGCTTCGGCCAATTCTTGATTTTTATCTACATCAATTTTAATCACTTTTGCTTTATCACCAAGCGCAGCTGCCACATCTTTAATTACCGGATGCATAGATTGAGAAGACTCATTCCAGTCGGTATAAAAATCGATTAGAACGGGCATTTGCGTATTTATAAGTTCTCCAAATTTTGACATAGTGTAATATTTTATTAAACTTTGTTATACAAATATAGTGTTTTTAGTATATTATGCTATATTTTCACCTTTTTTTAACCTAATCACGGTAATTTCAGGCATAATTCCAACTCTTCCTGGATACGCATGAAATCCGAATCCTCGATTTACATAAATATAGCGTCCCGCATTTTCATACAATCCTGCCCAACATTGGTACATGTATTGTGCCAAACTCCATTTAAAATAACCTGGAATTTCAATGCCAAATTGCATGCCATGAGTGTGGCCGCTCAGTGTTAATTGAACATTTTTATCGTGATGTTGTACTTCTTCTTCCCAGTGACTTGGGTCGTGACTCATTAGAATTTTAAAATCTTCCGGAGCCACTCCTTCTGAAGCCTTTCTTAAATCGCCAATTTGACCAAAATGTTTCCCCCAGTTTTCTACTCCAATTAAAGAAATCTCATCATTGTCTTTTTTGATTTTCACGTTTTCATTCAATAATAATTTGAAATCAATTTGACGATGTAAATCCTTTATGTCTTCAAAGTTTTTAGCTTTTGCTACTTCTGAATCCCAATCCAAGTATGCCCCATAATCATGGTTTCCTAAAATTGAATATTTTCCAAATGCAGGCTTAGTTAATCTATTAAAAGTTTCAATCCAAGGATGCATTTCATCAGCTTTGGCATTCACGATATCTCCTGTAAAAAGTAAGATGTCTGATCCTTGCTCGTTAATTAAGTCCATAGCATAATTTATCTTATCAGGATTGTCAAAGCTTCCGCTGTGAATGTCTGATATGTGTGTAATGGTAAATCCATCAAAAGCATCGGGTAAATCAGGAAAAAAGATATTTTGTTTCATTACTCTGAAGTTGTATTTTCCAATAGTCATTCCGTAAAGCAATGATAAAAAAGGAACAGCAGCAAGTCCTAGGCCTATTTGACTCACAAATTTTCTTCTTGAAGCTAAAAAATCGGTTTTATTGTCGTTTTCAATAAAATATCGAATCACTCCGGTAGAAATTCTATAAATATCTTCTCCAAACATTACGGTTGTAATGACTAATTTCGGGAGTAATATGAGCAACAGTAAACCTAGGGTAAACAAGCTTTGTTGCGTTTGCCCCACTTTTCGATCGAATTGGTAAATATAGTAGGTAATATAAAAAATAACCAGAATACTTGCAATGAGATAAGTATTCAAAATCCATCTGGTTTTAATTACTGTCTTAAATGCCTGATAAGAATATATTTCCACAAACAATAACAATCCGATAAGAATTAAAAAACGACTCAACATTTTCAAAAAATTTTACACAAAATAACGAAGAAAGTTAGCACAAAGTAATATTGTTAATCAAATTTTAACTTAAATATAAATTCTTCCTATTTGAATGTTTATTTTTACATTCAAATTTTTTCGATTATGTCACAAAAACGTCTTTTTTTACTTGATGCCTACGCTTTAATCTTCCGTGGTTATTACGCTTTTATAAAAAATCCAAGAATCAATTCTAAAGGAATGGACACTTCGGCCATTATGGGATTTATGAATTCTTTGATGGATGTGATTAAGCGTGAAAAACCAGATCATTTAGCTGTTGCTTTTGATAAAGGCGGAAGTACTTACCGTTATGAAATGTATCAAGAATACAAAGCCAATCGTGACGAAACACCCGAAGCTATCAAAATTGCAGTTCCATACATCCAGCAATTATTAAACGCGATGCACATTCCTATTGTGGAAGTGGCCGGTTTTGAAGCCGATGACTTGATTGGAACCATTGCCAAACAAGCTGAAAAAGAAGATTTTCAAGTATTTATGGTCACTCCCGATAAGGATTTTGCCCAATTGGTTTCCGAAAACATCTTCATGTATAAACCAGCCCGAATGGGTAATGATATTGAAATTTGGGGGATTCCTGAAGTTTTAGCCAAATTTGAAATTGAAAACCCTTTACAGGTAATCGATTTCCTTGGAATGATGGGTGACGCAGCTGATAATATCCCCGGTTTACCTGGTGTAGGTGAAGTTACGGCTAAGAAATTATTGAAAGAATTTGGTTCTATGGAGAATCTTTTAGCCAATACAGACAAGCTGAAAGGGGCTATGAAAGACAAAATCGAAGCCAATAAGGACAAAGGCATCTTATCTAAAAAGCTGGCAACGATTCTATTAGATTGTCCTGTCCAGTTTAACGCAGCCGATTACGAGTTGTCAAAACCTGATGTTGAAAAAACGGATGATTTGTTCATGGAATTGGAATTCCGTCAAATGAAAGCGCAATTCGACAAGTTATTTGGTTCCGGGAAAGAATACGATGAAATCGATAATAATGGAAACGGGACAGAAACGGACAAACCAGTAAAAAAAGCAGCTCCTAAGAAAACCAACGAAGATCAATTCGATCTTTTTGGTTTTAGCGACGAAACTTCCGATGAAGTAAAACCGCATTCTTATTATGCTACTTTAGAAAACACAGAGCATTTTTACCAAATTGTTCAAGGTGATTTGCCAGTGAAATTACTGTTGCAAAATTTAATGAATCAGACTTCGGTGTGTTTTGATACAGAAACCACAGGAATCGATACGCTTCATGCTGAATTAGTCGGCATGTCGTTCTCCTACGAAAAAGGAAAAGGCTTCTACGTTCCGTTTCCGGAAAATCAGGAGGAAGCTAAAACTCTAGCTGCAAAATTTATCCCTTTCTTTGAAAACGAAGCCATCGAAAAAGTTGGTCAAAATATCAAATACGACCTGAAAATTTTAGCGAATTATGGCATTTCGGTCAAAGGAAAATTATTCGATACCATGATTGCCCATTATCTGATTAATCCGGATATGCGTCATAATATGGATGTTTTGAGTGAAACGTATTTGAAATATTCTCCAAAATCAATAGAAACTTTAATTGGAAAAAAAGGGAAGAATCAGCTTTCAATGCGTGATGTTCCTTTGGAAGATATCAAAGAATATGCTACCGAAGATGCTGACATCACTCTACAATTAAAAGAAGTTTTCAGTCCAATTTTAGACAAAGCCGAAACCAAAAAATTATTCGACGAAATCGAAATTCCGTTAATTTCTGTTCTTGCTGCTATGGAAACCGAAGGGATTCGTTTGGATGTCGATTTCCTAAAATCGATGTCGACCGAAATGGATGTTGAAATAAAATCTTTGGAACAAAAAATATACGAAACTGCCGGGGAAAAATTCAATTTAGCTTCACCAAAACAGCTCGGAGATATTTTATTCGACAAATTAAAAATTGGCGGAGCAAAACAAAAGAAAACCAAAACAGGACAATATGCCACTGGCGAAGAAGTCTTGAGTTATTTAGCCAACGAACATGATATTGTAAAACAAATTTTGGATTGGCGCCAAATGGTAAAACTGCAAAGCACTTATATTTTAGCACTTCCTGAACAAGTAGACCGAGTTTCTAAAAGAGTTCACACCGATTATATGCAAACCGTAGCTGCAACTGGGCGTTTGAGTTCAAACAATCCGAATTTGCAAAATATTCCAATTCGTACCGAACGCGGAAGACAAATCAGAAAGGCATTTATTGCCCGTGATGAAAATTACACTTTGCTTTCTGCCGATTATTCTCAAATTGAACTTCGAATCATTGCTGCTTTAAGTGGTGAAGAAAATATGATTGCTGCCTTTCAGAACGGAGAAGATATTCACCGAAGCACAGCTGCCAAAGTATTTAATGTAGCATTAGAAGAAGTGACCAAAGAGCAAAGAAGCAATGCTAAAACGGTAAACTTCGGAATTATTTATGGTGTTTCAGCCTTTGGATTGAGTAATCAAACATCACTATCTCGTGCCGAAAGTGCCGCTTTAATCGATGCGTATTACAAAACCTATCCGAAATTAAAATCCTACATGCAAGGACAAGTTGAATTCGCAAGAGAGAATGGCTATGTTGAAACAATATCGGGCAGAAGACGTTATTTAAAAGATATTAATTCAGCAAATGCCATTGTGCGTGGGGGAGCAGAGCGGAATGCTGTCAATGCTCCAATTCAGGGAAGTGCTGCCGATATCATCAAAATTGCGATGATTAATATTCATAAAAAATTAGTTTCGGAAAACTGGAAATCGAAAATGTTGCTTCAGGTACACGATGAACTTGTTTTTGACGTTTATAATGAAGAGCTAGAGAAAATTCAACCCATGATTAAATATGAAATGGAAAATGCCTTCAAATTGGCAGTCCCTTTAGATATTGAAATTGGCTTGGGTAAAGACTGGTTAGAGGCGCATTAAAAAATAAAAAAGGACATGAAAAAAATAGTTGCATTATTATTCCTGAGTTTTGTTATTCCTGTTTCAGCCCAACAGAAATCACGTTTTGACAAAATAGATAGTCTTTTGGTTTATCTAAATCAAAACAATAAATTCATGGGGCAATTAAGTATTCGTGAAAACGGGAATATTCTTTTTGAAAAAGCCTATGGTTATGCTGATCTAGATGCAAAAATAAAAGCGAATGGTCAAACCAAGTACAAAATAGGTTCTGTTACCAAAACCTTTACCGCTGTAATGATTATGCAGTTGATTGAAGAGCGTAAATTGAAATTAGATGCCAAATTATCAAAATTTTATCCGCAAATTCAAAATGCCAACAAAATAACTATTCATGATTTGTTGCATCAGAGAACCGGAATTATCGATTACTTGAATGCCGACACTACAATAGTGGCCCAAAAAGCATATTCTAAAGATGAAATGATGGCTAAAATTGCCGGTTACAATTCGCTTTTTGAACCCAATTCAAAATTTGAGTACAGTAATTCCAATTACTATATTTTAGGTAGAATAATTGAAGACGTAACCAAACAGGATTATGCTTCAAACTTAACAGATCGAATTCTTAAAAAGGCACAACTTCGAAACACTTCGATTTCGGCTACTGTTGATGTAGCAAATAACGAAAGCTATTCTTATAACTTTCTCGACAATAAATGGACTAAAATAAAAGAGTGGGATATGTCTTTGGTTTTTGGAGCGGGTCATATTTATTCAACAGCATCCGATTTAACTCAATTCATGAATGCTGTTTTTAATGGGATTTTGGTTAAAAAGACATCGCTTGATGAAATGATCAAACTGGAACAATCTTACGGAAAAGGATTGCTTACACTGCCTTTTGCGCAAAGAAAATTCTACGGACACACAGGTGGTATCGAAGGTTTCCGCTCGGTAGTAGGGTATTATCCTGCCGAAAAACTGGGAATTTCATTAATTGTCAATGGAGATAATTTTAACCGAAATGACATTATGATAGGCATACTAAGTATTTATTATAAAATGCCTTATCAATTCCCCAATGTGATAACCTATGATGTTAAACCGGAAATCTTAACTTCTTACGAAGGTGTTTATGCTTCAAAACAATTGCCTATAAAAATCACGATTAAAAATGTAAATGGCGAACTTATTGGACAAGGAACTGATCAGCCTACTTTTGGGTTAAATCCAATTAGCAATACTGAGTTTGTTTTTGATTCGGCTGGTGTTAAACTTATTTTCGAAGGCAATAAAATGACCTTAAAACAAGGCGGTGCCGAATATTTATTTACCAAAGAATAATTACTTTGGTTTTCTAACTGAATCGCGATAACGAAGTTCCGTTTTGATAACAGTAGTTACGTAAACATGCTTTTCGGAAACATTCTCCAGTTTATCAATTAAAAGTTTAGCTGCCTCGCGACCTATTTCAGGTCCGTGTTGACTTACTGTTGCTAAACTTGGTGTCAATCGTCGTGACCAAAGCCCGTCTGCAAATCCTATAATGCTTAATTCATCTGGGATTTTATATCCGTTTTTTACGGCTAATTTCATTGCCATGGTAGAAGAGTGTTCATCGAGAGCAAAAATACCATCCACATTTTTAGATTCTATCAGTTGTTGCAACCTAACGTCAAATTCATCTACTGATGTCGTTCTAATAATTAAGTTTTCATCGACTTTAATTTTATTGTTCTCCAGCGCTTTCAAATAGCCATTGGCTCGAAGTTTAGAAACACTCAGATCATCCGAACAAGTCAACAATGCAATTTTTTTGCAACCAGTGCTTATAAGATGTTCGGTTGCATGTACCGCTGAATCAAAATCATCCACAATGACTTTATCGCAGTTAATCCCGTCCGATATCCGATCAAACATCACCACAGGAATTCCATCTCTCAAAATTTCTTTAAAATGAGAAATGTCTTCTTTTTTCTGTGTTTCTTCGGCAATAGAAAGGATAAACCCGTCAACCGTACCGCTGCTCAAAAGTGCAATGGCTTGCTTTTCTTTTTCGAACGATTCATTCGAAATATAAGTAATCACATTATACCCTTTGCCGTTCGCGTATTTTTCAATACCGCTAAAAACTTTGGCAAAAAAAGGATTCAATATATTCGGAATAATAACGCCTATAGTGTTAGTGCGCTGATTTTTAAGATTTTGAGCCATGCTATTAGGCTTGTAGTTTCTAATCTTGGCAAATTCTTTAATCTTAATTTTAGTGGCGTCGCTAATTTCCGGACTGTCACTCAATGCCTTCGAAACCGTCGAAACCGAAACGCCTAAATCCTGTGCTATTTGCTTTAAAGTAGCTTTTGCTTTCATTACATATAATATATCAATGTAAAAATAACAAATAAAAAGCAGTATCAGGAGCGAAAGTTTTGGCGAATCTGCCATCCGTATTCCCGCTGTTCATTTCAATCTTTTAGTTTGATGTGGCGTAGCCAACTCAAACTAAAAGGATTTCCATTTCCATCGGGGCTAAATAATGATCCATAGTGTATTTATAAATGTCTGAATAGCAACAAAAAAAGAAATTTTAAGATGCTATTTGGTTTGTAAAGAAATAATTGTACTTTTGCACTCCCTTTATTGGGAATGGAATGTTTAATTAAAATAAATTATTGTGAACACATTAAGCTACAAGACAATGTCAGCAAACAAAGCCACTGTTACGAAAGAGTGGATTGTTGTAGATGCTGAAGGTCATAACTTAGGACGTTTATCTTCAAAAGTCGCTATGATTTTAAGAGGTAAATACAAGCCAAGTTACACACCGCACGTGGACTGTGGAGATAACGTTATCGTTATCAATGCAGAAAAAATCAACCTTACAGGTAACAAACTTGACGAGAAAACTTACATCCGTCACACAGGTTATCCAGGAGGACAAAGAAGCTTGACTGCTAAAGTAATGCAACAAAAAAACCCTGCATTATTAGTAGAAAAAGCTGTAAAAGGAATGTTGCCTAAAAACAAATTAGGAGCTGAACTTTTCAGAAATCTAAATGTTGTTGTTGGTTCAGAGCACAAACAAGGCGCTCAAAAACCAAGAACAGTTAACTTAAACGATCTAAAATAATGGCAGTTATTCACAAAATCGGTAGAAGAAAAACCGCAGTTGCACGTGTATACGTTTCAGAAGGAACTGGAACTATCACTGTAAACAAAAGAGCATTTGCTACTTATTTCCCAACAGCAACTTTGCAGTACAAAGTTTTACAGCCAATGACATTGACTGAAAACGCAACTAACTATGATGTAAAAATCAATGTGTACGGTGGTGGTTCAACAGGACAAGCTGAGGCTGTTCGTATGGCTATCGCAAGAGCAATGTGTGAAGTTGGAGAAGGAAACAGAGCAATCTTAAAACCTGAAGGATTATTAACGAGAGACCCAAGAATGGTTGAACGTAAAAAATTCGGACAGAAAAAAGCTCGTAAGAGATTCCAATTCTCTAAACGTTAATATTTATTTATTATTAAAAAAACTCAGTTATTGTTGCTCTCCTACCGAGGTAGGAATTAGTTTAGCATCTAAATGGTTAAGACCTGATTTCAAATCGCTACTTAATCATTGCTAATTCAACAGAACGTAAACTATTACAAAATGGCAAATAAAGTAGAAGTTAAAGACTTACTAGAAGCAGGTGTTCACTTCGGACA
This sequence comes from Flavobacterium sp., assembly GCA_030153045.1. GTDB lineage: Bacteria > Bacteroidota > Bacteroidia > Flavobacteriales > Flavobacteriaceae > Flavobacterium. The sequence continues at coordinate 12,393 of JASLID010000007.1, forward strand.
CATGACTAGAAAATGGGATCCAAACATGGCCCCTTACATCTATATGGAGCGTAATGGAATTCACATTATCAATCTATATAAAACTGCAGCAAAAATTGAAGAGGCTAACGAAGCCATGAAAAAAATTGCTGCATCAGGTAGAAAAATACTTTTCGTAGCTACCAAAAAACAAGCAAAAGACATCGTAGCTGAAAAAGCTGCCGCTGCTAACATGCCTTACATCACTGAAAGATGGCCTGGTGGTATGTTGACAAATTTCGTTACTATCCGTAAAGCTGTTAAGAAAATGGCTTCTATCGACAGAATGAAAAAAGACGGTACTTTCATGACTTTGTCTAAAAAAGAACGTTTACAAGTTGATCGTTTACGTGCAAAATTAGAGAAGAACTTAGGTTCTATCGCTGATATGTCAAGATTGCCTGCTGCATTATTCGTAGTAGATATCAAAGCTGAACACATCGCAATAAAAGAAGCTCAAAAATTAAACATTCCAGTTTTCGCAATGGTTGATACCAACTCTGACCCACGTCTAGTTGATTATGTAATCCCTGCAAATGACGATGCTTCTAAATCTATTGATAAAGTTTTATCACTTGTAACTGCTGCAGTTATCGAAGGTCTTGCAAACAGAACTTCAGATAAAGAAGAAGTTAAAGGTGACGAAGCTGTTGCTGAAGTTGAAGAAACTGCTGCTCCTGCAGTAGAAGCTCCAACAGCTGCAACTGAAGAATAAATCAGAACAATTACGAATTATGAATTTAGAATTATGTGAGTTTTGCGTAATTCGTAATTTGTAATTCGTAATTTCTTTTAAAAGAATTTTTAATCTTAAAATAAAAAAACAAAATGGCAACAATTACTGCTGCAGACGTAAATAAATTAAGACAAACTACAGGTGCCGGAATGATGGACTGTAAAAAAGCTTTAGTTGAAGCTGATGGAGATTTCGATAAAGCTATACAAAACCTCAGAGAAAAAGGACAAAAAGTTGCTGCTAACCGTTCTGACCGTGAGTCTTCTGAAGGAGCTGCGGTTTCTTTTATTAATGCTGACAACACTAAAGGAGCAATCATTACTTTAAACTGCGAAACTGATTTCGTAGGTAAAAATGAAGCTTTCGTTACTTTAGCTAAAGAATTAGTTGAAAGAGCAATCAACTTCTCTTCTAAAGAAGAATTCTTAGCTTCAGATTTTAATGGAATCACTGTAGCTGAGAAATTAATCGAGCAAACTGGTGTTATCGGTGAAAAAATCGAAATTGGTGGTTTTGAAATCGTAGAAGGTGCTTTCGTTGGATCTTACGTTCACGTTAACAAAATTGCTGCATTAACAGCTATTTCTGCAAAAATTGACAACGCTGAAACTTTAACTAAAGATATCTCTATGCAAGTTGCATCTATGGGAGCGGATACCTTATCTTACAAAGATTTTGATCCATCTTTCGTTGCTTCTGAACTTGCTGCGCGTATTGCTGTAATTGAAAAAGAAAATGAAGAAGCAAAACGTTTAGGAAAAACGTTGAAAAATGTTCCTAAATATATCTCTTTCTCTCAATTGACTCCAGAAGTTTTAAAACAAGCGGAAGAAGATGCTAAAGCTGAATTAAAAGCGGAAGGGAAACCAGAACAAATTTGGGATAAAATTATTCCAGGAAAAGTGCAACGTTTCATCTCTGACAATACTACTTTAGATCAAGAAAAAGCATTACTAGATCAAAACTTCATCAAAGATGACAGTAAAAAAGTGGGTGATTACGTTAAAGGATTCAACGTTGAAATTACAAGTTTCAAAAGAGTTGCTTTAGGATAATATATTCTATTCTGAAATTTCAGAATTAGTAAAAAAACCCTGTCGAAAGACGGGGTTTTTATTTTTTTAAATACTCAATACGGACCATTTTTCGTTATCAAAATTATAAACACTATCTTTGCAGATTCGAGATCATAAGATCTAATTGACGAAGTAAATTAAATGAAGTTATGAATAATTCAGGAGGCAATAAACGTGGTGGTTCAAGACCTAGTAGCTCAAGACCAAGTTCTAATAAGCCAAAACCTGCTATGGCGAAGCGTGCGCAAGGGCCTAAAAAAGCAAAACCAACTGTAAAAGTTGACGAAAAAGCGGCTGAAAAAGTGGCTAAAAAGCCAAACCCTACTGCAAAAAGACCTAAAAATGCAGACGAAATCCGTTTGAATAAATACATTTCAAACTCAGGAGCTTGTTCTCGTCGTGATGCAGATATCTATATCCAATCTGGTAACGTAAAAGTAAATGGAATTCCTGTAACCGAAATGGGTTATATGGTAAAGCCAGGCGATGTGGTTAATTTCGATGGAATGACATTGATACCAGAACGCAAAGAATATTTGTTGTTGAATAAGCCTAAAAACTTTACAACTTCAGTTGATGAAAACGAATTGCATAGAAATGTTTTCGAATTGGTTCGTACCGCTACAAAAGCGCAAATTCAGCCAGTAGGTCGTATGGACAAAAACACAACAGGTTTGTTATTGTTTACCAACGATACGGACATGATTAGAAAATTCAGTTTACCGAATCAAAAATCATCAAAAATATACCAAGTTTCGTTAGATAAAAACTTGAAATTTGAAGACTTAGAAAAAATTTCAAACGGAGTAACACTTGACGGGCACAGACTTTTCGTAGAAGAAATCAGTTACATCGAAAATGAGCCAAAAACAGAAATTGGTTTAAAACTAAGAACTTCAAATGTAAAAGTTGTTCGCGCTATTTTTGAAAGCTTCAAATACGACGTAATTAAAATCGACAGAGTCGCTTTTGCAGGATTGACCAAGAAGAATTTACCTCGAGGCAATTGGCGCTTTTTGACAGAACAGGAAATTATTAATTTGAAAAACGTATAAGTTTCAAAACAATAAAATTTTAATACATTATTAAATTCCTGCTATTGACAAAGTGGGAATTTCTTTTTTTAATACATTATGACAGCAGAAACATTACAATCGATCGCTTTTCGTTGGTTTGAAAATTTCAACAACAAAGACTTAGAAAAATTATTGTCTCTTTATGATGACGAGGCGCAACATTTTAGTCCGAAACTCAAAATTCGTCAGCCAGAAACCAATGGTTTGGTTGTGGGTAAAGACGCTATGCGTATATGGTGGCAAGACGCTTTCGACAGATTGCCAACGCTGCATTACAAAGTAACATCGCTTACGGCTAATTCTGACCGTGTTTTTATGGAATATATCCGTCAAGTTAAGGGTGAGGAAGACATGCTTGTTGCGGAGGTCTTAGAAGTCCGTCACGGCAAGATTATTTCTTCTAGAGTGTACCACGGATAATTTTTAGAGCGAACCATTCGGGTATTTTAGGAATCCATATTCCTGCTGTTCACTGTATCTCCCGCTGCGCGTGAGGATGCCGCTTCCATCAGGGCTAAATAGCAAACCATTAAACCTAACAAAATGTTAAGTTTGATGGTTTTTTGTTTTCAAATCATTCCGTTTTAGTAGCTTTACTCTTCAAATACTATCAATCATCAAACATGAAGAAAATTGTTGTCCTTTCCTTAGCCTTGTCCTCATTGCTTTTTGTAAACTGTAAAAAAGAAGAAAATGTGAAAGATTTTAAATCCTTAACCGAAAATTATTTCAAAGAAAAAAATGAACTGGACCCTTTGAATGCAACCTTAAATGGTCAAAATGAGTTCAACGATCAATTTGTTTTTGAAATGACTGATTCGTACCGCAAAAAACAAGCGGAATTTTATGATAAATACCAAAAAGAATTATCTCAATATGATTTAGGTAATTTGTCTGATGAAGAAAAAATCAGTTACGAAATCATCAAATGGGAAACCGAAGTAGGTGAAGATTTATTGAAAACTGATGCGAATTTAATGCCGATTCATCAGTTTTGGGGAACACATTTAACCATGTCGCAATTTGCCAGTGGTACTGCAGCACAACCTTTTAAAACCGAAAAAGATTACCGAAATTTCTTAAAACGAATAGATGCTTACAGTGTTTGGATTGATTCGGCTGTAGTGTATATGAAAAAGGGAATGGCTAAGAAATTGGTTTTACCTAAAGCATTGACCGAGAAATTGATTCCGCAATTTGCAGAACAAATTACACCAAAAGTAGAAGATAATTTATTTTATTCCACAATAAAGGAAATGCCGAAAGACTTTTCCGAATCCACTAAAACGGCGTTAAAATCTGAATACACTAAAATGATTTCAGAAAAACTGATGCCGCAATATCAAAAAATGACTGATTTCTTGAAGAATGAATATTTGCCTGCTTCAAGAAAAACCAGCGGTATCGGAACTCTGTCTGGTGGAGATCAACTGTATGCTGCTTATGTAAAACAATGGACCACAACCAACTTAAAACCTGCCGAAATTCACGAATTAGGGCTAAAAGAAGTAGCGCGTTTAAAGTCTGAAATGGAAAAAGTCAAAGAGCAAGTTGGTTTTAAAGGAACTATTGTTGAATTCTTTGATCACGTCCGTAATCGTAAAGAATTAATGCCGTTTAAAAAACCAGAAGAAGTCATTGCTAATTTCGAAGCTATTCATAAAAGAATCAAACCTAACGTTGATAAACTGTTTTCACTTCAACCTAAAACTGCTTTTGAAGTACGTAGGGTAGAAGCATTCAGAGAAAAAACAGCCAGTGCTGAATACATTCAAGGAACTGCTGACGGAACGCGTCCTGGTATTTTTTATGTGCCAATTCCTGATGTAACCAAATACAATTATTACGGAGACGAAGATTTATTTTTACATGAAGCCATTCCGGGTCACCATTTCCAAATTTCATTGCAACAGGAAAATAAGGAATTGCCAGATTTCAGAAGATTCAACTGGTTTGGAGCTTATGGTGAAGGCTGGGCCTTATATACCGAGAGTTTAGGTAAAGAATTAGGATTGTATAACGATCCATATCAGTATTTCGGAATGTTAGGTAACGAAATGCACAGGTCAATTCGTTTGGTGGTAGACACTGGTTTGCATAGCAAAGGCTGGACGCGTGAACAAGCCATTAAATATTCTTTGGAGAATGAAGCAGAGAGTGAAGCTAGTATTATTTCGGAAGTAGAACGCTATATGGCCATTCCTGGACAAGCCTTGTCATATAAAATAGGGCAGTTGAAAATCATAGAATTGCGCAAAAAAGCACAAGAACAATTAAAAGATAAATTCGATATTAAAGTTTTTCATCAAAAGGTGTTAGAATCAGGAGTCATGCCATTGGCTTTACTGGAGAAGAAAATCAAAAATTGGATCGAAACTGGGAAATAAATAAAAAACCATCTCAAAAGAGATGGTTTTTTATTTTAAAATGGATTAAAAGCAGAAAAGACCCAAAAGAATGGGTTTTATAGAAATACCTCAAAAAAGCGAAGAGTAGTGAGTTTTTAAATATTTAGTAACTTATAGTTTGCATTATTTGTGCTAATTTGGGTAAGACTCTTTTAGTTATTAATAATCTTACTCAAATCAAACATTGGAGCATACATTGATACCATGATAACACCAACAATAATCCCTATTACTATAATAATCATGGGTTCAAGAATAACTCCAATCATTTTTGTTTGATGGTTAATTTCTTCGTTATATTGTTCTGTTAGTCGGTCAAACATGGTGTCTAACTGATTAATTTGTTCTGCAACTTCAACCATTGAAACCATTTTGTTTTCAAAAACGTTATGCTTTCTTAAACTTTCATGTAATGATGACCCTTTAGTGATATCACTTTTAATATTTTCGATTGCTATTTCTATTGGATAAAAACCAATCATTTTTGAGGTTAGCGACAATGAATTTAACAGTGTAGTTTTAGAAGTAATTAATAATTTCATTGATTGGCAAAAACGGGAAATGTAAATTTTTTGAATTAAATTTCCAAAATAAGGGATTTTTAATAAAAGCTTGGTCGTAATGGCACGATAGCTATCTTTCTCTTTTAATAAGATATGAAGTGCTGTTAGTCCTATTATTACAGCTATAAAAATCCCGAAAATCATTCCTGAGTGATTTGATATTTTTATGATAATTTGAGTGCTCTTTGGGAGTTCACTTCCAAATTGTCTAAAAACAGAGCTAAACATAGGAACCACTTTGTTAAGCATGAAATACAATACCAAAACCGTTACCAACATAACGATTGTAGGATAAGTTAGAACTGAAATAATTTGGCGCTTCATTTGAATTTTTCTGTTGAAGTATTTTTGTAACTCACCTAAAATTTCCTCTAGTTTTCTGGTTTCTTCTCCTATTTGTATGCTGTAATATTCATATGCTGAAAACTGGTTTGTTTCTCGCATAGATTCATAAATACTTCTGCCTTCGACAACTTTGTTTTTTATTTCGAGAATGATTTCTTTCTCAAATTTATGGTTGGACTGTTGGCTTAATATTTCTAAGGCTTTCTTGAAATCGACACCTGATTTTAAAAGCATACCAAGCTCTCTGTAGAAAACTTCTTTTTTCTTGTCTGAAAGTTTTTTCGAAAATTGAAATAAGTTGGTTTCTGCTTTTGAAAATGACTTTTCAGATTTTTCAGTCTTATATGTATTTAAATCTAAACTCATTATTTTTTTATTGATTGTAAAAGTTCATTAGCATACACTTGTTTGTAGAAGTTTAAATCCATTTCTCTTTCGTTTGCTTCAACACTTAAATTTAATTTTAAAAACACTTTTCTTTGAGAATTACTCTTAACAGAATCAATGCGTATTTGTTTTAAAGCTACTTTAAAAGTATCTATAAATGTTTCCTTACTTCGAAGGATGTAGTCGTCAACAAAATTATATTTGACTAATTCTCCAGAATACCCATTGAAGACTATTTCTTCATCTGAAACATTCATTTTTTCATTATCAAAAATATCTTTATTCAAACTATATGTTAGTCTGTTTAAATCGTTTACCAATTGATTTTGATTTTTGTAATCCAACATTTGTTCTGTTACAATGGAAAAGACAAAGAAAACAATTCCTAAAATAATAGCCATAATAGCCATACTAACGATAGCTTCTATTATTGAAAATGCAGGAAATGTTTGCTTTTTATTCATGAGTTTGGATGTAAAAACTTTTATCAAACAAAAATTGAGTACTGTCTTTATATTGAATGCTTACCTTTTTTAAATTCTCGTTTATTATTTCTTCTTCAATAACTAAATTTTCTTCTTCGTTTTGATTTGTTAAAGAGTCATTTCTTAATTGTGACAGGAAGAATAATTCATTTACTTTATTTTGAGTGTCATAAAATTTTGTGGATGTCCGAGGGGTAAAAACAGCCGAAAAAATCATGATTGCAAAATACAAGCAAATAGATATAATAGTCAACGCTATTACCGACTCTAAAATAGAATTGGCTTTTAGATTATAATACTTTTTTAAGAATGCCATGTGTTGTTTTTTTAGCTTCAAACAAAGGAATTGAAATAAAATAATTTGGTCGTATAGCGGGGCTTATTTCTATGTCAGAAATGGTGTTGTCATAAGTTGAAGATGCTGTTTTAAGAAAGAAACGATTGGTGTAAACTGAACCATTTACATTGCTTTTTAAATCTAATTTACCTGTGCAATAAATATCTCCAAAGATCAATCCGTCGGAATCTATTTCAATGCTATTCTTGTTAATATTCTCAAATGAGTTTCCAAATAAAACCACAGCTCCAGTAATTTTACATTCTTTTTTTATTTTGATTAAACTTTCTTCGAAACTATTATTATAGATGCAAATTACAGATGGATAATTTAAGTTTACTTTTTCTTCCAATTCGATTCCTTTTGTAGCGAAAACTTGAACATTGCCAGAGAATCCTTCTTCAAAGGTTATTTTTGGCGCCATCAAAATTACATCTTCAAGAATTGTATTCTTTTTTATGCGAATGGAGTCTTTGTTTTTTAAAATGAAGTTTCCTTTAAAAATCACATTTCCTATGACTGAATTGACATGAACTTCTTTAGTTGAATTGCGAAATGAATTGTAATACAATGAATCTTTTTGCTTTTCGATTTCATTCAAAGCTATTTTTTCAGCACTAATTTCATCAAATATTTTTGAGAATTCAGAGTTAATTTCTGGCAAGCTAATTTTTGAAATTAAAGTTTTTCCTTTTACTACTAATTGATTGGGCTTGTTAGTTATGTATGAAAGTTCAATATGATTAGAAGGTAGTGTATTATCTCCTAATAATTTTACTATTCCTGAATAGGAAAGTGGTTTGGTAAAATTTGCTAAATGAATTGCGGTTTTATCCGAAGCATAACTTCCTACAAAATGAGTAGAAGTAATAGTGTCATTTCTTAAAACTGAATTAGCTGTAAGCAAAGTTAATAATCCATATTGTTTTGTGGTATAAAATCCTTCTATTCCAGATTTTTCTTCAATAGGAACTTCTTCTCCTGTAATTTTATTCCCTAAAGCAAAATTCACAACCGATTGATTGTGAATATACATTTCTTCTTGAATGTTGTAATGCAGATTAAGCTGGTTGTATAGATTAGAAAAATATAATAATGCTCCGCAAATTATGGAAACAATTAAACAGATATAGATTGCATATAATAGACTATGCGCCTTAATCATTTACTTTTGAGTTGGATTGTTTTTTTTTAAATATGTTCTTTAAGAAGCCTTTTTTATTTGATTTTTCTTCGGATGAATCTTTAGCTTTTTTTTTGGATTTTGAGTTTTGCTTGGTAAGTTTTTTAGCTTCGTTGATTTTTTGCTTTTCCTCTTTTTGTTTTATTCTTTCTTCTTTAGAAGGTTTTGGCTTTTTAATAAAAATAACCCCATTTTTATATTCGATAGTGTCTTTTTTTACAAAGTCAATCCAAATACCATGTTTGTTGCCTTTTTTGTATTTCCCTTTTGCTATCATTAAGCCGTCTTCATTAAAATGGAAAAATTCTCCGGTTCTAAATCCGTTATTCCATTTTTGAGTTGTCTCAATTATTCCATTCTTATGCCAAGTTCTCCAAAGTCCTTTTTTTAATCCGTTTTTAAAATAGCCTTGTTCAGCTAATTGATTGCTGTGATACATTTTAGTAAACTTATCGTTCAATAATTCTCCAGCAATTCCTGCTTGAGCATTATGAATTAAACCGCCTTTGAACCAATAATACATTTTGTTGCTTTTGGTTTTTATTTTTTTGTCTGTGGTGTAAAATTCATATCTGAAATCTTTGTCAGAAATTCTTTTTATTGAATATGGATCTGAAAAAGAAATCAAACTAAATGAAAGTAAAATTAGGTAAATAGGGTATAATGCTTTTGTTTTCAATGAAATAAGTTATTTAAAATAAACGGGCGCAAGGTAGTCTTTTCAAAAGTTTTTTTCAAAAAGTTTTTTGAAAATTTGTGTTCCATTTTTGTAAGAATAAAACTTTTAAAAAACCTGAATTTAGGATTGTGTATTAAGGAAATTTAACATATTTTCGCAAAAAAATTAACATAGTTAAAAGTGGAAAAAGACAAAAAAACTATCTTATTGATTGTCAGTGGTTTCACATCAATTATTGTTGTTTCATACATGGTTTGGCTAACTTTTTTAAGTGCGCCGGAAGTTGTATATGTAGACAATGTCAAACTTTTTGATGGTTTTTATATGACTAAAGAGATGAAAAAAATAGGGGAGAGTCAATTTAATTTTCAAAAATCAAAAATAGATTCGCTTTACACTAAAATTCAAAAGAGCAATCCTGCTGAGCAACAAGTTTTAATGAAAGAGTATGTTGCCTTAAAAGGAAATTTGGAACAATTTAACCGACAATTTGCTTACGAAGAAACACAAAAAATATGGGAGAGGTTGAATTCTTATATAAATGAATTTTCTGCTGAAAAAAAATACAAACTGATTATAGGGTCAGAAAAAAAAGGAGATGTTTTATATGCTGATGAAGAAGTAAATATTACAAACGAGCTTGTTAATTATGTAAATTCAAAGTATGAAGGTGCAAAATAAGCTTATTCTTTTTTTTGTGTTTTTAATTTCTTTTATGTCTTGTAAAAAAGAAAAACAAAGTGATGATTCTGAAATCCGAGACCGCTACTTTCAATTGGAAAAAATCGGATGGAAATCAAAAGTACACAATCAATTTATTGATCATATAAATTTTACTGCTACAGAAATTCCAATTCAATATTATCTGCTTAAGGATAAAGGGAATCAGGATTTGTTTTTAGTTGATTCTTTATATGAAGAAAATAAAACAGAAAGAATAATAGAATTTACTTTTCATCACGACGAAGAAAAAGACCTTTTGAAGGAAGATTTTACAGGAATGTCTTTTGAGGATGGAATTAAATACATGTCTTTTGGATTAGATAAAGATTTTTATGTAGTGACCTCAAAAAAAGACACAATCAAATGTTCAGGAGTAACCTATGAGCGTAGTTATAAAATTGCGCCTTACCAAAAAGTATTATTATTCTTTTCGGGCATTGAGCCAAATGAAAAGATACAATTAGTTTATCAAGATTACCTTTTTAGAAAAGGAACCATAAAATTCAAATTTAAAGATCCATATACCGAAATAAAGTTATGAAGCAAATTAGAGAAAGCAAGTTTTCAAAAATCGTTGCCTATTATTTAATAATGATGATGCTGTTGCAGGTTTCTGCACCGATGCAAATGTATGCCTTAACCAGTGGTCCAAAACAACCTGAGTTTACTGCATTTACCCCTATTTCGACTTCAGACATGGTTGATTTGTCAAGTGGAGATTTCAATTACAACATTCCTATTATGGATGTGGGAGGATATCCTATAAATTTAGCATACAACTCAGGTGCAACTATGGATCAAGAAGCTTCGTGGGTGGGATTAGGTTGGAATTTAAATGTTGGACAAATTGAACGACAAGTACGAGGATTGCCAGATGATTTTAAAGGGGATCCAATGACTTATAAAAATAATTTAAGAGACAATGTAACGGTGGGTACACATTTTAATGTTAACCCTGCGGTTTTTGGCGCTAATTTCCCTTTTAGTTTAGGGCTTGGAGTTGAATATAATAATACAGAGGGAGTGAGCTTTAAGCCCTCAATTGGAATGTCAATGTCTTTAGCAGGGCAATCAACAGTTGGTTTTACATTAAGTGGTTCTACGACCGAGGGAGCTTCATTAAGTCCTTCATTCTCTTTTGATAAAAAGATTCAGGGTACAACGAAAGACATAGATCTTAAAGGTAGTGTCGGTGCTACTTTAAGTAGTAGAAAAGGATTGGAAAATATTGACGCCTCTTGTACTTACAAAACAACAACCTATACTGATGATTGTAAAACCGATGTGCAAGATGTAAAAGAAGGAGCTAAATCAGGTTCAGTTTCATTTAATAATACAAATAACTACACCCCAACAAAAAGAGTTGGATATTTAAATATTAATAAATCATTCAACGCAACATTAGGGGCTGAAATAATCGGAGCGGAAGCGCAAATGAAAATGTCAGGTTATGGCGCATATCAAAAAATTGACAATTCATATCTAAATCGTACTGTAGGAGGTTATGGGTATGAAAATACTCATCTTAAAGGAGGTAGAGAAGGTGTTTTGGATTTTAACAGGGAAAATGAGAGAATTGTTAATAAAAACACAACGGCTTTGCCTGTAACTAATTACACATTTGACACTTATAATATACAAGGACAAGGAGTTTCTGGTATGTTTAGACCTTATCGTTCACAAGTTAGTTATGTGTACAATGATAATGTTTCAGATTTTAGTAGCAGTGGTGCATTTGGAGCCGAAATTGGAGTTGGTGGCTTGGTTCATGGAGGAATAGATTTTAAAGTTTCTCCAACTATTAGTTCAACAGGTCCTTGGTTTTCTAATAATCATTCAGTAGGTAGATTTAGAGAGCGTTCAAATGGACCATTAATTCAACCAGTAACATTCAAATTAGTAGGGGAATTAGGAACTGATTCAGATGCCACATATCATGGAGTGATGGAAGATACAAAAGCAATGCGCTTAGGTTTGTCTGGAGGTCCTTTTAATTGGGCATTAAGATCGAAATACCAGACGAGGGACGGCTTTAATCACACCTATACCACAAGTGAAAATGATGCTCCAATAATAAGAAGTAAAAGACTGCTAAAGAATCAGGTAGTTCAAAAAATAAGTAACAAATTAGCGGATAATATATTTATTTTTAAAAACAATGCGCCTTCTTACCACACAGCAGGTATTAAAGTAATGCAAACAGATGGAACGTCATACATATATGGACAAGCGGTTTACAATACCAAGAAAGTGGAATCTACATTTGACGTTTCTGGCGCTTCAATTATTGATAGAGAAAAGGATTTAGTGACTTACAGTTCTGCTGATGGTTCTAATTCAAACAGTAATAGTGATCATTTTTTAAATAAAATAATTACACCAAAATATGCGCATACTTATTTAATAACGAGTATTTTATCTTCAGATTATGAAGATTTAGATAACAATGGGCCAACTGATTTGGATTTAGGAGGTTATACTAAATTTGAATATATTTCTGGAGGTCAATATAATTGGAGAGTTCCTTATGGGCTAAATCAAGCTTCTTTTTCAGAGGGATTAAAAACAAGTGCAAAAGACCAAAAAGGGAGTTATATTTATGGTGAGAAAGAATTAAAGTACTTATCTAATATTGAAACAAAAACACATATCGCTTTTTTTGAATTAAAAAACAGAGATGATGCTGTAGGGGTTGTCGATGAAAATGGAGGAATGCAAGCTGCTCAAAGAATGAAATATATTTCTGCAATAAGATTATATTCAAAAGCAGAATTAAGCAAAAACAGTAATGGGAAATGGATTGATCCGTTATCACAAGGAGGGGTTATTAAGCCTATAAAAACAGCTCATTTTGAATATGATTATTCGTTGTGTCCAGGTATTCCATCAAAAGTAGCTGGACAACTGCCGGGAACCGGTAAATTAACATTGAAAAAAGTCTATTTTACTTATAGAAACTCTAAAATGGGTAAATTCACGCCTTATGTTTTTACCTATGCAAATAATAAAACTTATCATAAGAAAGCATTTGACATTTGGGGTAATTATAAACCAATAGGCGAAAATGAGTCGGGTTTAAATAATACCGAATTCCCTTTTGTTAGTCAAGATAAAACTACAGATGTTGCAAATACTCAAGATGATACAGTAGCTGCTGGCAACACTTCAGCATGGACATTACAAAAGATAGGATTGCCTTCAGGAGGTGAAATAAAAATCACCACAGAAAGCGACGACTATAAGTATGTGCAAAACAAAAAAGCAATGCAAATGTTTAAAGTTTGCGGAGTAGGTAATGATGCCAACCCTACTACTAATAAAAATTTGTTTAACTTTTCTACACCAAATGATCTTCACGTAAGTTATATTTATGTTAAAATTCCAGATCAAAACATAAGTGCTGTGGAGTTTAGGAGAAAATATCTTTCAGAAAATTTATTTGAACCCATCTATTTTAAAGCATCTATGAATATGGTAGATGGTGAGTATGAGTATGTAACTGGTTATTTTGAAATTGACACAGGTGCTGAAATAAGGGTTACAAATGGAATTGCTTCAATCCCAATGGTTAGATTAAATCGCGATGGAGGGATTGGCGGTAGAGGAAATGTAAACCCATTGTCAAAAGCAGGGTGGGGTTTTGGAAGAACTTATCTTAACCGAAAAGTTTATGGTATGGGAGACGAATCAAACAAATCTTTTATATCAATATGTAAAGAATTAGTGAACAGTATTGCTATGATGGCTGAGATTTTTACAGGCCCTAATGGAATGTTAGAAATAAAAGGAAGAGCTAGAAGAATAGAGCCTGAGAAATCATGGGTTCGATTGGAAAATCCTACAGGGAAAAAATTTGGTGGTGGTTTAAGAGTTAAAAAAATTGAACTAAGTGATAATTGGGATGTAATGAACGGATTAAATCCATTAAATGATAATCCAATCTACAAAGAAATGTATGGACAAGAGTTTAACTATAATTTGACTGACAATACTTCAAGTGGTGTGGCTACTTTTGAATCTAATTCATCTCCAGAAAATCCATTTACCAAGCCATTCTATGCTAAAGATGGAAGATATTCAGATAAAATTGCTTCGCCTAAAGAGAACAATTATGTAGAATTGCCGTTTGGTGAAAGTTTTTTCCCATCTCCAAAAATTACTTATTCAAGAGTAAGTGTATCTAACCTAAATAAGAATGATGAAGTTAATCATAAAACCATATCGAAACATGCTACTGGAAAGGTAATTTCTAAATTTTACACCAGTTATGACTTTCCTACAAAAGTAGATTATACATCACCTGAAACAAGAATCGACCCAATGGATGGTCCATTGTTTCAGTTATTAAAGGTCTTTACGTATAATTCATTAACCATGTCACAAGGATTTTCAGTGGAAACTAATGATATGAATGGAAAAATAAGATCTGAAAGTGTATATAATGAAGGAGAAGAAAATGATGAATCTTTTATCTCGAGAGTAGAATATAAATATAATGCTGATGCTAATAATAAATTATATAATAATTTAACTACAATTGACGAGAAAGGGAATATTGGTGAAAATACTATTGGGGTAGAATATGATGTCATCAATGATTTCAATCAAAGTAACTCGACTACAATTGCGATGGGTTTTGATGGAAATGTAGCAGCCTTTTTATTAGGAATTATTCCTGGAGTTGTTCCAGCAATATTTCCTTCATTGTCTTTTCATAAGAGTTTGATGCGAACTGCAACTACGACTAAAGTAGTTCACAAAACAGGTATATTAATCGAAAAGATAGCTTATGATGGAAATTCAAGAGTATCTACGAAAAACTTAGCGTGGGACTCAAAGAGTGGTGAGGTATTATTAACTCAAACCATTAACGAATTCGATGATAAATATTATAGTTTTTCTTACCCAGCTTACTGGTATTACTCTAATATGGGAATGGCATCTGAAAACATTGATTTAGAAGGAGAATTAGTCAACTCTTCAACAGGAACCGGTGCGAGTAAATTTTACTTAAACGGGTCTGCTATAGATAATGTAACTAAATATTTCAAATTAGGAGATGAGCTATTGTTTGGTAACAATGTTAAAGTATGGGTTAGTTCAGTAACTTCAAATGGAATTGAGTTAATGGACAGAGAAGGAAAAACGCTAACAAATTCAGATGTGTTAAGTAACTTGAATTTTATTGTCCTTCGTTCAGGAAACAAGAATATGCAAATGGCAGATATGGCAAATGTTACCTCAATGGCGAACCCATTAGAAACAGCTATAAATGGCAAAATTATAAATCCTTTTTCATATTATGATACATCTGATCCTAATGGAAAAGTCATAAATGCCAGTGCAATAGAATACTCTGATGATTGGAAATCACAATGTGAAAATAATTTGCCTAACGAAAACGGAAAATTAGACGGTAAAGGTGATTCTGTAAATCCATTTTTATATAATACAAAAGGCGAATGGAGAGCTGTAAAATCATATGCTTATTTGTCTGGTAGAAATAATTTTGAGACAACAAATAGAAGAAAAACAGGATACTTTAAGAAGTTTAGCACTTTTTATAATGTTGACGAATTAGGAGCATGGAGTATTAACAACGAGGGTTGGACTTATGCAAGTGCTGTAACAAAATATAGCCCATATGGATTAGAAATTGAAAACGCAGATGCATTAGATCGATATTCATCAGCCCAATATGGTTATCAGTACAAGTTACCTATTGCGGTTACTTCCAATTCTAAATACCAAGAAATGGGGGCTGATAATTTTGAAGATTATAGTAACGATTTGAACCCAGCAATTTTTAAACCACATTTTGCTTTTTCTCAAGTATTAACAGGGAATACGATTTATGTTACAAATAAAAAATCGCATTCAGGACAAAAAAGTATGGCAGTCTTGCCAGGTCATAAAGCTACTTTTACAAGAAAACTGGAAGCTTGTAAGCCGAAAGGAGAATAATATAATAAAAGCCAAGAGTATCTAGAAATTTATATAAGGAATCCAATAATTCATGAAAAAAGTAATTTTATATATCTGTATATTAATTAATTTTTGTGCGCTGGCACAACAAGGAAGTAACTTTAGTATACGGGTACAGTCAAATCAAATATCTAAACCTAATGGTGTGCCATTTTCGGTAGAACTTAATTATGTAGGGACTAATGTTTCATCTTGTACTACTCAATCTGCTGTAATTAACCTTGGAAAATTAGTATATGTACCCAATATCAATAATTTATCGACCGCCACTGCCTCTTTTATAGTAGATGGTAACGGTGATACTATTGTCACTATTGTCCATTTGCCATCTGTAGCTGGATCCAGTAGGTCTGTATTTATTGGGGCCATGTTTGCTTCTGGTACAACTTGTAACGGCACTGAGGTAAGTATCACAGGTGAGTTATTTCAATGTGGGCAATCTCAAAGTGTGGCATCACCAATTGAGGTTAGTGCTTCCACGCCAATTGTAGCAACTGCAAAAATAGCCCAGCAAACATATTATGATCAAAATCAGAACCAGTCATTTTGCATGGGAAAAACTGTTCGATATACGGTTACTTTGGAGAACCACGGTAAAAGCGGTTTGAATTTTAAAACACCAAGAGTTTTTGTTAATTTGTCTAATTGCGCAAATGTGATTGGAGTTTATAAATACAATTCATATACGCCTGTAGATGGTTCTTTTCAGGTTGGGGCAGGAGAAAATAATAATCAATTACTTGTTTGGAATGTGCCGGATTTGAATTTAGATATGCAAAACGACATTACATTTAATTCCAATTTAATATATCAAATAGATGTGCAGTATCCGTGTACAAATCCAAGTTCTTGCATCGGAAATGCTCCGTTAAGTGTTTACTTGGAAGGATTAACATGTAATGATGAAATAATCGGATCAGTGGATAACAACTGGGATAGTATTAATACCAACCTGATTGCCCAGTGTGCAGCAACAGCATGTGGGGTGGGAGGAAATCCTTTTGCTTCTATAGGTTATAACTTATATTGTCCTTATGGATGTACTTCAGAAGAAAATTCGTCGGTGAATATATCTTTTACAACACCTCCTTTAAATCCAAATTATCCGAATAAGCAATTTAAAGTGGAATTGCCTGATGGGATTATACTTCAAAGTGCAGAAATTAATTATGGACTTCCTTGTAATGGTATCGTTAAAACATATCTAGATCAAAACAATCAGCCCACGCAAATGGCATTGGCAAAAACAATACTTTTCGACGTTCCCTGTGAAGATACACCTTATAGCACTAATTTAAGCATTATTTTTAAATATTCAAATCCATCAGCAGTACAAGGAGGGGATCAATTTATATTTAAGGCTTCTGTAAAATCAGGGGAAACCGTAGTTGTACCGGTAATGAGTCACACGGCTGTTGTTAGAGCTTGTAATGCAGCGCTTAGAATTACAAAAGAAGTGAGAAAAAAACTGCCAGCTAATAGCTTATTTTATACTGAACTAAGCGGATTGCCTGGGGAAGAATTTATTTATAGGGTAAAAATTAATAATACAGGGGCCTACAAATTGGATGGGACTTCCATAACAGATATTCTGGATCCACGATTTATTTACAAAGGGGATTTTAAAATTATATATACAAGCAATCAATCGGTTGCTAATTTACCAGATTTAAATCCAGCACATACTTATACCATTGAAGGCGTTGAAACAATACATGTTTCAACGCCAGCTATTGGAACTAACGGGACCATTACATTAAACAATTTTGATTTTCCTTGTTCTTTAAGTAAGTATTTAATTTTTGAATTCAGAGTACAGCTTAGAAATAATATTTTGGTTGATGACCAAATTACAAATGTGGTTAGAGGAGTTGGTTCACAGTCAAATATACCAACCCTATCAAATACTACATCTATACTCGTTGGATCTTCTGCATATATAGATTCAGAAATGATGGTTAAATGTTCAGGGACTCAAGAATGGCTAAAGGATTTTGCTACTGTTAAAAACGGTCAAGTGGTTGAGATTAAACTAAAAGTAAGTAATTTGGGTACTATTCCTATGAAACTTATGGATGTATTGAACCTTAGGCCTCAAAACAACGATAAGTTCGAAAATTCAAACATTCAAAGAAATGGATCCATTCCATTTACGATTAATTATGCTTGCAATGAAATCCCACAGATTACCACCAATTCTACGAATCCTATAACGTCTAATAGTATCTATTATAATAATGACGTAAATATGACAAGACCTATGATTTGTCCTTCAGTAACAGGAACTTCAAATCCTTCCGCTGTTTCATGTAACAATGCTTCAAATTGGCTAAATGTTAAGTTTTCAAACGGAACTTTTCTTATGAATCCTGGGGATTTTGTGGAAGTGGTATATAAAGGGATTGTTCAGGGCGGAATTGGAACTCTTACGAATAGTTTTACCTATAATGTTTTAAGAATGGACAATTCGTGTATGAACTCTGGAGTACAAGTAATCAAAATAGAAAATACAGAGGAAGGTTGTACCACAAATCCGCCAGTTGAATGTACCTATTGTAGTTCATTTGAATTAACTAAAAAAGAAAAATATCTTGTAAGCGGTTGGGTCAGAGAAGAGTCTATAAATAATCCCAGAGCTCAATACAAAAAATATGAAAAAAGCTATATAAGAGTTCGATTTACAGATTCTACAGAAGAAGTTATTGGAACCCCTTTCGACTTTTATCCAGATGGTAATATTATTGATGGATGGCAAAGAATTATTGGAGAGTTTGTAGTGCCAATTCAAACAGACGATATGCATGTTGAATTAGTGAACGATAATGACAGCTCAAATGAAGGTGCTTTAAAAATTGCGTATTTTGATGATATTAGGGTTTTGCCTAGTAAAGCAAATATGAAAAGTTTTGTTTACGATCAAAGAACACAACGATTAATGGCTGAACTTGATGAAAATAATTATTCAACTTTTTATGAATATGATCTAGAAGGTGGTTTAATTCGAATCAAAAAAGAAACTGAAAAAGGTGTATTCACAATTCAAGAAACTAGAAGTGGTTCAGTAATACATAAACAATAAGAATTCAATTCTTTTATTATTCGGTTTCACTAAAAATATTATGAAAAATATAATTTTAATAATCTTCGTTTTATTCCCTGTAATTTTTCTTGGTCAAGAACTAAAGACCGCTAAAGAGGTTATGGAGAAAGTTACTAATAGTTATAGTAAAACGACAAAATTATCTTATTTGACACACTACAATCTCTATACAAACTATAAAGATATAAAGCCTAAGGAAAGCTACGGTGGGATGATATTAAAAAATGGCGAAGTAAATTATTGTAAAATACAAAATACAGAGTTTATTAGTTTTAAAAATTGTTCTGTCAAAGTCAGCCACTCAGAAAAAGTAGTGCTTTACAGTGAAGGAGATCTTGATGGTGTTATGCAATCGCCAGTAGAAACTGCTCTTTATTTAAAGGAGTTTAAAGGAATTCTAAAAACAACTCCAAGTCATTATATATGTGAATTCTCACCCAAAAAGATAACCCAAATAATGGCTAGTAAAATAATTATTTACGTTGATAGAAAAGACCTAAAAATCACGAAACAAATTATGTATCTGGCCCAAAAAATGGAATCAAAAAATAGTAAAGGAAAAATCATTGAAACTTCTCCTAGAATCGAGATCTCGTATCAAAAGAGAAAGAGTGATGATAAAAAAGACTCTTTTTTAACTAGTAAAGAGAGTTATTTTACAAAAAAAGGGAACGACATCGTTCTAGCAAAAAGATTATTAGCCTATCAATTATTCAAATCATAATATGTCCATGAGTCATTTTTTATCAACCAATAGATCTATTTTCAAGCAATCTATATTTGCAGTAATGTTAGTACTGACTAATGTTTATGCATTTGCGCAGCAAAATTTTTACAAAGCTCCTGGAATAGTTATACCTCATAATGAATTAACAAATAGTTCATTTAAGTCTTATAGTGATCCTGAATTTGGTATGCCTAATATGATAACATTGTCACCTAAAGCGACTTTAAAGCTTAAAGTAGATAATGAATCAGGTCCGTTTTTATGGACAAAGACTACTTTAAATTTAACGGTAATTCCTTTAAATCAAGATGGTAGTGAAGATGCACCTTTCCAGAAAAGTTTAACTGTAGAATACAATCCTGCATCAGGTATGCCTAACTTTAGTGATTTATCACAATATGAAATTGTTAACCGCTTTGGTGTGAAAATCAAAGTGGATTCTTACTCTACATTTGATGCAAATGCTAATACTACAGTTCAAAACATATTTTCTAATGTTAGTTTGGAATTAGGTTTTGAGGCAGAAAGATATTACAAATTAACCGAGCAAAGTCCAAGTTTAACACCAACTATTATTACTGATGCAACAGACAATAATAAACCTGTAGTATTAAAGTTTGATTGGTTAAAACTAACCGGAGCGGTCGAATATGAATTGCAATGGACTTGGGTTGATGGATTCACTGACATTGAAAATGTTTTCCGTGCACCCAATACAATTCCTTTTTCAGAAAGAGATTTAGAATTGAATAATACTAAAATACGTACGAATAATCTATTTTATGAAATTCCATTAATTTACTCTAAGGGTTATATTATTTATAGGGTGAGAGCAGTAGGAAGGTTTACTGATAGTCGATCTGATGTAAATAAAGAGTTTTATGGACCTTGGAGTTCAGGACTGCAAAATAAAGTAACTGTTGCAGACTGGACGGGCAGTCATATTCAGGTAGTTGAAAATGTACAACAGAGTTTAATGAACTGGCAGTTTCAGGCCAGTTATGCGGAGCAAGGTAAAAAGAAAGAAGTAGTAAGCTATTTTGATGGTTCTTTGCGTAATAGACAAACGGTTACTAAAGTAAACTCTGATCAGAGTGCAATTGTTGGGGAAGTTATTTATGATGCACAGGGAAGAGCGGCTATTGAAGTCTTACCAGCTCCTGTGTCTAATCCTTTTATCAAATATTTTAAAGCGTTAAACAGAAATCTTGGTGATGAGTTATATACGCATTTAGATTTTGATTGGGATAGTACTAGTGCTCCTTGTCTTACTGAACAAGGTGGGATGATAAATACTAGTGGTTCTAGTAAATATTACTCAGGCAATAATGATATTGATACTCAATTTAAGAACTTTATTCCAAATGCATTTGATTATCCTTTTAGTCAAACAGAATATACGCCGGACAATACAGGTAGAATTGCCAGAAAGAGCGGAGTTGGTTTAGACCACAGGTTAGATTCTGGGCATGAAATGAAATATTTTTATAGTGATCCAAAGCAAGAAGAACTGAATAGATTATTTGGTTATGAAGTGGGTTATGCATCACACTATAAGAAAAACATGGTGGTAGACCCAAACGGACAAGTTAGTGTAAGCTATCTTGATCCTCAAGGAAAAACTATCGCTACTGCACTTGCAGGAAGCTCTCCAACAATGCTTATTGATGGAGTAGAACAGCCAATATTGGATCCGTTAGCAGATGAACAAAATGCAGGGTTACATCAAACAATCAGTTTCGATCTTCTAAAAAAGAAAAATCAATTAGATTTTGATACACCTCAAGATGATAATAAATTAGCTAGCTCTTATCGATTCTCAACACATAATGATATTTTATCACTCAATAAGGTCTTAGGTGTTACCGATAGAAATACACGATATAATTTTGATTATAAAATAAATAATAATTCGTTTTTTACTGCCGATGTTTGTCAGGAAAAGTATTCTTTCGTTTATGATTTAGACATATCTCTAAAAGACAATTGTGATACAGAATACTTAAGTACAAAAGATAGTAATAATGCACTTGTTCCTATCAAGAATATTAAAATTGGCCAAGAAAGTATTGGAGCTCCAAATTTTATTACTGATGCTTTATACCCAGTGCCTGTTTTACCAGAAGACTTACAACTGAAAATAGGGGATTATAAAATTGCTAAAACTTTAAAAGTCAATAAACCAGTATTAGATAATTATGTAGATGATTACATTTCTAAATTAAGAGATCCAGAAAATGCAGCTTGTTATATCAATCCTAATACATTTAATCCAAATATCCAGATAGATTGTAATACTACATGTGAAGAATGTCAAGCCAGTGTAGGGGATTTGGATGTGTATATCCTAAAACAATTAAATGGAATTTACCATGTTCCTGATACTTTATCTTCGCAAATATTCGCTGTAAATCCATCTACTTTTGCAGTAACAATAATCGACGCTACAAATACTCTTGTAAATTTTGGACAGGAAATTACACCAGAAGAAGTTAGTTCTTATGTTATTAAATTAACCAAAGATTGGGAAGTACTAAATAAAGCCTGTGAAGCAATTTGCGGAGTTGGTTTAGCTTCTTCTTGCGAATTTAATGAGCAACAATTACTAGATGATGTGTCGCCAAATGGTCAATATGGAGGAACGCCTCTAAATGGTGATGACATGACTCTAAGCGTATTTAACGTTGACAACAGACTTATTCATACAAGCAATTTTATTTACCGTCATTTCCATACTGTAGGAGGACTTCATTGGAGAAATCCGGCTACTCCATATAAAGATGATAATGGAGAAGAGTCTAAAATAAATCTAGAAAAAAGCATTGATGATGCTGGAAACACTGTATATACCCCAGCTGTAAATTCTGTTGATAACATATTTGAAATAGAAGGAGAATTGTATGTAAAGCCACAACACTTAGCTAATGTTAATGATCTTATTGTAATATGGAAAACCTCTTGGGCAAAATCGTTGGTATCCTATCATCCGGAATACCTGTATTTATTATATGCTAATAAATTCTGTGAATTAAAGAAAGAAATAGATGTAGTAAGATATGGTGGAGTAAATAATGACACACCTATATCAACTGAGGAGAATAAACCACTTTCTTCAGACGAGTATGATAGTTATTTAGGCTATTTAGACACTTACCAAAAAGCAAAAACTGCTGGGTTTTTAAATATAGAAGGTTCTTTAAGCGATGCAAACATGCTTAAAGCGATAATGCTTAATGACCCTTATTTTACTGCTGCTGTGGATGGCTTTGAATCTCCTGTTGCTTTTCTAGCAAGAACGCAAATTATGGAAAGAGCACTTTTAACTCAATATAAAAATTTTGGCAGTGATATCAACATTTTAAAAGCTGCAATTCAATCCGTAAAATGTAATTCGATACAGCCGTGTACTTATTCTGCGGCGATGTTCAACAGTTTGACAGATGCAGAAAAAGACCGTTTATGGCAAACTTATAGAAGTTATTACTTAACCTTAAAAGGAGGTATTCGATATGCTTATATTAGTTTATACGCCTACTCTCAAAAAGCGCTTAATTTCCCTATAGGAAATAATAATAGAGGGGTTTTTGATTTTTTAAGACCTTTAGCTGATTATCCGTATCAACGCCACAGCATCATTTGGGACTTTCATAACGGTCACAACTTCAGTTTTATTAAAGATATAGATATTAGATTCCGTAATTTTTACCGTCATAATGAAGCAGGAAATTATAAGTTCAAAGATAAGCGATTCTTAAATTATGGTTATGCTGATGGTAACGATGCCCAAGATTTGATCAATCAAATGACAACTTCGGCAAATTACAATCAATATATTCAAACGGGTAATTGCCCTTCCGTTAATGATTTAACAATATACTTGAAAGAACATTTTAAGGCTGTTAATAATTCTACTGCTACATCACCATTAACCAGTTGGACACAAATTGAACAAGGTCTTACTGCAAAACTATTTACTGAATTTACAGGTGTTGCTACCCCGTTGCCTTTAAATCTTAGTCCTTCAACACAGCACATAATAAGTGGATATGATTTAGAATTTAAATATAATAATACGGGGTCGCTATATGGTGCTACTGTTCCTAAAGCATTAGTTTTAACATTGCCATCAACTGCTGGAGTTTCTTGGAGTAACTATCGTTCTTCAGCTTCAAATGGTTGGTACATTGCAGAAGTTAAACAATTCTATTATGACAAATTAGCTTCTGTGTTAACAGGTGATAACCCTAAATTTGCTTTTAAGCTTATTGTAAGAATTCAAATAGGTACGGATGCTGTAAATTCTAAAGAAATTATT
Organism: Flavobacterium sp.; assembly: GCA_030153045.1. Taxonomy (GTDB): domain Bacteria; phylum Bacteroidota; class Bacteroidia; order Flavobacteriales; family Flavobacteriaceae; genus Flavobacterium. Next base: position 36,536 of record JASLID010000007.1, read on the forward strand.
TTAACAGGAACAACACTGGCCAAAATAGGCGAATGTCATATTGATGGTCAACCAGGAGTTGGAGAAAGTATAAGTACTGATAACGATTCGTGTGAAAAGAGAGCGGATTTTTCAGCTGAATTAAAAGAACTTATCATTAGCCTGCAAGGACCTCATAATATAGTAAACGATCAAGGAAACACTGAAGTAATAAATCCGCTAGGAACTAGTCAAGTAAATTCACCTAACGTTAACATTGCAACTAATTCAGTATTCACCAAGCCAAATAGCTTGTTAACTCAATACTTTAACATACAGCCTGGTAATTCAGTTGTTTGGAACGGAAATCCTACCTCACCTGCTACATACAGTATCGCAGTGGCTGGCGAAACGGTGTTTACAATAACACTCGATAATAATAATTCATTAAATAATGCAGATACTTTAATTCAGCTAGTTGTTGGAGGAGTAGCGAACTCTAATCCTGCTATTAAAAATGCACATAACGTTCTCATCACTGTAGCAGACAACACTACAACTGTAGACGATCCAAATAACCCAAACTCTGACTTAGGGTTTAAAGAATACAAGGGGATAATACAAAACACACGCTCTTTAGGCAAAAAACCATTATATTTTGCTTGCTGTTCTCCTTGTGGTGAGTGGGATCATGATGGAGACGGTTATGGTGATTTATGTACACAACCAGTTGGGCCATTAGAAACATGTAAGCATATTGCCCTTTTCTTAAGAACACCTTATATAGGTAATCCTGACTTGAGAATCAAAATGAAAAATTTCGCTCAATCTTTCGCGAATTTTTATAATTATCAAATAAATAACGTTCCTCAAGAAAAATTTTATATTACTTCGGCTGATGATTGTTCATCATGCTCTACTGGAAGATGGCAAGCCGTTCAAAGACAAACTAACCAAAATGTAATTTTGAATGATGTGTTGGAATTTAATTTTTCGGAAGCGACTAGTAATCTACCAGTTTTTAGAGCGCAAGACGAAAAATATTCGAATGGATTAGCACATTTTATAACAGCTTTACAAACTAATTATGTATTACCTCCAGCGCAACAAAGTTTCTTTTCAAATTCGGAAAAAATAACTAAACAGGTTGATAAAATATTTTATGTTATATCTAATATAAATGAAAACTTGGCTGACCTTGATAATATTATTGAGAACAGTCCTGATTTTATGAGTGATAATGCCGCTAGAAGACATTTTTATATATTCTTAACAAATGATGATAATAAGATATCTGTCAATGGCGCTTTAATATCACCAACTCAATTTTTTGCTCAAATGGGATATGGTCCTGATGCTGATGAATATGCATCATTCAAAATAAGTGATTTAAATAATCCTGCTGTACTTTCTCAAATAACTCAAATGTTTAAGGCTGAATTTGATGAAATAGATTGTCATAGAATGGTTGAAAAAACGGATGGTAGTACTAGTAATACTAAAAGTAATTACTATATGAAAAGTACTTTTCCAAAATCAATAGCTGATGAGCCAGCGGCAAAACCATGTCACTGTATTCCGCAACAGGTTATTCCTGTGGCTTGCGATGATGCCTATGTGACTTATATGAATTTCTTAAACTTTGATGTTAATGGATATTCAACCCGTATATTAAATTTAAAAAATGATAATGACTACTTTTTCAAAAAAGAGATGTTTTGTAAATCTAATTTACAATATGTAGTAGCTTCTTATATTCACTATATTAACGAGTTGGGAATTCTCAATACAGAAAGCCCTAATTTCATAACACTAGCTGATTTTGGAGATACTGAATTACATTATGGCTACGACAAGATTAATGATGTTATCGCATTATACAAAGCTTACAATACTTTACAAGGGACTAATACTGAAAGACTTCGTTGGAAGGATTATGTAAACAAAATGTATGTGCCTGCAATGACAGACTGTCCTCCACCGGCTATGCCAATGGAATCGATACCTGTTGTTACCGTGCCGCCATGTCCTGAAATAGCTGCCAATTTAAATTCGGTTTACCAATCGGATGCCTATGAGAAGTACATTCAGTTTCTTAAAAACGAATTTATCAGAAAGTATATTAATTCGGCTATGAGTACTGTTGTAGAGCAGTTTAAAGTAGAAAATGACGATAAAGAGTATCAGTATACGCTGTATTATTATGATCAGGCAGGTAATCTTATCAAAACTGTAGCTCCTGAGGGAGTAGACCGCTTGGTAATAAATACAACATTAAATAACGATATCAATGATAAAAGGGATTTAGATCAAGAAGATTCAACATTTTTACCTGATCACAAACTCAAAACAGAATACAAATACAACACCTTAAATCAGTTGGTTTGGCAACAAACACCAGATGGAGGAGAAACTCGTTTTGCCTATGATAGATTAGGAAGAATCATTGCTTCTCAAAATGATAACCAAAAAATTATACCAAATCCTTCGGGAGGAGCAAATTTATCAAAAATGAGTTATACTGAGTATGACCATCTAGGTAGAATAATTGAAGCGGGTGAAATTCAAGTAACTGGAGGTACAAGTACCCCAACACCACTTAACCCAATACTTAGAAAGGCTGTTCCAAATCCAACAACAAGAAGTTTTAGTATTTCTGAAGAGGGTAGATTAATAGTTTATCAAGGCGGTATAAATCCAATACAAGCTATTGACGAATTCCCTTCTGATTTGCTAAGAACTCAGGTTACACGAACCGTTTATTCTGAAGATCCTTTGGTCGAGATTACTCCTGATGTTAACGCATCAAGCTTATTTACAACAAATAGCGGTAGTGTGAATCCGGCGCATAACAATAGAAATAGAGTAACAGGTGTTTTTTATCATGAAAAATACAATAAAACAACTCCTACTGTTTTTGATAATGCTCTTTTCTATAATTATGACGTGCATGGTAATGTAAAAGAACTTGTAACCTATATTTCTTCACTTAGAAACAGGAATTGTGTGAGTTCAATTATTAATATTGAAACAGGTCAGTTAAACGATTGTGAGGCTCATTTAAAAAGGGTTGTATACGATTATGATTTGGTGAGCGGAAACGTGAACAAGGTGATATTCCAATCAAATAAATCGGACCAGTTTATGCATAAATACAATTACGATGCTGATAATAGAATTGTAAGTGTAGAGACTTCACCTGATGGTGCTGTATGGGAAAAAGATGCTAATTATAAGTATTACCCACATGGTCCTTTAGCGAGAGTTGTATTAGGAGACAAGCAAGTTCAAGGTATTGATTATGCTTATACCTTACAGGGTTGGCTAAAAATGGTAAATGGTGAAAATATTGCTTCACCTATGAACACGATGGCACTGGACGGGACATTAGCTGCGTCAGGTAATACCGCTTTACCTATCAATCCAATAAATACGCGTGATGCATTTGGTTATTCATTGAGCTATCATGATAACGATTATCGTGCTATTAAGGAAGATACTTACCCGCTACAAAACGGTTCTGTGACAGGAGTAAGTAACACTTTCCTTCCATTAATGTTCAGTAGAGACAATACGATAGAAGGGAATAATAGAAACTTGTATAATGGAAACATTAAGCAAGTGACAACCGCTATCAGCAAGCCTGGAAGTGAATTACTTCCTGTTCAGAAAAATAATTATAACTACGATCAGTTAAATAGAATAACAAGATTATACTCAAATGCGATTAATGCAACAGCACAAGGAAATTCAGGTTTTACGCCTAGTTTTGGGTCTGAGTATAGTTATGATAGAAATGGTAATTTACAACACCTTAAAAGAACTGACACAAATGGAGCTGTCATGGATGACTTAGATTATAAGTACACACCAGGAAAACTCAATAATAAATTGCGTTTAGTAGAAGATAGTACTCCTGTAACAGCACACGATAATGACCTTGAAAGTCAAATTGCTCAACTTGGCTTAATGGGTATTACTTACAATATTAATACCATGAATACACATAACTATATTTATGATAATATTGGTCAATTAGTTGAAGACAAAACGGAAGGTTTAAAAATTCAATGGAGAGTTGATGGTAAAGTAAAACAGGTTATTAATAGCAAAACAAATGCTGTTATAGGTTTCGAGTATGATGGTTTAGGAAATCGTATCGCTAAAATTGTGACTCAAAACGGGAAAGTAGATAAAACAATTTATTCTCGCGATGCTCAGGGTAATGTTTTAGCTGTTTATGACGAAAAATATAAAGACCCAGGAGTATTACCACAATATGATTTATACCTTAACAGCTACATTGTTAATGATACGCAAGTAAAGAAAGCGATAAATAATATTTTTGTTTCAAATGATGGAAGTATATCTACTGTTACTCCAACAGGGAATTTACATTTAAAGGCTACAAATGCAATTACCCTTAAGAGTGGATTTACCGCAACTTCGGGCGGAGTGTTTTTAGCAGAAATCACGCCTGTGCAGGCAGAAATAAATGAATCATCTTTGTCTTTAAAAGAGCATGGTATTTTCGGAAGTAGTCGTCTAGGTATTGAAGAAAAAGACGTGCTGGTTTATACACATTTAGCGCCTTCTTATTTAAGCAAAATGAACAGCAAGAATGCTATTGGTGATTTATCAGCTAAACAAGCAAATCTAACAGATCTGGCAACTCAATCAGCAAACGCTGTTGCGTTTCCACCGCCTATATACAATTATGCATTAGAATTATCAAGTGCAAGTGCGGCAAATTGGGCAATGCTCCCATCAGAATTGGCAGCACTTGGAACCAAAATGAATATTGTTAATCTTGAAACTAAATTCAATTTGTTAGATTCAGACCATTTTGATGGTGATTATGCTATTTCACAAGTACAATATAAAGGAACTGAACAAGTAACAACAAATCAATTTGGATCATTATCTCAAATATTTGATGGTGCCTCTGCTACGTGTACAACCGTTGCTGATCATAGCTCTGGAGCACGAACACTTCTAAATTTAAGTAAATTTAGAATAAATGAATTCTGTGCTCCAACAGATACTTATAGTCAAAATGTGGTCTTAGGTCCGAATGAATTAGGTTCTGTTAAATTTGAAGTTAATGGTAATTCTATTTTTAGAACAGGAGTTTCTGTTGGTTTAGTTATTAATGGTGTCTCACACGGGTTTTATTTCTCTCCATCACAAACGGAGGTTAACGGAGGAAATACAGGAAATGGTTACAGTTTCCCTTTCAATAGTACAGTGTATGAAATTAGACGTACTGCGACAGGAGTAGAATATTATAAAAATAATGAGTCAACACCTATCTATAGTGAAACTATAGATAATAACCATAATGCCAATTTAGTTGTTAGCTTGACTTCAACATCTTTATACAATGTTGGACATTGGTGGGATTGGTTTAGATTTAACTGGAGTGATGTTTATAGATTAAATGTAACAAAACCAACTACACAAACATTTGAAATAACAAACAGTGTTCAAGTATCGGTTAATAAAAGTACATCTGGTTATACACCTAAAGTTAAATATGAGCAGTTTAAAAAACAAATTGCTCCTGTTGTAGCCAATCCACCGATTACTAAAAAAGCTTTCGAAGCTACAGCTGCAACATTTACGACAATTCCTGAAGGAATAGATTTGAGTGCAAAAGTAGATTTTGTAAATCACACAGGTAATCTTGTTGTAAACGGTATCGATTTAAGTTTAACTCCAACATTGTCTGTTACAACTGCAACAGCTGTTCCTGAAAATGTTAACAATCAAATTGGTGGTACTTTTGGTAATTTATCTCCAGTAGGATTTGATATGTGTCATTTTAAATTTGATATAAATTCTGGAAAACCGTCGATATTGGCTCATAATTTCACTTTCGACGATGTAACAAGTCCTACAGAAACAACAAATCCACCTAGAGATATAAGAGGGTTAATTACTATGAATGTAACAACTCCAGTGGTAAGGGTTTATGGAAGTTGTATGAGCGACACCGATAAGGATGGATTGTATGACGTTTTCGAATACAGTTACAATAATACGGCTGATGACGATTCAGACGGAGATGGTTTGCCAAATTATAACGATCCGGATGATGATGGTGATGGTATACTTACTAAGTTTGAAGGAGCTGACCCTGACGGAGATCATAATCCATTAACAGGAGCCGCTTCCTTAAATACAAATCAGACAGTAGCTGCAGACAATCCGTTTGCTGCCGTTAATGATTTACCGGATTACTTAGACATTAACGATGACGGAGATGGCTATGCAACTTGGGAAACAACCGAAGGTGGTCCTGGAGCAATTCATGCTACGCCAGGCAATGTTTATACGCTAAATTCAGACACTGATTCAGTTGTAAATTATTTAGATCCTACCAATGGTGATTTTGAAGAACCATTGACTATGGAGGAAAGAAGTTTTGCTTCTTTAATTGGTGATAAACGTTATGAATTGTCAAATCATTTAGGCAATGTACTGAACGTTATTAATGATAAAAAGATACCAGATGTGTTTAGACAAACAGGTAGAGATGGATCTGTACAAGAGTTTTTAAATTATTTTAATGCTGAAGTAATTAGCTACTCAGATTACTATCCTTTTGGAAGTCTAGTACCAAACCGTCACGGGTCAACACCAGCCTACC
>JASLID010000151.1 GCA_030153045.1 Flavobacterium sp.
GAAGTGCAGGAATTTCACCGCATGAGCGGCAATGTCGACTACCTGCTCAAAGTGGTGACCACCGATATCGGCGGCTACGACCGCTTTTACAAGAAGCTGATCAAGGCCGCCAACCTGTCTGGCGTGTCATCCGCTTTTTCCATGGAGCAAATAAAGTTCACTACCGCCTTGCCGCTTGAACTGATTTCGCACGGTGCGGGTGCCTAAAACCGCACAAAAGAACGCGCGAATCGTGCGATGATTGCCTTTGGTCCAGATCAGAGGAGAGACTTCGTATGCCGTCGCATCACACCGTATTGACGATCGCCGCAGCTGCCATGCTGCTGGCGTCCCAGGCTGCCAGCGCGCAGGAACACGTGGTCAAGGTCGGCGTCAGCGGCCCGCTGTCAGGCGCCAACGCGTTTGCCGGCAAGGATAATGAAAACGGCGTGCGTCTCGCGGTCGAAGAGCTCAACACCAAGAAGCTGACGATAGGCGGCAAGCCGGTGCGCTTCGAACTGATGTCCGAGGACGACCAGGGCGACCCCAAGGCAGGCGTGAGCGTGGCGCAGAAATTCGCCGATGCGGGCGTGCGTTTCGTGCTCGGCCCGTACAACTCGGGCGTGGCCATTCCCGCCTCGCGCATCTACAACGAGGCCGGCATCATCATGTCGACTGTCGGCACCAATCCCAAGGTGACCCAAAGCGGCTACAAGAACGTGTTTCGTATCGTCGCCAGCGACAACCAGCTGGGCGCGGCAATGGCCAATTACGCGGCCAAGCAGCTCAAGGTCAAGACGGTGGGCGTGATCGACGACCGCACCGCGTTCGGCCAGGGCGTGGCGATGGAGTTTCTCAAGCAAGCCAAGGCATCCGGCCTGAAAGTGGCCGGGCATGAATTCACCACCGACAAAGCCACCGACTTCGCCTCGATCCTGACCGCGCTCAAGGCCAAGAAAGTCGACGCAATCTTCTTCGGCGGTTACGCGCCGCAGGGCGCGCCGATGGTGCGCCAGATGCGCGCGCTCGGTCTCAAGGATGTGCGCCTGCTGGGCGGCGACACCATCTGCAGTCCCGAAATGGCCAAGCTGGGCGGCGACGCCGTGGGCGAGAACGTGCTGTGCGCGCAGGGCGGCGCGATCCTCGACAAGCAAGCCGCGGGACCGGCCTTCCAGAAGCGTTACAAGGAACGCTTCAAGCTGGCGCCGGACGTGTATGCGGCCGCCTTCTACGATCAAACCATGTTCATCGCCCAATCCATGAAGGCATCGAACTCGCTTGATCCGTCGGTGGTCGGCACGGCCATGCACGCGAGCAGCTACAAAGGCGTGGTGGGCAGCTATGCCTACGATGCGGCCGGCAACATGAAGCAATCGGCGGTGACGATCTACACCTTCAAGGATGGCGCCCCGACCGCGCTGGCGACCTTCTGATGCGCGCGCCCCTGATCCTCGCGGCGGCGCTGGCCGCGGCCTTCCCGTGCGCGCTCGCAGCCGTCAACGCCCCGCTCACGCCGCCGATGGCGCATTTCGCGCTGCAGGCGCAGGCCATGCCGGCCGTGATCACGCGCTACGGGCTCGATTACGCCAGCCTCGATCACAAATACACGGTCGCTGCCGGCGCCGCGCGCCAGGCGGCGCTGCGCGACTTCTTCCAGCAATGGCGCGCCGCGCTCGACACGCTGCCGTTCGACAGCTACGGCGTCGAAGACCGGATCGACTTCGTCATGCTGCGCAACCAGATCGACTTCGAGCTGCGCGAACTGGCCGCGCACGGCAAGCGCCAGCAGGAAGCGGCGCCCCTGGTGCCGTTCGCGCCAGCGCTGATCGCGCTGGCCGAAGCGCGCCGCATGATGCAGCCGCAAGATGGCCCTGCCGTGGCCGCCCTGCTGCAAAAGAGTCTGGGCAGCGTCCGGCAGGCGCAAGAAGCGCTGCAAGCCGGTGGCGACATCAATTCACCGAAGCCGCTCGCCTCGCGCAGCGTGGCCAACCGCGCCGTCGCCCAGATCGCGTTGCTAGCGCGCGACCTGAAGGAATGGAATGCCTACTATGAAGGGTTCGACCCAACCCTGAGCTGGTGGATCAAGCGTCCCTACGCGGACCTGGACAAGGCGCTGACCGACTACGCGGCCAGCCTGAAGGAACGCCTGGTCGGCAAGGAATCGGCCACGCGCCTGAGCGTGACGGGCGACCCGATCGGCCGCGAAGGCTTGGTCAGCGCCCTGCAGCGCGACATGATCCCCTACACGCCGGAAGAATTGATGGCGCTGGCCGAGAAGGAACTGGCCTGGGGCGAGGCGGAACTGCGTTCGGCCGCGGCCGAGATGGGATACGGGAACGACTGGCACGCGGCCATGGAAAAGGTCAAGACCATGTACGTGGCGCCTGGCGAGCAGACGGCCATGGTGCGGCGCCTGGCCTACGAGGCGATTGACTACCTTGATGCCAATGCGCTGGTGACGATTCCCGAGGTGGCGCGCCAGAGCTGGCGCATGGACATGCTCTCGCCCGAGCGGCAGCTGGTCAGCCCCTTCTTCCTCGGTGGCGACACAATTCTGGTGTCGTATCCGACCGACGGC
>JASLID010000179.1 GCA_030153045.1 Flavobacterium sp.
CTGCATTACTAATTAAATCAGCTATTGGATTAACCAAATCTGATGAAAGATACAAGTAGAAATGATACGGAGCGAATCCACCGGCACCAGTCACATGAATTGAACCTGAAGAAGCTCCATTACAAAGTGCTGGACTAGGATCTGTAGTACACTCAATTAAACATCCATTACTAACAGTAAAAGTAGCTACAACCACATCTTGTCTACCACAAGCATCAGTAATAGTCCACGTAACTTGAGTACTTCCTCCAGAAAACGAAGGTGCATCAGGATTTGGTGGAGTCATTACAATATCATTTGGCTCAGTCCCTGGATCAATAATATTTACACCCAAAGCTATCCAAGCGGCAAATTCACTATCAATCTGTGCTTGAGCAAATGCTGGGTCTACCCCGCAAGGAGTTGAACCAAATCCATCATCTTTAGTTATATCTGGCGTATCCAAAAGAGGCTCAGTTATTGCAACTTGAGTATTGGCTGTACATCCTTTTGAATCGGTTACAACTACACTATAAGTACCGTCTATCAACCCGCTAGGATCTTCTTCGTTTACCTCTCCAGGTGGAACAACACCTCCGTTGGACCCTGACCATACATAACTGTAAGGTGGAGTACCTAATGTAACGGTTAAGTTAATTGATCCTGTTGCCTCACCATTACATGCTACATGAGTAGGCGTAGCATCAAGACTAGGTAACGCATTCACTGCCAAAGTAGCCGAACAAGGATTTTCAGTTGGAACACCGTTTTTATCGTATACTGTTACATAATACGTTCCTGCTACACTAACTGTTATTGCTGCTGTATTGTTTGTATATCCACCAGGACCTGTCCATGCATAAGTATATGGTGCACCACCTGATCCATTACTTCCAGATGCTGTAAAAGTAGCTGTAGCACCTGCACATACCTCTGCAGAGGAAGGTTCAACTGAACACAATGGCGGAATGATTACTGCATTAGAAGCCATTTGTTGGTCTTGGCTTCCTAAAGTAACACAATTACTAAGCGGTGAACATATGTTGTGAATGTGAAAATGGTAAGGTGAACCACTGATTGCTGAAGCTCCATTTCCGACACCCCAGCCGGCACAAGAAACAGTTAATTCCGCGGCAATATGACAACCTAATGCTAACAAAGCTTTTGTGGAAGTAGGTGTAAATGTTACAGTACAGTATGTTTGCTGAGTACTTGTCCCTTCTTCATTTCCCCATACGTACGTAATGCTCGTAACGGTTCCGTTATAAATCCAAATAGCATTTTTATCTGAGCCAGCACCACCATCTGCTGCCTGCTGACAGGCCATTTTGAGGGCTGTTTCATTATAGAAAGCAGGATCTACCCCTCCCGTGTTACCTGCATTAGGTATAGGAAATAGAAAAGTTGACCTTGCACCATAACCAGGTAAATTAGCTTTAGGAATGGTATTGCTACTTTCGTCTTGTAAAGGATTGACGGTTTCATCAATACGATTAGGTCCAGTAAAGAAATCAAATGCATGTTCGCCATCACTTCCCTGAATTATATTAATGTTAAATGTAACAGACGCCGGTTGACCAACAGTCAGACCATCTAACTCGATACGGGTGGGAATGGATTGTCCTTCATTAAAATGCGAATTTGTCCCTTGAGCATTACCATTTGCCCAATTAACAGGGCTTGCAGGCGCATCGGCTGGACCATTTTTACCCCATTGAGAGTTGTTTGTATTTGACTGGCCATAAAAAGAAAACTGACCAAAAAGTAAAAGTAAAATTGTTAAACAATAGACCCAATTTTTATTGAATTTGACTGCCTGAAAACAGGAAGTAAGAGAATAATCTATAAATGCCTGTGTTAAATGGCGTAAATCACCATTGGAACATCGGGTATTTTCACGATAAAATAATATAAATTTTTTCATAATAATACGGTTTTAGAGCCATATCATTAGTAGGAAATAGATAGAAAAGAGCTTTAAACAAAATTGAAAATTTTCCAATCATGAATTGAAACTTTAAAATCATTTAAAAAAATAAAAAAAAGAGAATTTTTGATTGATTGATGCGGTAGTATTTATTGCTCGAGGCAATCACAATTAACCATAGAACCTTCGTAATTAATTGATTTTTTTGTGGAAGTATTTATTGCTCATGGCAATCACAATTAATCATAGAACCTTCGTGATTGATTTATGTGGTAGTATTTATTGCTCAAGGCAATCACAATTAATCACAGAACCATAGTGATTGATTGATGTGGTAGTATTTATTGCTCGTGGCAATCACAATTAACCAACAAAACTGTTTAATAAACTTATATGAAGTTTACTAACACAAATTTAACACTTTTTATTAACATCATTAACAATTTTAAAATTTTAACAATTTTAACAATACATTGACTACTAAGTATTTAACTATAATAGGTGAGATAAAAAACAACCATTATTGAATTCAAATTAGCTGACATGGTTATGCAAATTACTTCCCAAAGGAAATAAAAAAAAGGCTAGTAAATTACCAGCCTTTTTCATTTTTAAATTAGTTTATTTATTTTTCAGAAAGGACTTTTTTAATTGTTGAGCCCTGATTAGTAATTACTTTTATAAAGAACATTTGTCCTTCACCAACATTAAATTTAGGTTGAAGTTGAACTTCTTTGCCAAAATAAGCATTGGTATCATCTTGAGATTGTAACAATAATCCTTTGGTATCAAAAATCTGAATTGTTGCATCCGTTTTATAATCAAATTCATATCTGACAGTTATGTTTTCTTTGAACGGTACAGGGTAAGCTGTAAACGTTGGTTCATCGGAAACAGTAGCTACTGAGTTAGCAGGAGTTCCTCCTAATGGACATCCTGAATTGTTAAGATTATCCAATTGAGTCGCCAATTCACCCGGTGCGTCTCCTCCAGCTGCATATGCTGCATTTACAGCATCTATCACTGATTGAGGATTGTCTAAATAAGGTGACGGATAATCAACTTCGTCACTACAAGCATTTAGTAACGCCGCTACTCCTTGACGAGCTAAATTATAAATACCTCCACCTCCTAAATTCAGAGCTTCTAATAAAGTTAAATTAGCAAGGTTAGATGGTGCATTTACAAATACAGTACCAAATATCATTGAAGGAGTGTAAGATGAACACCATCTGTCGGTATGGTTTTTCCAATAACCTAATGTACAACCTTCGTTACAAGCCAATACTGTTATCACTTGAGTAATTGTAGCAGATACATTACCACAGGAATCAGTAGCGGACCACGATTGTGTATGCGTTACTGTACCGTCTGGATTAACCACCACTACGATACCCAAATCATTAATAATTGGATTTTCACCACAATTATCAGTGGCGTGAGGTGTGCCAAAGACAGGTGTTAAACCGCAGTCAATTGACTGATCAACAGGATCTACATCAAATACCGGCGCAGTCACATCGTAATGTCTGCTTACTCGGGTTACTTGTGCTAAAGCCACATTCAAACAGCTATCG
>JASLID010000064.1 GCA_030153045.1 Flavobacterium sp.
TGTTATATCCTTTTTTACCTTGTTGGAAATACCTTCCCGCATACTTAGTCAATTCTGTTTTGTTTAAAACTACTTGTTTTTTGGGGAATTCTGGAACTAGAGATTTGCCTTCAGCCTTAGTTGGTAACAAACTTTTTGCAAGATCTTCTAATCCCGAAGTGCTATTTCCGCTATTTCCAAGTACAATAATCGTAATTTTTTGAGCAGGAATTCGAAAGATATAAAAATTATCGTTCACGCCACCATGGTAGATGTATTCCGTTTTATCAATTGTATTCCATTCATGCCCAAATACATAATGACGCATTGGAGATATTACAGGAATGGGTCTTGCGTTTTTGTACAATCTTTTAAATGCCTTTGCCACTACTGACGAAGAATCATCTACAAGTAATGCCCATTTTTGAAGGTCATCTGCAGTTGTAACCATACGATAGTTAGCACCTGGAGAAAATTTATGAGGTCTGGCTTTTTGAAATCTATCGTTTCCTTTATATCTATCTGCAAATCCTGGAATTACCTCGTCGATATTGTCATTCATAAAGGTGGATGACATGCCTAAAGGATCAAATAAATGTTTTTTTAAATAATTAGGTAAAGAATCTTTGGCGACAAGTTCCATTATTAAACGAAGTAAACCAAAATCAGTATTGCAATACATGTATCCGTTTCCAGGTTCTATTTGTGGCTTGGGTTGATTGTATAACAGAGTGAGTAGTTCTTCTTTGTCAACTCGATTTCTCATATCTGCCTGCATCAATAGTATCAATGACATTTCATCATCAAAGCCACTGCTGTGGTTCAACAGATCTTGTATGGTAACATCTTTACTCCATTCTGGAAGTTTTGGAAAATATGATTTCACTTTATCATCAAAACGCAACAAGCCTTCAGATTCCATAAGAGCAAGACCGACAGACATGAATTCTCTTCCCACAGAGTAGGTTAATCGAGTAGGAGATTGATGCGTAAAAGGAATATTATGTTCCAAATTGGCGAGTCCAAAACTTTTCTTTGTAATTACTTTTCCATTTTGTAAAACTGTAACTGCCGCACCTGGATTACCAGGTCTTGCAAATTCTTTAAAGATAGTGTCAATTTTTTTTTCGATTTGAACCTTGTCGATAGTTTGTGCAGTAATTTGTAAGCTAAAAAAAGCAAAGATGGCGATGGTAAAAAGATGCTTCATATCAATTTGTTTTAAATTTTAAATGACCTTTTTATTTTTTACATAAAACAGGTTTTTTGTTTATTCAAACATTGGTTTTGAAAGCCGGGTTGTTGACAAAAAAACGAATGTGTTTGAATCAGCAATAAAATGAGGCACAACTCATAGATATATTCGCATTCTACAATATATTTATAAGTATTTACTGTAAATATAAAAAATCCCACTCAAAGCGGGATTTATTTTTAAAGTATTATTTCAAGATCCTCAAATATTCTATCCAAGGATCTACTTCTTTTTGGTATTGTTTGGCCATGACTCTCGAAATCTGGGTTACATGGTTTAAATCATGCGTCACGCATGTAGCAAGGTAATGGTAGCTTTATTATTAGCCAAACTTATGAGTTTAGAATTAGTTTGATTAAATTATTATTGAAAATTTCGTCAACTATTTTTGTAGTATTTAAAGGCTCTTGAAACGGATGCTGTTGGAAAATATTTTTATTTAAGTTTTCAATTGTATCAGTTATTGGAAGAGCATTTTGTTCTGATAATTCGTATATTTTTTTCTTGTGTCGGGTGTTGAAAATTAAATGGTTTGGATCCACAATTCCTGCTTCAATATAGGTTCTTGTTTTCTTTGCACATCGGCAAGGGTTAGATTTGTTTATTAATCCGCATCGTTCATTCATCCAACTATACAAGTCTTGTCGGGCTCTCATTAAACGAATACGGAAATTACCCGCTGTGATTCCTAAAATTTCGGAACCTAAATTATGGTCAATGTCAAACATTTCTCCAAGAATATATATCATTCTTTGTTCTCTGTCTAAGCAAAGTAACATACCAGCGGTACAGCTAATTCTTAATTCTTCAATTGATTCTGTTAAGTCGCTTTGCTCTTGATTGTTTAATTCATGACTTGGCATATTGTCTATTGAATTAAAATAAGTTTCAAAATCAATTGTTTTTAACTCTGATTTTCGCTTTTTTGCATTCAAAAAATGATTTACAGTTATTCTGTAAAGCCAAGTTCTGAATTTACTTTTTCCTTCAAATTTAGAAAGTGATGTAATGGCTTTTATAAATACTTCTTGGGTTAAATCTTCTGAATCTTCAACGTTTTTAGTCATTTTTAATGCAAGGTTGTAGACAAATATCTGATGCCTAAGAATGAGGTTTTGTAATGCCTGTTTATCACCATTTATTGCCAATTTGACCAATTTGCTGTCTATTTCGTCCGGATAATTTATTTGAAAAGGATTGTCCATTTGTTTTTTTGTAAAACTTCCTGCAAGAAGTTGTTTTGCAGGAAGTAAATTTAAAATTAAATTTGTCTTAGTCCACCATCAACAGCAATTTCATTTCCAAGCATATAAGAGGAGTCTTCGCTGGCAAGAAACAATACAGTTTTAGCAATTTCTTCTGGTTGTCCAAATCGCTTGACAGGAATTTGATTGGTTATAGCTTCACCTGCCGACTTCAATACATCTTCTGACAATCCAATTTTACCCCAAAGTGGTGTGGCAATTGCACCTGGGCTTACTGCATTTACTCTAATCCCTTTTTCAATTAACTCTGCAGAGGCAACTCTAACTAATGAACGTAAAGCGGCTTTACTGGCACTTAGCAAACTACTGCCGCCAAAACCAATACCGTTAAAATAAGAAGTAGTTATAATAACAGAAGCATTATTGTTTAAATATGGAATTGCTTTTTGTAGTGTAAAGTAAGCCCCTTTGAAATTTACATTCATCATTTCGTCAAAAAGAGCTTCTGTTGTGTCGGCAATAGGGGCAAGCTTTACTTGTGCTGCATTTATGAATAAGATGTCGATGGTGCCAAATTTAGATTTTGTTTCTGCAAACAATTTGTCTAAATCTGATGGTTTGCAAACATCTCCCTGTACTGCTAAACAGTTTGAATCAAGTTCATTTACTGCTTCATCAAGAGCGTGTTGAGTTCTTCCAAAAATTACAACTTTTGCACCATTTGCAATAAATTCTTTGGCTGTCGCTAAACCAATTCCACTGCTACCTCCAGTTATTACAGCAACCTTGTTTTTTAATTTGTCCATTTTTTTTTAAATATTTAATGGCAACATCATTGTTACCATTATTTGGACAAGAGAAAATGTGTCGTGTTACAAAAGTGGATAAATTATTATTTTAATATCCTCAAATACTCAATCCAAGGACCAACTTCTTTTTGGTATTGTTTGGCCATGACTCTCGAAATCTGTGACAAATGGTTTAAATCATGCGCCACCCAAGTAGCAAGAAGTTGCTCGAGGGTTACTTCGCCAAAAACAGGATGAATGCCGGTTTTGTTCAAATCATTTTCGGTAAGGTTTTTAGACTTTAAAAACATCAGGTTGTTTTGTCTTGCGGTTTTAAATTCGTCTAAAAGTTGTGTGATTGTTTTTCCTTTGCTTTCTTCAAATTGTGCAAAACGATTAAATGAGGCAAAGGTTTTATTACTGCCTTCCGAAAGGATAATTTCCATGCGTTGGGACCAATCTGTTTTTTCACCATGAATCAAATGTCCAATCACGTCGTATGGACTCCAAGTATCGCCTCCTTCATTGTTTTCAATCCATTCGGCAGAAAGTCCTTTGAGTAAGGTTTCTAAAACGATGGGGGTGCGTTCAATTATTTCAATGGCTTGTTCGAGATTAAATTTCATAGGTAAACGGATAGGTTACTATTCAATAAAAGTAAATGTAAAAAATAAATCCCGCTCTAGAACGGGATTTTTTATTTTAACCTAGCAAAGTTTCTATTTCAATAGGATTGGATAGTATTTTATGAACAGGACAACCATTGGCGACTTTTAAAAGTCTTTCGCGCTGTGCGTCATCTAAAGTGCCAAATAAGGCTATTTTTCTATGGATCACTGATTTGGATTTTTCTTCATCCCAATCGAAAGTAATTTCAATTTTAGCATCCGTTAAATTCCACCCTTTTTTATCAGCATACATTCGGAGCGTAATTGCGGTGCAAGCGCCTAATGCGGATGCTAGTAATTCCTTTGGAGCAAACCCTAAATCTCCGCCACCTTTTGCTGTTGGTTCATCTGCAATAATAGTATTTGTAGCCGATTTGATTTCGGTTTTATACAATTCTCTCTCTATGTGTGCTGTTATCTTTGCCATAATTTAAAAAATTAGTCTTCAAGGTAACCAAATTTTCCCAAATTCACATCATTAAAGGCTTGCTCAATTTCTTCTTTAGTATTCATGACAAACGGACCGTGTGCATAAATAGGCTCATTGATAGGTTCGCCACTCAATACTAAAACAATCGAATTTTCAAGAGCTTCAATGGTAAAGTCTTCCCCAGCATTTTCAAACAATACAAAATGGTCGGTTGGAACTATTTCAGTGTCATTAACTTTGATGCTTCCTTCAATAACCAACAAAGCCGTGTTGTAGTGCGCCGGAAATGAAAAGTCTGCTTTACCACCTTGATTTAATTTTGCATTTTGCATGTGAACAGGAGTAAAGGTAGAAGCTGCGCCTTTCATGTCTTTATAGCTTCCTGCAATGACTTCGATAATTCCAGCATTGTTTGGCAATTCATATTTATTGATTTGTGCGTTGGTAATGGCTTGGTATTTAGGCGCAGACATTTTGTCTTTCGCAGGCAAGTTCACCCACAATTGTACCATTTGAAAAATACCGCCTGTTTTGCTAAACTCTTCTTCATGGTACTCTTTGTGTAAAACTCCTGAAGCGGCAGTCATCCATTGTACATCACCTTCGCCAATGATTCCGCCACCACCAGCGCTGTCATGATGTGCTACTTTTCCTTTGTACGCAATCGTCACGGTTTCAAAACCTCTATGTGGATGCACTCCAACTCCTTTAGGAACGATTGAAGGCGGGAAATTGTATTTTGAATTGTAATCTAGCATAATAAACGGACTCATACGTTCCATATCCAAACGAAATCCACTTGGGATAAAATTGTGTACTCTAAAACCATCACCTACAAAATGAGGTGCTTTTGGTGTGGCTACTAATTCAATGTTTTTTGTTGCCATGGTATTACTTTTTAAAATTGTTATACAAAGTTAGTTCAGAATAGGAGCGAAGCACTTAATTTAGATTAAGAAATGAATGGAAGTTTAAATTTTTACATTTGCATATCGAAAGAATAAAAAAGTATGGAAAGACCTTGTCATTGCGGAGCGATTAAATCCTTTTCCGAATGTTGCGAACCCAAAATAAAGGGAACTCAAAAAGCGCTTACGGCAGAAGAACTCATGCGTTCTCGCTACTCGGCTTATTGTGTTCATAATGCGGATTATCTAATGGCAACCACTCATAGTTCTACCAAAAAAGATCATAACAGGGCTGATATCTTATCTTTTGCTACCACAAATCATTGGGTAAAACTGGAAATCATTACCAGTTCAGAAACCATAGTCGAGTTTAAAGCGTATTATTTGGATAGTAGTTTGGTTCCTCAAATACATCATGAAGTATCTACTTTTAAAAAAGAAGAGGATAATTGGTTTTATGTGGATGGAGAATGGTATTAATTACCGTGCTTTCAATAGCTCTAATTTGATAAATTTTCCTAAATTTGAGAAAACAACATCCTTTATGATAGAAAAAACCGAACAACGTCAAACTATTTTCTCTCACTTAGATGGCTTAGTTACAGCACCTGTAGCTTATTCTTTATATCAAAAAGGAATTCTAGATGATTTATTAATCAGGGAAACAAGTAGTTTAAAAACCTTAGCCGACAAGTACAATGCCAACGAAGGGTATTTGAATGTGGCCTTACGAACATTAGCATCACAAGGATTTATAAATTATACCGTAAACAATGCAACTAATGAAATTACGGTAAGCACTAACGACAAAAGTGCCTTTGCCTTTTCGCTTTTTCCGTTATACAAAGAAGTGGTAACACTTTTGCAACAAACTGATTTGTTTACTTCGGTTCATATAGCTACACAATCGCTTACTCAATTGGAAACGGTGTTTAACAAATACAAGAACCATTTCGGCATTGTTTTTTCGGAAGATGTACATGAAAAAGCCCTGCAGCAGCAGGTATTAATGCATATAGAAGGATATTTGGTAGGACCTATCATTGTGAGTTTAGGAATGACAGGCATGTTTCATAAGTATTTTATGGAAACCTCTTTCAGTGCAGAAGAATTTCACAAAGAGCCCGAAGTATTCAAAATCATACTCGATTTTTTCACCCATTTGAATTGGTTCACCAAAAAGAATGGCAATTATCAGTTTACCGAAACAGGATTGTTTTTTGCCAAACGTGCTTCGGCATACGGAGTAACCGTTTCGTATTTACTTATGTTCAAACACATGGACGAACTGTTGTTTGGGAATCCTTCCGTATTGCGAAACATTGGAGTCAATGAAGAAGAAAAACACGTGAACCGAGAAATGAACGTCTGGGGAAGTGGAGGAGCACACGCTACTTATTTTAAAGTCATCGATGAAATTATCATAGAATTATTCAACAAACCCATTTCCGAACAGCCTAAAGGAATACTTGACATGGGTTGTGGCAATGGTGCTTTTATTCAGCATATTTTTGAAGTCATAGAAAGACAAACCCTAAGAGGAAAAATGCTAGATGAATATCCTTTGTTTTTAGTGGGTGCCGATTATAATCAAACGGCTTTAAAAGTCACTAGAGCCAACTTAATCAAATCTGATATCTGGGCCAAAGTTATTTGGGGAGATATTGGCAAGCCCGATTTGTTAGCACAGGATTTATCCGAAAACTACAACATTGATTTAAAGGATTTACTCAACGTTCGTACTTTTTTAGACCACAACCGAATCTGGGAAGCACCTATTACTAAAACTGCGAATAGAATTAGCACCTCAACAGGAGCTTTTGCACACAGAGGAGTGCGTCTTAACAACAACGATGTGGAAGATAGTTTACTGGAACACTTTAAGAAATGGGCACCTTATGTACATCAATTTGGTCTATTAATTATCGAATTGCATACCATTCCATCACAACTCGCTGCTGCTAACAATGGCAAAACAGCAGCCACAGCATACGATGCCACTCACGGTTTTTCAGACCAGTATATTGTAGAGATAGAAGTATTGCATAAAATTGCAGCTGAGGCAGGATTACAACCTGATCCGCTTTATTTTAAAAAATTTCCCCATACTGATTATGCAACAGTGAGTATTAATTTATTAAAAGGATAGTACTTTCTTTTCAGCAAAATTGACATTTCCATAAACTTTAGTGACATATCCTCCATTTATAAAACGCAGAGGATCAATTTGGCTTTGTAACACAACACCACTAAGGCTGCTTTCAAGAAGTAACTGTGCTGACTGAACTAACGGTGATGCGGTTGTTGTCTGAATAGCTCTCAACGTATGATTTCCTACTTTTTGTGGAAAGATACGCTTTGCTATTTCACGTCTGCGTAAAACACCTGTGGCATCTTTACCTTCCACAGCAGCATACAAAACAATCTGGTCGTCTTCTACATGCGGAATAACCGCTTCCATACTTTCCTGTAACCCTTTAATGGGGTTAGTAGTTTTTTTCAAACCTGCGAGTTGGGCTTCCACCCAAGCATAATGCCCCGGATGACGTAAGGTTTTGTAGTCTAGCGAACGCACCTTTTTCGACAAGGCATCGGGTAAATCGGCTGCTCCTCCTGAGGTAAGATCTTCTTCATAGGTAATTCCATTAATAATAATCGTAGCTCTTTCCGATAAAGAAGGGACTGTTTTTTTCTTAAAATCACGGAGTACAATAGCGTCTTTCAAATATTCGGTAGCAACACCTACAGGACTCCAAGTAAAACCATAGTAATGAGGAGCTACTGCATGGTTGGTAAGTGCACCTACTTTAAATTCCAATTTATCTACTTTATCGACTCCATAGTCCTTGCAGAATTGTTGGAATAACCCATGAGCAAGTAAGTCAATGTAACCTGGTGCCAGACCCGTTTGAAGTACAAAGCCTGTTTTGGCACCTTTAGCTAATTTTATAATAGCATCGGTTTCAGATACATATTCGGTGAGATTAGCGTAATGCAAATGAAAGTCTTTAGCAAACTGTGCCATTCTAGGAGCTTGACTGCCCGGTAGACAATCGAGAATGAGGTCTCCTTCATCAAATATCACTTTCATTTCTTCAGTAATGCCTTCCTCTGGAAGGTGAAAGTCCTGGATGTCGCAGGGTTTTGTAGCGTTATTGGTAATCCATTGGGCTAGACTTTTGGCTTTGGATAGAGTTCGATTTCCAATAAAAAGGCTGGGAGAGACGTCGCTCCATTCGATTAATATAAGAGCAGCTGCTTCGGCGATGCCACCAGCTCCGGCAATAATGATGTTATGATGTTGTTTCATTTTTATTGTTTTTAATTGCTCCTTTTTTTGTTTTGATTCAAAAAAGAAACAACAAATGTCAAGTTTACATCTCCCAATCCTAATTTAATCCTTCTATAATGGCGTTCTTTTAATTTTAGTTTGTCTTTTCTCTTTATAAGGATGCTCTTTCAACTCTACAATCAAAAATTTCACAGTAGTAGTTCCTACATTCTCTGTCACATGAGGGCGTTCCGGATCACTGGCACCATTTACGCCAGGTCGTAAATCAAAAGTTTCGTCTTTACCATCTTGATAGTGAACTATAAGTTTTCCTTCGCTTAGCGCGTAAAAGAAATGAGCAGGGTGGGTGTGCATGTCGGTTTTTTCACCAGGAAGTAAGGTAACTTCTGTAGCACGCAAGTGCTTGGCATCTGCCAGGATAGTATTCATTTTGTTTCCCATGCTTTTGGCTTCCTGAGCCATCGCTTGTAACGAAGCCAACATGAGTATGAATAATCCTCCAACTACGATTAATACATTCTTTTTCATGATTACTTTTTTTAACTCGGTTAACAATTAAAAAGGACATAAAAACAAAGTACAAAGGTACTCATTTTGCTTCAAAAGCACAACGTTAATGTATTTGTAATAAATTGATTGTAAACGTATTGGCGTTGTAAATAGCAAATGTGAAAGACTAAAATAACCTTCCTTGAACAGGAGTTAGGGCAGTATTCCCATTGAACGGAAAGGTATCCAATACTTCAAATTGTTTTCTCTCTGGATTGAACTTTCTTATCACCACACTATCGCATAAAAAGTGAATATCTATAGGAGGAAAAAAAGTATGAGCTACTGCCAATTTCTCAGGAGTGAGTCTTCTAGCTATAGAAATATGCGGTTCGTTGTTTTTGAATTTTGGAGTAACTCGTAGCGAATCGTTGAGATATTTCATAATGGTTTTCAACGCAGATTTGGATGTTTCTTCGGGTGCTATGAAGAATGCACCATTGTTAGGGAAGCTGCCGTAGGCATTAAAGCCGACTTCTACAGGTTGTAGAGTATCACAGAGTTCTATCAATTGCTTTTTAATATTTGTTAATTGGGTATCATTAGCTTCAAATTCATTAATGGTAATATGCGCGACAGAGTTCTTACTGTTAAACCATCCTATGGAAGCAGACAACTCTTCTTTCATTGATTTCACCAAAGCAATAATGTCTTCTGATGGGTGTATGGCGATAGAGTAGAGCGCTTCCATAGTTATATGTTTATTTTATTTTTAAAGATAAAAGATATCACTACAATAAAACTATTTCAAAATAGGAATGCTAATGCTACTGTCAGAATACCATTTGATTTCCAAAGGCACAGCAGCATCTTCCATCGTTTCATCGCAAACATTCTTACCGGTACCGTAATTTACTTCCCAATTTGGGTTTTTATTTACACCCATGACAATCACAATGCGACTCCCTTTTTGTAATTGCTTTGATGTGATAAAAGTATTACTCATCGTAATGGTTTGTATCTTATTCGGATGTAACAGCTCTCTTTTGCTTCGGTCATTAGCATAACTGGCTCTTTGCAGGTTGTTGCTTAGGGCAAAATAATGACCATCCGGTGTTTTTTCATATAATTGAACAGCCACATCGATGTCTTTTTTGTTGGAACTCATTTTTAATGAAGCCACAAGCGAACCACTAATGGCAAAAGGAGCATCAATAGGATCGCTTTCAAAAACCAGCATTTGTTTTTCTGTTTTTAATGCCGGATTGTCAACCAGAGGGAAGAAACACACATCGTTTTCACCCAATATATTCACTTCACTACGGTCTTTGAAGTCCACAGTTTGAGAGATAGCGGTTGTTTTCTTAGGTGCAGTTTTTAGTAAAACGTTTTGGTTGTTTTGGTTGGCCAAATAAAAAGTAAGCGTTTGATTGTGCATCTGGTCTAAAGAAGGAACATGCTTCCATTCATTTTTACCCATAACCTGAAAGTTGACTTTGTCTTTCAGTATTTCAGGGCGTTTTCCGTCCTTTAAGATGTAATCGAACCATTCGAAAACAAGGGAATTGATATTGATTTCTGCTTTTTCATCAATAGTATAACCACCCAATTTTTTCTTAGGATATCCCTGTGCTCCGCCGTGATCATAAGGACCTATGAGTAGGTAGTAATTGTTCGATTTATTCCATTTTTGGTACTGCTTGTAGTAATACATCGCACCTAGTTGGTCGTCGTCATAATATCCTGTGGTGCTTAGTATCGGAATATTAATATTGGCGAACGCTTCTTTCTGAGGCGTCATAGCTTGCCAGTAACTGTCGTATGAAGGATGATCGAGCCATCTTTGAAACAAATTGGAAGGAGTACCTTCTATACGATCTAACGAACGAAAACTACTACCGGTTTTGAAATATTCTGCAAAAATAGCATCCCATTTCTTATTGTTACCAAAATCTTCTCTATCAATTAATTTGTTGTTGGATACAAATCGAATCCAAGGCAACATATAGCTCATGAAGATATTGTTCTGCATTGGGAAATCGATACCGGCACCTACAGAAACTTGAGGCACAATAGTCTTTAAGGCGGGATGCACTTTTTTGACGGCACTCCATTGGCTGAAGCCTAAATAACTGCCGCCATACATACCCACTTTGCCATTGCACCACGGTTGCTTACTCACCCAGTCTATAATATGGTAGGCATCGTCACCATCATGTTCGTAAGGTTCGATAGTATCTTGACTCAGCCTTTTACCTCTAGTGTTGGCAATAAAACCGGCATATCCTTTACTGACCATCTCTTTGCAAAGACTCAATTCTATACTGGCGTAAATATTATACATCATCACGACTGGCTGAGGCTCAGTTATATTTTTGCTGCGAACCAAAGTTCCCGCGATAGTGCTTCCGTTAGGGAGTGTAATTATGATGTTTTCGTCAATGATGTATTTGTCTGCTTCAATAACAGAGAGTATTTTTTTACCGAAAGACAATGTCTGGGAATAGGTGAGGTAGCTGCAATAGCTTCTACATAGAGCTACAGCATCTTTTACATTGATACTGTCACTGACTTGAGCCGCTTTGATTTTGTTTTCGAAAGCAGATTTTATATCCTTTAAGGAGACGCTGTAAAAACCTTCCGCCTTGGGTTGGCCGTCTTTATCTAATTGATTGTAAAACTGATAGAAGGAATTGGTAAAAACAGATTCTAATTCAGTTGGATTTTTGGGTTGTTTCACTGCGGTGTTAGCGTATATTTTATAGGCAAATCCTACCGCTTTATTTTTAATGCTGTCGCCAAGTACTTCCTGTCCAAAGGTGTTTAAAGTAGCATACATGACGGAATATTTTTTCGCTACCAGCTGTAGCCGGAATAAATTATCGAGGTAGGCTCCTTTGTTCAATTCAGTATAGGCCACTATGGCTTTTTCTGCTAATACAGGCATATTTTTAGCAATAGTGAGGCTGTCAGCATAATTGCTTTTGGGAAAATAGATATTTTGGGCAATACCGGACTGTAATACCAAGGACAACATCAATAGTAGGAAGATTCTTTTCATTTGTAAGAGTATTGGCAATTTTGCTTCCAAAAATAGTAATAAAGTTCTTACATTGTAATGAAATCCTAAATGGAATTTGTATTACCATTCTGAATGCCTTTTTTTAGGCAGCCGTTACTTCAGTTGATTCAATAATACAACCGAAATCCCATCGTTTTGCAGAGCGCGTATTGCTTTTCATACAGCACTTCTACTAATTCTACGGCATCATCATATTCTTCAGACAGTGCAAAATAGAGATTGTCGAGTACTGCGCTTACAACAGGTACCTTGTTCCCATAGCCCGAAATCGCTTTGGCTCCAGTAACATCAATAAAATACTGAAAGGTAGTAGGTTCCAGATTCAACAGCATCGTATTGGCAAAATGGACAATCTTACCGGTTAGCTTCCCTTCAAAAAACTCTGCAATCTCTTCCAAGCTGTAGTAATAGCTGTCTATCTTGAGTTCACTGCCATTTCCTTCAAATACCAGATAAATGATAGTATAATCCTTAAAATGGCGGTCTTCATATAGTAAAGTACTGATACCAGCTTCAAAACCTTCAATACTATCGCAAATGGCATACACATTGGTTACACCATAATGTAACGCCAGACTCTCTAATGCCGGTAATATCAAGCTTTGGTGAGGTGCTTCGACATCAGGTACATGTTCAAGGCAGTATATATGATGTTTGGTGGTCATTTTGATAGATGTAAGGATACAAAAGTATGTTTTTTTTGGATTTTGAATGAGTTTCTTAGACTTTAACTAAAACATCTAAGGCTGTTTTGCAGAAGAATGCAATGAGTTAATACCACATCATTACACCAAATGTCCTAAAAATTAGCTTGTTTTTTCAATCTATTTGATTTAAAAGCGATAAAGTTGTAAATTTATAAATCAAACAAACACCTAAAAATATTAAAATTTTAACTAATAAATATATTAATTATGAAATTCAACAGAAGAGCAAGTGCCCATTGGCAAGGTAGCGGAATGGAAGGTAAAGGAACACTTACCACGCAAAGTACCGCTTTAAACAACGTACAATATTCATTCAAGTCAAGATTTGAAGAAGGTGTGGGTACTAACCCTGAAGAACTCATTGCAGCCGCACACTCTGGTTGTTTTGCCATGAAATTAAGCTTTTTGCTTGGTGATGCAGGTTTTACACCCGATGATTTAAACGTAAATGCAAAAGTTACTTTTGAAGACGGTGTGATTACAGAAAGCCACTTAGATTTAAAAGCGAAAGTGCCTGGTATAACTGATGAAGTGTTTCAGAAAATTGCTGCGGAAGCAAAAGAAACCTGTCCTATTTCAAAATCACTGAAAGCCACGGTTAGTTTGATGGCGGCATTGGTATAAGCACAAATAGAATTCGGTTGCTTTCAAAAAATGCTTGATGAATATTTAATTGAAAATGAGTAAATTTATGTTCAATTAGTAGCGTCCATTAAAAAAGGACAAACCTCAAAAGTAAAACGAGTAGTAATTAATACACTAAATGATGTCAAATAATAGCGTGTCGTTACACAGAGTTCTTAAATCGTCTCCTGAGAAAATTTATCGTGCATTTACTGAGTCAAATGCACTTGCATCTTGGATACCACCATACGGTTTCCTTTGTACAGTACATGAAATGACAGTAGGTGTAGGAGGAACTTATAAAATGTCGTTTCATAATTTTTCAACCGGTAATAGTCACTCATTTGGAGGGAAATATATCGAGATTAAGCCTAACGAATTTTTGAAGTATACAGATAAATTTGATGATCCAAACCTTCCCGGTGAAATGATCACGTCCGTTTGGTTACGTAAAGTTTCTGGAGGTACAGAATTAAAAATTTTGCAGGAAGGAATCCCTTCAGTTATCCCTGTAGAAATGTGTTATTTAGGTTGGCAAGAATCACTAGAAAAATTGGCTAAGTTGGTTGAGCCCGAAATTCCAGATGTATAACATTTGGGCTATCTAGGTCACCACCACTCATGCGTTGCTCCTTAGTAATGGCGTGATGAACTTTCAGTAAATCCCTACAATAATGCAAATTTCATCAATAATTTTCCTTAAATTTGTGTAAACCACATTGCTATGGAAATTAGAATAGAAGCTGTTCAAATTGCCGAGTCTTTTAACATGCGAAAATTCCGGGCTGAATTCCGGGCTGAGGCGTATGCTGCTTCGACTTCAGAAGTGTTTTATGAATTAGCAGAAAGCAATCGGTACCTCTACGTTTTTGATTATGGTGTAGTAGTCTTTGGAAATTACGATGCCATAGCTAAAAGCGAGTTTGTTAACTTTGTAAAGAACTATGCCACCAAATTGGTAGATACTGATTTGTCAGAAGAATATAAAATTCATATTGATGACACCTCTTCTAAGGCAGTAGTTAAAAACGATTTTGTTACCGTACCTCAAATAGATGCCTCAATATTACGTATCGTAATGCTCAACACAGGACAATCAGTAGCGTTAGAGTATTATGAAACTTTGACCGATGAACTCATTTCTTCTTCCAAACACTACATTTTGGAATTGGAAGAGCGGGGGAGACTCAGTATTTCTAAAACCAACCTACTCAAATACATAGGAAAAGTACTTAATGTAAAGAACAGTATTGTTGACAACCTTTACATTTTAGATGATCCTAATTTGGTTTGGGATAACGAAGAACTCAATTTACTCAATCGCCGTTTAAAACTAAATTTCGATATCAACACCCGATTCAAAGATTTAGACTATCGCCTACAAATTGTGGAAGATAACTTGACATTGTTTACCGATGTCTTAAACGTTAGAGAAAGCGCCCGTTTGGAATGGTTTATCATCATCTTATTTTTATTGGATATTTTAATTGCGGTGTTCTTCCATTAATAGTCATAGTATTCTGATTCTACATTGTATAAGTTATTGAATTTAAGTAAATTATAATTTGAAGTATAAGGTAGTATTGAACTTAAAAAGGACTATGTCAACTTTGTAAGAAAAATAGTCAATTACAATGAAGTATTTTTCTTACATTAGTACCAAAAAAAGTAAATGCCATTACCACAATTAGGTCTGTCATTATCCATAACAGACAACGAAGGATCTCCATTATATGCTGGAGTAGGACAAAGAGAACACATGGGGGAGTTTGATTCTGCTTTTACAAAACACACCATTACTATTGTTATTACTGATGAGGAAGTGGGTTCGGTGACCATCAATCTCAAAAAGAAAGGATCAGTTTCACAAGTGCAACTCGCTACTTATAAAATGAGTATTACCGACGATAAAACAAACGAAACCAATTACTACGAAGTAACAAGAGATACGCTTTTACTAAAAGAATTAAAGACCAAAAAAATAGGTGGTTTTTCCTTTTTAGGTGTAGAATGGTTTAAGAAGTTAACCACAACACTTCCGTCGATTTCTTACGAACCGCTAAAAACGGCTATAGAGTATTTTGAGGTCTCCAGATACAGAACATTGAAGGAAAACTTCCTGTCTTATACTTTGAAAAAGGACAGTAAAACTGCTACTCTTATTGCTGGTGAAATGCCTGAAAATCTATTTGACACTGCCAAAACAGACCACTTTTTTTGCGTCATCGACAATAGCAACGGACAACGATTTATTGGAGATATACGTTATCGCGAAAAGTTTCTAAAAATGACGCCAAAAGTAGAAATTCAGTTAATGAAACGTGATAAGACGGTAAAAGAATTTGAATTGGATAAAAATGGAAAAGTCAACAAAGTAATTTATTTATAACATGTACGGAATCTATTATAAAACGCCAATAAACTTTAAAGACTTAATCGCTAAAAAGGAAATAGAGAAAACCAATTTAGAGCATTCGATAGCGCAATACATTAATCTGGTGGCGACCACCTCTTTTGGTGAATGCAAGTTTGATGAAATATTTGGTTGCAAAATATGGGAGATGGATTTCGATTTACTTTCGGATCAAAATACATTAAAAGACCGAATAAGAGAAGGTTTAAAAGATGCCATTAAACTACACGAGTATCGATTAGAGCTTTCGGAAATTGAAGTCAGTATCACCGAAGCCAAAGCAGCATCGTATAACAATGGTTTGAGAATGAAGAAAAAAGTGAACGTAGTGGTAAATGGCAATGTAAAAAAAACCAACCGCCCGTTTAACTTTTATGGCTACTTTTTTGTTGGACCACTCTCTTACATTTAATTAAAATATTATGGAAATACAAGAACGAATTAAAGACAGAATACTTAAAAGAGCCGCTAGAGTTTGGGGATATACCGACAGTGAATTAGAAACCTCATTCGATCCTATCGTGGCTATGCTATTGGAATCTTGTGCTTCTGAACTGGAAAAACTTTCAGTCGAATTAAATAATTCGCACGCCAGAATAGTGGAACGCTTATTAGAAATAATGTCTCCGGCCTCAAATGCTGGAGCCTTGCCTTCTCGTACTATTATTCATGCTAAGCCATCAGAAAACAATTATAAATTATCCTTAGAGCATCAATTTTTTTGTAAAAAAAGCATTCCCAACATTTACGATCCGTTAAAACCAAATGTAAAAGATGTGTTTTTCGGGCCAACAGCTCCGTGCCAGCTAACTACAGCCGAAGTTGAGTTTATGGCTTTTGATAAGAACATGTATCATTTTAGCAGAACCATTCATAAAGATTTCTTTTTAAAAGCAGAGAAAACAGTGCAGCCTTCAACACTTTGGTTGGGAATTAAATGCCTTGAACCGACTGCGGTATTAAAAAATCTGATGTTCTATATTGAAATTAAAAATTCACATCAAAGAGAGGTGTTTTATCATTATTTAAAACAATCCAAAATATTTTTAGGAGACCAGCAAATTCATTTTAAAGAAGGCTATAATGCTCCTACAAAAGATATTGATGTTGATGCCATAATCACCAAAAACTACAATCGAATTAATCAGATTTATTCGGAAGTGAATACCTTCTATTTTGATAAGTTTATTCATCTTACTGAAGATATTGTGCTTCAACCAGAGTTGTTAAAAGTGCCCGGAGCTATTAAAGAATCCTTTCCAAGCGATAAACTAAACTCATTGAACGATGTTTTATGGTTACGAATTGAGTTTCCGGAAGTAATCAATAATTCGGTGTTTGAAAGTTTGAGCTTCTCATTAAATTGTTTTCCTGTCGTAAACAAAAGATTAATGAATTCGGCACAAAGGATCGATCCGTATATTAATTACGTTCCACTAATTAATGACGATCATTTTTTAGACCTAGAAGACATTACCGATTCTAGAGGGTATAACTATCATTTGAAAGAATTCTCAAAAGGAAACTTAGAATCAGGAGATGCTACTTTGAGGAACAATGGAGTAGTGCGTTTTGATGAAAGAAACGCCTCGGAAATCATGCAATACCTGTTGGAACTTTTAAAAGATGAAAGCGCCTCTTTTTCAGTGTTAGGAGGTGATTTTGTAAAGAATATTATTGGCGAAATGAATCAACTAATTGCTACATTAGAACAACAAACCAAAGAAAGTGCTTTTCTAAAATCGAATTTTCCGTATGTAATTATTAAACCCAAAGTAAATGAAGACAGAAACGAAAACGATTCCTTCTTTGTTAATTACTGGTCTACATGTGGAGAAGAAGCAAACGATATCAAGCCAGGAACTAGATTAGATTTGCCTTTTGGTGCCGATTTCCTTGCCAACACGATGTATTTAGTACAACCGAGTGTGGGAGGAAAAACCAGACTTACTTCGAGAGAAAAAATCTTATCTTATAGAGAAGCTTTATTAACTCATGGACGAATTGTCACTTTTGCCGATATAAAAACCTTTTGTTTGAAGCATTTTAGTCATTCCATTTCGGGAATTGAAGTCAGTAAAGGAACAAAAATTGATACCTCATTAAAAACAGGATTTGTACGAACTATTGACATTAAAGTGCAAAAAAATAGTGACCCAGAAACACCAATATCTGATAATGAATGGAATTATTTATGTGATAATTTGATGCATAAATTAGATCAGGTATCTTCAAACATATATCCATACAGATTAATAGTAAGCTAAAATGATATCAAAGTCACTTTTTTTAATGCCAGAATTAAATGTCAGCATAAACGAATCCATCAATTTTTCGGTAATGCAAATGGGGGATCAATCCAAAAATCCTTCATTTGACTTGCAAAACAACTTAAAAACGAATTTAGAGAGTTCGTTACACAATTGGCGCTCTAATTTTAAAACAGCGAATGCCAGTTGTCCTACGTGTCCTAATCCTCCAGGTTACGGTTTTAGAGTGAATTTTGGATTGCAAATTTTGCTGGATTTTAAGATTAGATTTAAAGGTAATGTTGGAGTAGGTTATGGGCAACGTTGGGGTGATGTGGCAGGAGTGGCAGCACTTAATGCCAGTATTTACAACCACGGATTAGGTACGGCGGTAAATAGCAGGGAGTTAGTCATTGATGTCACGGCAGCCACATATCTTACTGTGGGAGGAGGAAAAGGAACTCCACTTACGACTAATACTTTAAATTATAATAGTCCGTCACCTATATTAAATGACTTCAAAAATTCGTTTACTTATGGTCAACTCGTTACATGGAATTCGGCTTTAAACGAAAAGCGATTTTCACCAACTGATATACAAAGAGAAGGGATGATTGGTTTTAGGTTAGGTGATTTTAATGTGAGTTCGAATAATGATACTAAAAGATTGTATCAAGGAGGAGGAACTGATAAGGGTTGGACAGGAGGGCTTTCGATAGTAACTCCATTGTTTGAAGTAGGGTTTCAGGATTTCTCAGGAGATTTTCAAAAATTAGAGCAAGAAGATAAAAGAGATAAATTAATTGATAAAATCAAAAATTTAAAAAAATCAAATGGGTCTTCAATCGAATTAGAAGCATTAGAAGGAGAATTACTGGTTTTGACAAAAGGAAAATTCCACAATCAAAGTTCTTATCAAAAAAGCTTGAATAAGGCGTCAAATTACTTTAGATTTAAAAATAATGGTAGCGACTTAACCATTGATCTTATTGGAGATGCTTGGTTGCAAAATATGATACATAAATCTATAAAAGATTTCAAATTTGAATATAATTTTCATGATACAGATATATGGAGTGGACAAAGTTTCTAATTCTATCAATTTTAATTTCATTTTATGGATGTAATAATTATTATATAAATGAAAAAGGTGCCTATAGACCTAACAAACCAAATTTTGAATTTTCAAAATCACCTTATCAGTTAAAAAAAGATGATTTAATTGATACCAATTCAGTTTATGTTGCAGAAGTAAAATTTGATTATAAAAAACCATATGTTGAAGAACATTTTATTCGTTTTTTTTCGAATGGACGATTTTTCACAGGTACTCCAGAAGTTTTTGAAACAAAATTAGGCCTAAATGAATTCAATAATTATAATAAGTTTGGCTCAATTGGATATTATAGAATGCAAAATAATAGATTAGAAATTGAATCTTATAAAGTTACTTTAGGAGGAGCGAGAGGTAACACAGGTTTTTATTCTAAATATTATGGGTACATAAGAAATGACAGCATCTTCTTATTTTATGATTTATCAAATAAGAATTCAGAAATGGAGAGAATAACTTATCCAATTCCTGACGAAAAAAATTGTAAAATTTATGTTCGTAGAAAAATAGAAGGTCTAACAGGCACTCCTGATTGGTAATTTTGTCAGTTATAATTTCAAATGAATAGGTTATCTGTTGTTTAAAATTATTACACAATTAGAAAAAAATGAAGAATAAAATATTATGTGTACTATTATTTATAGCAAATTTTACTTTCGGGCAAGTTGATTTGATGAGTAATACTGCAGAAATAATCGATACAACTTTGTGGCAAGGAATAAGATATAGAATTAAAGATCAGACTTCTTTTATAAATATCAATCCTACAGCTGAAAATTATTTCAATAGAGCCAAGCTTAAAAGACGAATACATGATTTTGAAGGAGCTATAGAGGATTTAAATATCTCATGTAAACTTTCACCAAATCAAATGGAGATTTATTATCTACGAGGATCATTTAAGGAAAGAATAAATGATTTGAATGGATCGTTAGAAGATTTTTCAATGGCAATTAAGTTAAATCCTGAATATGAATGGGCTTGGCATGACCGATCCTTAATAAATATAAGACTTGGAAAATATGACGCCGCCGAGAAAGATTTAAAAATGGCTCTTAAATTAAAACCAGATTGGGATACAGCCTTATTTGGTATAGGGATAGTTTATGAAAATAAAAAGAAATATGAAAAGGCGATTGATTATTATTTCAAAAGTATAAAAGTAAACCCTAACAATTATATGGCATACAACAATATCGGTTATAATTATTTTTTACTTAAAAAATATGATCTTGCGATAAATAATTACTCTGAGGCAATAAAGTTATATCCAAAATACTTTAATGCTTACAGAAATCGTGCAGATGCAAAAAGCGCAAAGAAAGATCCGAATGGGGCTTGTCAAGATTTAAAAATAGCAGCTAATTTAGGTGATTTGAAGGCTAAGAGATTTTATGAAGAAAATTGTAACAATACACCATAAAACAAATCCAAAAAAATATCAAAATATTAATGAAGCGTTTTTAAAATATCAATTAACAAAGGCTTTTCAATATAATCAATAATATCGGGATGAATTTTTGCTTTGTCCTTATCAACTTGGCTAACAGAGGAGGAAAGTATATAAATAAAAACCTGATCTTTTATTTCAGGTGCAACCTTTTCAAATTCCCCCATAAATTCCCAACCTGACATGGTAGGCATATTAATATCCAGAAAAAGAATGGCATTGCCGATATTTGGCTCACTAAAATTAGATTTGATATAATTAAGCCCAGTTTCTCCTTCTGTAAAAGTAATTATATCAGCATCCTGAACACTTTTTTTGATGTTCTTGGAGCATAAAAAATTATTTATCGGATCGTCATCAATCACGATAAAACGTTTATAGTCTTGAATCATAACGACTAATTTTAATTACTAATTTTTTCAATTTCAAATTTGATTTTAAACTCTACACCTTTATTAATTTCACTTTTTATGGAGATTGTTCCTCCAAGAGTTTCTACTTGCGTCTTTACCATATACAGTCCCATTCCTTTACCTTCAACATGAGTGTGGAATCTTTTGTACAATCCGAAAACCTGATCGCCTCTTTTTTCTAAATCAATTCCTAATCCATTGTCTTTATAAGTAATTTCAATTTTATTTTCTACTACCGCACTTCTCACTTCAATAACGGGGGTTACATCAAGACGCCTGTATTTAATGCTGTTGGAAATCAAGTTGTAAAAGATACTGTGAAGATAATTTTTAATAGTTACCATTTCATCAATGGCTTTAAAATCAAAAATGAAATTAACACTTTCTTTTTCGATTAGGGTTGCAATACTCATTTTAATATCGCCTAATAAATTAGATAATCTCACAGTTTCTTTCTTATCGCTGATTTCACGTTTCACCTGTAGGATATTGTTCAGGTCTTTAATAACTTCATCCAAGCGGTCAACTGATTTTCGAAGTCCACTGTTCATTTCCTCTTTTTCTTCTTCTTCAATTTCAGGACTTAACATATAGTCACTTATACCCATGATATTAGTAACAGGCGCACGTAAATTATGAGATACAATATACGCAAATTGTTCCAGATCTCGATTTCTTTGTAGTATTTCATTGACCATTTTTTGCCTTTCGGATTCCATTAATTTACGTTCAGTAATGTTTTCGGTAAGAATGGTAACACCGATTAGTTTCTTGTGGGTATCATAAACTGGGTACATTCTTGTTCTAATCCAAAACAACTCACCGTGAATATTGTTTTGAGAGAATTCATTTTCGGGATAGTTTCCTGACAACGCATCATTAAACATAGCCATAAAGGCATCTTCTTTACCAGAGTACAAGAAGTCTTTAAAATTATCTCCGAGGTTAATCTCTTTTCCTCCATTTAACCGAAGTCTTTCCTTAAAAGTTTTGTTGAATTGTAAAACTGTCATATCAGGTGAAAGAAGCCAAATTGCTTCGTTGGCATTTTCAATGATTGCAGTAAAAATTTCTGCTTGTTCTTTAATGATGGCTTCAGCTTTTTTACTTTCAGTAATATCGCTTACACTACCAATGAGGGAATCAGCTTGTCCTTGAGTATCTTGCATAACAACAAATTCATCTTTAAGCCAACGATACTCGTCATTCTCTTTATGCTTAAAACGATATTCTAATGCATTTTCGAGTCCGTTTAATTCGTTTATGGCCTTGCTAATACCATCTACAACACCTTGGATATCGTCTGGATGCATCAATCCAACTACCGTTTCAAGAGGGAGGGTGTTCAATTCCTCTTGTGTATAGCCCGCAATTTTCTTAAAAACAGGACTCAGATAATCATAAGTGTTTGTATGCAGGTTACGTTTATAGGAAGCCGATATTGAATTCTCAAGCACTTCACGGAAACGAACTTCGCTTTCTATCAAATCTTTTTCTATTCGTTTGCGTTCAGTTATATCAATATGCGTTCCTACCGTAAGAGTAGTCAATTCACCCTGCGCATCACGCAATGTTTGACCGCGTGACCAAATCCATACCCAGCTACCATCAGCATGAAGCATTCGGAAATAGCTTTCATAAGTTCCAATAG
Source organism: Flavobacterium sp. (assembly GCA_030153045.1). GTDB lineage: Bacteria > Bacteroidota > Bacteroidia > Flavobacteriales > Flavobacteriaceae > Flavobacterium. The sequence continues at coordinate 22,718 of JASLID010000064.1, forward strand.
AGCCATTTTTTAAATATTCAGCAAAATGATTTATAGCTCTTTCTCTATCTTCCGGATGCAGCAAGTTAATCCATGTTTCCTGAAGGTTAACCTTGCCTGAAAAATCGTAGTCGGACTGTTTTCGTCCGAGCATTAAAAAATATTCGGGACTGCACCAAAGAAAATCAGTATCGGTGTGATATTCCCACGCGCCCGTATTGGAAACCGTAATAATTGATTTATATCGTTCCTCGCTTTCACGAATTTTAGTTTCCGCATTTTTAAGCTCCGTTATATCAATATGTGTCCCAACTGTCATACTGGTTAATTTACCCTGAGCGTCACGTAATGTTTGACCACGTGACCAAATCCAAACCCAGCTTCCGTTTGCATGTAACATTCGGAAATAACTTTCATAGGTACCGACAGATCCATTTTCTAAATATTCGGCAAAATGATTTATGGCCCTTTCCTTGTCTTCCGGATGGAGTAGGTCACTCCATACATCCATAAGATTTCCTCCTCCTGACGTATCATAATCGGATTGCTTACGTCCTAACATCAAAAAATATTCGGGACTGTACCAAACAAAATCGGAATTAGAATCGTACTCCCATCCGCCTGTATTGGAGACCGTAATAATTGATTTAAAGCGTTCTTCGCTTTCCCGAATTTTGATTTCCGCTTCCTTGCGCTCTGTGATATCACGGATAATGGCGATGTAACCGATACCTTCTATTGGACGTACATTTACTTCAGTCTCAACGAAATTTCCATCTTTTTTTATAAATTTTCTTTCGTGTAGTGAGCCTCCTTCCGTATGTATTATTTTTACTCTAGAATCAAATGTCTTTTGGTCATCAGCTGTCATCAACTCAAATATTTTCATATTTTGAAGTTCTTCACTAGAATAATTTAAAAGCTTGCAGGCACTGTCGTTTACTGCATTAATTTGGTAAGTCATATCTGTTAAGAAGATTGCATCACCTGCATATTTTATCAATTCGTGAAATTCTCCTTCGCTTTGCATGATTTTAGCATTACTCAGTTTAAGATTTTTGATAAGATTCTTAACGTTTTTAATCACATAAACTCCTAGTAAAATGCAAAAAGCGAGAGAAAGTGAGAGAAAGAGATACGAGTTTCTTCTTGCATTTTGATAGATTTCTGCTGATATTTTGTATTGTTCATCAGAAATTATACTATGGTCTGCATAAATTGTTTCTGTGATTTGGTTTAGGATTTGTAGTTCACGAATGCCGTAGATTCCTGTTATAAGAATAGCAACTAACATTAGTACTAATAGTAAGTACAGTTTTATGGGAATATTTTGTCTAATTGCCATAAGACATTGTTTGTGAGAAGTGTTACACACAAAAGTAAGGAATATCCTCCCAAGAAAAAAGTGTTATTGTGTTGTTTAAGATGTTTTAAGCAGTATTATTTTCCGATACAGAAATTCGCAAAAATATTACCCAACAATTCGTCATTTGTTACTTGTCCAGTAATCTCTCCAAAGTAATACAAAGCCTGACGAATGTCTATCGCCATCAAATCAGAAGAGAGATTACTTTGTATTCCGTATTGTACTTTTTGTATTTCGTCCAACGCTTTAAGTAATGAATCGTAATGTCTTGTATTTGTGATAATTGTTTCGTTATTACGCAACGCGCCAGTATTCACAAATGACAGTAATTGATGTTTCAAATCGTCTACGCCAATATTCTCTTTTGCCGATAAAAGAAGTATTTCTGTAATCTCGTTTTTAATCTTTTCTTTTTGACTTTCGTCTAATTTATCGGCTTTGTTTCCTATAATAACTAATGGTTTTAATGGAAACTGATTCTTTATTTTTTCTAATTCAATTTGCACTTCTTTTAGATTGCCAACTTCCATCATCCAACTTCCATCAATAAGAAAAACAACAACTTGAGCTTGTTCTATTTTCTCAAAGGTTTTCTTGATTCCAATGCTTTCCACCACATCTTTCGTTTCACGAATTCCAGCAGTATCAATAAATCGGAAACCAATACCGCCAATGACTAATTCGTCTTCAATGGTATCACGTGTCGTTCCCGCAATATCGGAAACAATGGCACGTTCTTCGTTTAATAAAGCATTCAATAAAGTTGATTTCCCTACGTTTGGTTCACCCACAATAGCGACTGGAATACCGTTTTTAATCACGTTACCCACAGCAAACGAGTCGATTAATCGTTTTAAAACAAACTCTATTCGGTTTAATAATTCCTTAAATTGTGTTCTATCAGCAAATTCTACATCTTCTTCAGCAAAATCTAATTCTAATTCTATTAGCGAGGCGAAGTTTAATAGTTCTTCACGTAATTTGGCTATTTCATTACTGAAACCGCCACGCATTTGCTGCATCGCGATTTGGTGTGCCGCTTCATTATCAGAAGAAATCAAATCAGCTACAGCCTCAGCTTGCGACAAGTCCATTTTGCCGTTCAAGAAAGAACGTAACGTAAATTCTCCGGCTTGTGCCATACGACAGCCTTTACGAAGCAATAACTGAATGATTTGCTGTTGAATGTAAGTCGAACCGTGACACGAAATTTCAATCGTGCTTTCGCCAGTATACGAATTAGTGCCTTTGAAGATAGACAGTAAAACCTGATCCAATATTTTATTGTCATCCACAATATGTCCTAAATGGAGTGTGTGGGTCTTTTGTTTGGTAATATCTTTTCCTGAAACCGATTGAAACACGCTAGAGGCGATAGCAATAGCTTCCGCACCTGAAATTCTAATTACGGCAATAGCACCAGCACCGGAAGGCGTAGCAAGTGCAACTATAGTATCGTGGTGATTCATTTGTTAGGGTAAAAGGTTTTGTGGTGCAAAGGTACAAAGATTTTTTAGTTGCAAAGTTATTGCTTTAGAATCCTTCAAAAACACCCAATCCAAATAAAGCAAAGTCATATTTAGCCGGATCTTTAGGGTCGAGTAGGCGAAGGCTCCAATCTAATTCAGCTAAAGCTTTTGCGTCGTTTTGTTTTCGGACAATTAATTCCAATTTACGGGCTACATTTCCAGAATGTATATCGAGTGGGCAAGAAAGGGCAGAAGTTGAAATGGTTTTCCAAATACCTAAATCGACCCCTTTATTGTCTTGCCTACAAAACCAACGAAGCATCATGTTGATTCTCTTGGCGGCAGAACCATTCATAGGATCTGAAATATGTTTTTGGGTTCTGGGTAAATGATTGATTTCGAAGAATACTTTCTTAAACTCTGAAATGCTTTTTTGCATGGAATGGCTTTCTTGATGTTTAGCAAATACCGCTTCGAGTCCATTATGGTTTTGATAAATGTTTTGCAGGCTTTTTATGAACCCTATAAAATCCTGGCCGTTAAAGGTTCTGTGAACGAAGTTCTCTAAAGATTCTAATTGGTTCTCATTGTGAGACATCACAAAATCATAAGGCGAATTGCCCATCAAATTCATCATCTTTTTGCTGTTGTTGATGATCATTTTACGATTGCCCCAAGCAATGGTAGCACTCAAAAAACCAGCTATTTCAATATCTTCTTTTGTTTGAAACAAATGCGGAATTTGAATGGGATCGCTTTCTATAAAATTCGGATTGTTATATAATTCGACCTTTTCGTCAAGGAAAGATTTAAGTTCAGCCTTATCCATTGGTGACTTCATTCCTAATGTTACCATCGACCATAACTAATTTTCTATCGGCCATATTGGCTAATTCTTCGTTATGCGTGACAATAACAAAGGTTTGCCCAAATTCATCACGGAGTTTAAAAAACAATTGATGTAAGTTTTCGGCAGTATGAGTGTCTAAATTTCCTGAAGGTTCATCGGCAAAAATAACAGCAGGTTTGTTAATTAAAGCTCTGGCAACGGCTACACGTTGTTGCTCTCCACCGGAAAGTTCGTTGGGTTTGTGATCCATTCGATGAGATAGTCCTAAATAATCTAGTAATTTTTTGGCTTCGGTTTCAGCTTCTTGCTTCGATTTATTGGCAATGTATGCTGGGATGCAAACGTTTTCTAAGGCAGTAAATTCAGGTAATAACTGATGAAACTGAAATATGAATCCTAAGTTTAGATTTCTGAATTTGGATAAGTTTTTATCCTTCATTTTCAAAATATCTTCACCATTAATAACCAATTGTGTTTTTGAATCGTTGGTTGGTTGGTCTAGTGTCCCTAAAATTTGCAACAAAGTTGTTTTACCAGCACCCGAAGCACCAACTATAGATACAATTTCGCCTTTTTGAATATGCAAATCAACGCCTTTTAAAACGTGCAACTGGTCGTAGTATTTTTGAATATTTTTTGCGTGTATCATTTCTGTCAATTTGCACAAAGAAACAAAGATTTTTGGGTAAAATAAAATCTATCTTTCCACAATCTGCGTATATAGTACTAAAGTTTCGTTAACAACGAAATATGATTTAACTAATTACTTAATTTTGATAAAAAGGAACGCATGAAAACTTTAATAGTAACCGTTTTTTCGTTTTTGGCTATGAGTTGCCATTCGAAAAATAAAAATGTAGAAAAAATAGAACCCAACCAAATGAATTTAGACAACGGAAAAGAAATTGCCATTTTTGCAGGAGGATGTTTTTGGTGTACCGAAGCAGTATTTTTAGAATTAGAAGGGGTAGAAAGTGTCAAACCAGGCTACATAGGTGGTAAAACTAAAAATCCAACCTATGAAGAAGTTTGTTCTGGTTATTCTGGTCATGCCGAAGCCATTCAAATTGTTTTTAATCCCGCCAAAATAACTTATGGAGAATTATTAGAAATTTTCTTTGCAACTCACGATCCCACAACGATTAACAGACAAGGGGCAGATGTAGGATCGCAATACAGAAGCGAAATATTTGTGACCAATGAAAATCAAAAGGAATTGGCCAAAGCCTACATCGATTTGTTGAATACAGAAAACACGTACGGTAAAAAAGTAGTAACTAAAGTTTCTGACGCACCAACTTTTTATGTCGCAGAAGATTACCATCAAAATTATTACAATCAGAATAAAGAAAAATCATACTGTAGTTATGTCATTACCCCTAAAGTAGACAAAGTGAGAAAACAATTTAAAGACAAGTTGAAAAAATAATTTGGCATCAGTTTTGTACATTAGTTTCAAGAATTTTTAATTTTTAAAAAATGACAAAAGATATTCAGGTAGAAGTAATGACTAAAACTAAAAAACAAGCGACTTCATCAAAATTGATTTTTGGAATATTGCTTGACCTTATTGGAATGCTGTCATACGCAGTGCCAGTTTTGGCCGAAATAACGGATATTATTTGGGCGCCAATAGCTGCATTTACATTATCGATGATGTATAAAGGATCGGTTGGTAAAATAGGAGGGATTGTGGCTTTTATTGAAGAAATTGTACCCGGTTTAGATTTTATTCCAACCTTTACCTTAACGTGGTTATACGAATATTACCAAGACAAGAAAAATAAATTATAAAAAGCAAATCCCGTCTCGTTTTTTAGAACGAGACGGGATTTTTTATGACTTAAATATAAATCCTAAGCCTATCGATTTTAGCATTTTTTTTCCAAATTTGAAGAAGAAATCAAATTGACCAAAAAGAAAACCAAATCCCATTATCAAAAAAGGATACAAAGGCATTACTAAAACCAGAAGTATTGTATAATAAAAAAACAAATGCAAGTTGGTTTTGGTAAGTCCTAATAAACCCATTAAAAAAGCTGAGATTTTAGCAGAAACAGAACCATTTATAGCGAAAACTATAAAAATAATTACTAATTGCCAATTGGAAGTGATACCCCAACGTTGTTTTAATTTGTTCATAAGGCAAATATAAAAATTTACCTTGGTGGAACAAAGCCAAAAAGTTTTTGTTTGTATGTATTTTGAAAATAAATCATATAATTATAAATCAAATAATTGACTTCGTATCCATAATGTATATTGTTATCATAATTGATTTGCATTTCATATAGATTGGAGTCATATTTTAAAGGTTGTGATGCTCTATAATTCCATTCGGTAACATAAAGCCTGTTTTTGCCTTCAAGATAAGATTCAGAATGATATCCTCTTGGGAAAGGTCTTGTAAGTAACCAACTGCTAAATCCAGGATCAATTATGATGACTTCATATTCTAAATCTTTATTAGCAATAGTTACTGTATCTCCTTTAATCGCAGAATCATTAGTAGCATTTATATTTTTTGTTTTACAAGAAATGATACCTGCAATTATCAACAAAAAAATGATGAGTTGTTTCATGATTAATGGTATAAAAAAACCACGTTTTGAGGCGTGGTTTGAGTTGTTATTTTTTTCCAAAAAGACTTCCAAAGAATCCTCCAAGCCCTCCTTTTTTGGTTGCTACCGAAACAGCATCGCCGAGGCCGAGTTGACCGTCTCCGTCTTGATCTAATATTGAAGTCAAAATATTTCCGCCACCAGATTGAGCAGGAGTTTGTTGTCCTCCGCCAAGAAGACCGCCTAATAATCCGCCTAAATCTGTTCCGTTTTGAACTCCTTTATTTCTGCTTTGTTTTGCTAAATAAGCCATTAAAATTGGCGCAGCTATTTTTAAAATCATTCCAATTTTATCTGAACTAACACCGGTATTTTGACTTAATTGATTTTCAACATTACTTTGATTTCCACCTAATACATGACCAAGAATTTTTCCGCCTTCAGAAGCAACATCAGTTCCTCCATTAAACATTCCTCCCAGATTATCTAATAGACTTCCGTCGTGTTTTCCACCAAGTAAAGCGCCTAATAATCCAGAAGCTCCTTCATCAGTTGAGGCGTTGTTTTGCATTGCGTTTACTAATGTTGGTAATGCCGAAACTAATACAGATGATGTTTCTCCTTCACTTGTACCTGCTTGCTGACCTACATTGGCTATAATTTGTTTGCCTAAATCACTATCTAATAAATCCATTAATCCGGCCATGATATATTGTTTATTTAAAATAATTGATACATTAAATGTAAGAAATAATTTTAAATTTCATGTTTTAATAATGTTATAATTTGCTCGGCTAATTCACTTCCAATTCTATCCTGAGCTTCTACAGTTGCAGCCCCAATGTGTGGTGTCATAGAAATTTGCGGGTGCATTAAAATTTGAACTGCTGGAGTAGGTTCGTCCATAAATACATCTAAACCTGCAAAGGCTACTTTTTTGTTGTCTAATGCTTCAATCAAATCGACTTCGTTAATAATACCTCCACGTGAACAGTTAATGATTCCTACACCGTCTTTCATGCTTTCAAACTCTGTTTTAGAGAGTAGATACCCGTTTTGAGAAGGAACGTGTAGTGTTATAAAATCGGAATGCTTCATTAATTCTTCTACAGGTTCAGTGGCAATTTCAACATTAATAAATTGATTGTTGTAAAAATCAACTCTAATTTGAGCTTTACCTACAAAACTATCAGAAGCAATTACTTTCATACCTAATCCTAAGGCCATTTTAGCTACGGCTTGACCAATACGTCCAAAACCGATAATACCAATGGTTTTACCATGTAATTCAATACCATTGGCATAGGCTTTTTTCAGTTCGTTAAACTGAGTGTCACCATCTAGAGGCATATTTCTGTTCGAATCATATAAAAAACGAACTCCGCTAAATAAATGGGCAAAAACCAATTCTGCTACTGAGTTTGAAGAGGAAGCGGGTGTGTTAATTACTTGGATGTCTTTAGAAATAGCATAATCAACATCAATGTTATCCATTCCTACGCCACCACGCCCAATAATTTTAAGCGACGGACAGGCATCTATTATGTCTTTTCTTACTTTGGTCGCGCTTCTTACCAGTAAAACGGCAACTTGATGGGTATTTATATAATTGGCTACTTGTTCTTGAGCTACTTTTGTTGTAATGACTTCAAATCCGGCATTTTCTAATAAATTTATTCCTGCTTGAGAAATACCGTCATTCGCTAATATTTTCATTTTAATTCTTTATTTTTTATTTTATTGAAATTGATTTTTTGCCATTGAAATGGACATTATTTTTTTGAAGCTATTTCCTGCACACGAGGCTGTAAGCCGAACTGGCGTAGCAATTCGTTACAATCTTTTTATCTCTTGTTCTCGATACTCGCTTTGCAAGCGAACTCGAACTGACGAGATAAAAAGGATTTTCACTGCTATCAGGGCTAGTTTATTTTGTGGTTGCTTCAAGTTCTTTCATTACGTCCACTAAAACCTGAACGCTTTCTAACGGTAATGCATTGTACATGGAAGCGCGATAACCACCAACACTTCTATGACCTGTAAGTCCTGATATACCAGCTGCTTTCCACATTTTATCGAAAGTTTCTGTATGATTTTCATCATTTAAAACAAAAGTTGCATTCATATTTGAACGATCTTCTTTTGCAGCAGTGCCTGAAAATAAAGAGTTTCTGTCTATTTCAGTGTATAATAAATTGGCTTTGGCTTCATTTATTTTTTCAATTGCAGCAACTCCACCTAAATTTTTTAACCATTGTAAAGTTAAAAGTGAGGCATAAATAGGAAAAACAGGTGGTGTATTGTACATACTTTCTTTGGCAATATGCTGTTGATAATCTAGCATAGAAGGGATGTATCGACCAGTTTTTCCTAAAATTTCTTCTTTCACAACCACTAATGTTGCTCCTGCAGGACCCATATTTTTTTGAGCTCCAGCGTAGATTAAATCAAATTTTGTGAAGTCTAATGTTCTCGAAAATATATCAGAACTCATATCACAAACCAATGGGATATTGACTTCAGGAAATGATTTCATTTGAGTTCCAAAAATAGTATTGTTACTGGTGCAATGAAAATAATTGGCATCAGCAGGAATAGTAAATTCTTTTGGAATGTGATTGTAATTTTCTGTTTTAGAGGAAGCAACAACAACGGTCTCTCCAAAATGTTTTGCTTCTTTAATGGCTCCGCTTGCCCAAGTTCCAGTATCAAGGTAGGCGGCTTTGCCGTTTTCTCTCATTAAATTGTAAGGAACCATCAAAAATTCTAAACTAGCTCCTCCGTGCAGGAACAAAGCTTGATACCCTTTGCCTTCTAATCCTAAGAGTTCTAGAACTAAAGCTCTGGCTTCTTCCATAACGGCAACAAAGTCTTTGCTTCGGTGCGAAATTTCCAAGATAGATAAGTCGAGGTTGTTAAAATTTAAAATGGCTTGAGCTGATTTTTCAAATACTTCTTGTGGAAGTATACAAGGACCAGCACTGTAATTGTGTTTTTTCATTGTATATAGTTGTGTGTTGTGTTTTCGGCCTGAATTGACTTGCGCTTCTAAATTAAAATGTGGTTGGTGGATATGATCCGGTTTTTCTTTTTCTTTTGTAATGATTTTAGAAATATCCATGATTTTATTATTTTAGATTAAGTAAAAACGCTAATGTATCTACATTGTCTGCATAGTCCCAAAGATTTGGTTTTTGAGTTTCTCCAAAAGGAATGCTCTTTTCGATTAAATCATTAGAAACAATGCATTGAATTTGTTCTGAATCGTTTTTTAATCTGTTTTTTATCTCTTCAATATCCTCATAAAACTCATAAAAAACAGATGAGATAGGAGAGGCGTAGCTTGTATCTTCTTTTATCGTTATAAAACCATTATCTAATAACTTATACAAACTCATTAAGAAAACGGCTTTGTTGTAATCGTAATTGTTGGCGTACTTTTCGTATTTGATAATGTCTTGGTAAACAAAAATAGATTCGAAAAAATGTTTAAAATCGTAACCTTTTGGTACAAATAATTTAGAAACATTTCTGCAACCCAACCCAAAATACCTAAAAATATCTTCTCCAAGGTTTATTAAATCTTCTGTAGTTTCATTCCCATTCAAAACTGCGACTGAATTTCTGCTTTTACGAATAATACTGGGCTTATCTTTAAAATAATATTCAAAATATCGAGCTGTGTTGTTACTTCCAGTGGCAATTACCGCGTCAAAATTTTCTAATTTTCCTTCAACGAAAATGATAAAATCTTCAAATTTTGGTTGAACCGAAATTAAATATTTGGCTAAAAAAGGAAGTAAATGTTGATCATTTGAAGATGTTTTTACCAGTACTTTGTTTCCTGAAATTAATACTGATAAAAAATCATGAAAACCCACCAATGGAATATTTCCAGCAAGGATTAATCCAATTGCTTTATGATCATTTTCATTAAAAGTATAACTTGATATCCATTGATTTAGATTACTTTCAGTCAATGCTTTTGACCATGACTGAATTGAAAAATAAACATTCTCTGGAGTATACCATCCATTGTGTGATTGTGATAACTGGATTAAGGTAATAAAGTCATCATAAAACAAATTATTATGAACAACATTGTCGTTTTTTGCTGTATTATTTTCAGAAAATTGATTTAAAAATTTCCCTAATTCAATAAAAGCGATTTTTCTTTCTTGTAATGTCATTCCTAATATTTGTTTATGAATGGTTTTGATTGTATTTTTGCACAAAATTAAGATAATTAGTGATTAGGCAATAGCCAAAAGTTGAAAATACTTAATCTGAATTCTAAAATCATAAATCTAAATTGTTATGGCAATAATTATAACAGACGAATGTATCAATTGTGGAGCTTGTGAGCCTGAGTGTCCAAATACAGCAATCTACGAAGGTGCAGACGATTGGAGATATAAAGATGGTACAAAACTTACAGGAAAAATTATTCTTCCTGACGGAACTGAAATAGATGCAGAAGCGGCTCAAACTCCTATTTCGGACGATATTTATTACATCGTTCCTGGAAAATGTACAGAATGTAAAGGTTTTCATGAAGAGCCACAATGTGCGGCAGTTTGCCCGGTTGATTGTTGTGTTCCCGATGACAATCATGTTGAAAGTGATGAAACGCTACTCAATAGACAAGCATTTTTACATAATGAATAACTAGAAAACATAATAAAGAGGAT
>JASLID010000068.1 GCA_030153045.1 Flavobacterium sp.
CAGCGAGTAATGTGATGGCTGGACATGAAACCACTTTACCTATTACATTAGATCAGATGATTTATCATGCTTCTGGAGTTGTTCGTGCAGCTGAAAGAGCTTTAATTGTTGTCGATTTACCTTTTGGATCTTACCAATCGGATTCGAAAGAAGCGCTTCGTTCTTCCATTAGAATTATGAAAGAAAGTGGCGGACATGCTGTAAAACTGGAAGGTGGAAGAGAAATAAAAGAAAGTATCAAGAAGATATTAAATGCCGGAATTCCGGTTATGGGACATTTGGGTTTAACACCACAATCCATTTATAAATTTGGAACCTATACCGTTCGTGCTAAAGAAGATGAGGAAGCTGAGAAATTATTAGAAGATGCACAACTATTGGAAAAATTAGGCTGTTTCGCTCTAGTTTTAGAAAAAATCCCATCGGCTTTAGCGCAAAAAGTGGCTGAAAGCATTTCTATTCCTGTTATTGGAATTGGTGCTGGGAGTGGTGTTGACGGGCAAGTTTTGGTTTTACACGATATGATAGGCATGACACATGAGTTCAGTCCGCGTTTCTTACGTCGTTATATGAATTTATATGAAGACATGACTAAAGCTATTGGAAATTATGTTTCTGATGTAAAATCTGTTGATTTCCCAAATGCAAATGAGCAATATTAATCTATGGAGAAACCATTAGAAACAGATCGATTACGCTTAAGAATTTTACAAATTGACGATTATAGTTTTATAAAAACGTTAGTGAATACCGAAGGCTGGATTACATTTATTGGCGACCGAAAAGTGGTTACCGATGAAGATTCTAAAAACTACATTCAAAAAATAATTGACAATAAAAACATCACCTATTGGGTTATTACTCTTAAAGAAAGTAACATTCCTATTGGACTGGTAACTTTCATCAAAAGAGAATATTTAGAGTTCCCAGATTTAGGTTTTGCTTTCCTACCAGAATTTGGCAAGAAAGGTTATGCTTTTGAGGCTGCTAATTGTATTTTAGAGCAATTAAAACTAGAAGGGAAACATCAAAATATCTTGGCCACTACAATTCCTGAAAATAGCAAGTCAATCGCACTGCTCAAAAAACTAGGATATCAATACAAAGAAGAAATCTTCCAAGACAATGAAACGCTTCATGTTTATTTAAAAACAATATAGTGAGCACAAAAGTAATATCTACTAAAAGTAATCTTCAAGTTCTACACGAAGACAATCACATTATTGTGGTCAATAAACGTGTAGGCGATATTGTACAAGGTGATAAAACGGGAGATAAACCTTTATCAGAAGTTGTCAAAGAATACATCAAAGACAAATACAACAAGCCTGGTGACGTTTATCTTGGCGTGGTTCATAGATTAGACAGACCAACTACTGGAATCGTACTTTTTGCGAAAACTTCAAAAGCCTTAACCCGATTGAATGATTTATTCAAAAATCGAGAAACACAAAAAACCTATTGGGCTGTGGTGAAAAACAAACCGCCCAAAAGCGAAGATAAATTAGTTCATTTTTTAAAACGAAATGAGAAAAACAACACTTCAAAAGCACATATTAAAGAAGTACCCGAAAGTAAAATAGCCAGTTTAGACTATCGAATCATCAAAGAACTTAACAATTATTTTGCTTTAGAAATCGATTTACATACTGGAAGACACCATCAAATTAGAGCGCAATTATCGGCTATTGGCTGTCCAATAAAAGGAGATTTAAAATACGGTTTCGATCGAAGCAATCCTGACGGTGGTATTCATCTTCATGCCCGGAAGCTAACATTCATACACCCTGTTTCTAAAGAAAGTATCAAAATTATTGCTCCAGTTCCAGATGATGTGATTTGGAAAGCAATTTAATTTATATCTTTAGCTAAAAATAGTTGTATGCGAACCATTCCTTCTGTATCGGAAAGAAAAGAAGTGCTTAAAAAACTTCTGAAGAATGTTATTATTCACGAAGAAGAAATTCTGGAAGCACTGTATAAGGATTTCAAGAAACCTAAATTTGAAGGTGTTATATCTGAAACTTCATATGTCATTTCAGATTTAAAAAATACCATCAAAAACATTAATTCTTGGACCAAACCCAAAAGAGTTTTCCCTTCGTTGCTCAATTTTCCATCCTCGGATTATATTTTTAGTGAACCTTTCGGAAAAGTTTTAATCATATCTCCTTGGAATTATCCGTTTCAATTGGCATTATCACCGCTTATTGCAGCCATTGCAGCAGGAAACAACGTAACATTAAAACCTTCTGAACTTACGCCTTATACAGCAGCCATCATTTCTAAAATTATCAGAGAAACTTTTGAAGTAAGACAAGCTGTAGTGGTTACTGGCGATGCCACAATTGCTCAAGATTTATTAAAAAAACGCTGGGATTACATCTTTTTTACCGGTAGCGTTGGTGTTGGAAAAATAGTTGCCAAGGCAGCAGCAGAAAATTTAACTCCAGTAACATTGGAATTGGGTGGTAAAAATCCATGTATTGTAGATGAAACGGCCAATTTACCTTTGGCTGCCAAACGAATTGTTTGGGGAAAAATCTTAAATGCTGGTCAAACGTGTATTGCTCCCGATTATATATTGGTTCATTACAGAGTAAAAAAGAAATTGGTTTCATATCTAATTAAAGAAATTGAGAACGCTTTGGGCGAAAACCCAGAACTCTCGGAAGATTTTGCCAGAATCGTGAATCTTAACAATTGGAGAAGACAAATTAGCTTGTTAGAACATCAAAATATTTTATTTGGTGGCGAAAATAATCAAGATAACTTGTACTTGGCCCCTACCTTACTTGACGAACCTGATTTAGATAGTTTGGTTATGAAAGATGAAATTTTCGGTCCTATTTTACCCATCAAATCTTATGAAAATAAAGCTGATATTGAAAGAATCGTTTCTAAATATGAAAAGCCTCTTTCAATGTATTTATTTTCCGAAAACAAGGCCTTTATAAAAGAATTTTTATCGAAATACTCTTTTGGAGGTGGTTGTATAAACGATACCATTATTCATTTTTCAAACAAGCGCTTGCCTTTTGGAGGCGTAGGACATTCAGGAATAGGCGCTTATCATGGACGAATGAGTTTTGATACTTTTTCACACAAAAAAGCCATCGTTAAAAAAGGAAATTGGTTAGACGTACCTTTACGATACGCACCTTATAAAAATAAATTAAACATTATAAAACGAATTTTAAACTGGTTTTAATACTAAAGAAACACATAATGAGCGAATTTGAATCAAACAAAAAATCATTTGAAATAGGAGAAGTAATTAATGAAGCTTTTGAAATTTACAAGAAAACAGCATTAATTGGCGGTTTGGCCTTTATGTTTTTAATGCTTATTTTAATCGTCTTTGCTGTGATGGGAATTGGTTTCTTTACTGATATTGAGAAATTTCCTGAATTAATGGAAAACTTTGATCCAAATAAACTCTCCGTAAATGGAACTCTAATTTATGTTGGAATTATTACTCTAATTGGAGCATTAACAAGTCCCTTTATAGCCGGAATGCTTAAAATGGCTCAAGATGCCGATAAGGATCAAGAAGTTACATTTTCTTCCTTATTTTATTATGTAAATAATCCACAATTTATTCATATCGTATTTACTACCATATTAGTATCATTGATTTCAGTAGGAATTAATATGGGGTTAAAATTCGTTTTGCCTGGTTTTGCAGGAGAAGCTTTGGGTTTTATAGTTTCATATGCCCTTTCAGTTTTGACATTTTTAGCAATTCCGCTGGTTATTTTTAATCATTTAAACTCCGTAGAAGCAATAAAAGTTAGTATCGACAGGGTTTCAAAACACTTTTGGGTTGTTTTACTATTAATCGTGGTAGCTAGTTTTGTTTCTGCAGTTGGACTAATTGCTTTTTGTTTTGGTTTATTTTTTACTATCCCTTTTCTTTATGCTGTTCAATACAGTATCTATAAAAAATTAGCTGACTAGAAAAAACCCATTGGTATTACTTTAACGCCAATGGGTTTATTTTTTATATTAAAACTGTTTTTTTAACGAAGCGCAAATGTTGTTTTTGATGCTAATTCGTTTTTATCAAATACATTCACAAAGTAGTTTCCTTTTTCGACATTGTTCAGAACTAATTCGTTAGAAACTTCTATAGATTCGTTTTTAAATTTTACCGAAGTTTCATAACTATAATTTAAAATCATCTCCCCAAATCTTTTAGTTTTTCTTGCTCCAACGATGTTGTTTTTGCTATCAATGATCTGAATATAATATTGCTTATCAAACGGATTGCTAATTTTACTGCCGACAACCGTAAACGAAATTTTCAATACATCAACATTCTTTGCTTTATCGGTTGCTAAAAGTTCTCCTTTACCTGATTGTCTAAAAGGAGTTGTTTTTAAATTGATAACTGATAGCTTTACTGCTTTTTTGGCACCATATATAGGCTCTTCGTTTATTTCACCTAAAGTTTTTTTGTATTCTTTGGCATTATTTAACACCAAAATAGTGCTGTCTCTTTGTATTTTAACCAACTCATAATTTAATTTTAATTGTGCTTTTTCTTTGGTAAGTCTGGCAACAATTTCTTTAAGTCTGCTCGCTTCTGTACGGTATTTAATAACAGTCGCTAAATCAAAGTTTGTGTTATTAATTTCATTCAACAAATTGGTTACTTTTTGTCTTTCTATGATTAACTCTGTTTTAAGGCTTGAATTTTCAGTAATAGCAATCTCCAGTGAATCTTTAGATCTGCTTAAATCTTTTATTAAAGTTTGCTTTTCGTCATTTAGAGTTTTTTCATTCTTTGAAAAATCAACATATACTTTGTACGTATATGCTATGGAACACAATAATGCTATTCCTAATGATATCGTAACCATCTTTAGGACAGAAGTATTTTTAACAGATTTCATAATAATTTAATTTTTTGGTTAATTTGGTTACTCAAAATTGGGGCTTTTTATAACTTTTATTAGATTTTTTTTTAGAACTTTAATTAAAATGCCGAATATAATGTAAAATGAATTAAGTATTACAAAAAAAGTAGGTAATTTCTTAACAAATTTTAAAATAAAGATGTTAAAAAAAATCTCTTAAATTTTGAATTTATTTAGGGAGTATTTATAAAAATTAAATTAAGACATAAAAAAAAACACCCCGCTAGAGATGTTTTTACCCAAGTCAATAATCATGTAAAAAAATTACAATATTTTGATTGACAATATCTTTAATGATTACAATATTAAATTTAATTCTTTTATAACACATCACATAATAAAAACGATGAAATAGAACAATAATCGGTTAAGGGTATAAAAAACAAGTGTTTTAAGACTAATTTTAAATAAAAAAGGCCTCGTAATGCGAGGCCTTTTTTATTTAAATCTTAACTACAATTACTTCAAAGTGAAATTAGTTTTAGAAACCAATTCAGCTTTATCAAAAATATTAATAAAATAAGAACCTTCTTGAATGTTACTAACTGGTAAGTCTTTTTCAACTTTAACCGTTTTGTTTTCATACTTAACAGTCGATATAAAACTGTAAGTTAAAGTCTTTTCTCCAAAGTTTTCAATTTTCTTATCACCTAAAACATTGCCTTTGCTATCAATTACCTGCACATAGTATAATTTATCTCCTGATTTTGCTACTTGATTTTCAGCAATCATGAAACTAATTTTTAATATATCGGCTCTACTTGCTTTATCCGTTTCAACTTGTTTGCCTGAGCTTTTTTGTTTTGCAGCAGAAGCTTGTAAATTTAATACAGTAAGTTTAGATGCTCTTTCAACTGTTTTAGCTAAATTATCGTTTTGAGATAATAAAGTATCATTAGCTTTTCTTGCATCCTTAAGCACTACATTAGTACTATCGATTCTTGTTGCTAATAATTGATTTTCTTTTTTAAGAACATCGACTTGTTTCATCAAGTTAGCAACGCTACCTCTAAGTTTATTAGCTTCAACTTTATATTTAGCCATGGATGCAGCATCCCCTTTTGACTTTTCAACATCAGCCATTAATTGCTGAATTTTATCTCTTTCGGCAATTAATTCATCAGATAAAGTTGTGTTTGATGATATTGCAGCATTTAAAGAATCGTTTGCAGCAGCTAAATCTTTTAATACTGAGTCTTTTTCACTCATTAAAACTTGTTTAACACCTTCAGAATCACTAGTTAGCTTATACATGTACGCTAAACTTCCTAATAATAATAATGCTAAAATTACGATTATTGCTTTTAATCCTGAGTTATTACTCTTTTTGTTTTCCATTTCTTTGAATTTTGATTAAGTTTTTTTTTCTGGTCTACTAATTTAATTTTTTATTTGTGACTTTTGCAAACTAATAACGAAAGTTTATATAAAAATAGTATTTTTGGTTATACATATAAATTAATTAATGGAAAATTTAATTCGATTTAAGCAATCTGATTTAGCTAAAATTACCAATTTCAGAAATGGAGAAGTAAAATTTGGAGAAAAAATACTTATCCTTCCTAATGATCAAGATGCTGAAGATTATATTAAAACTTGTGACGCTAAATACGTCATTCTTGGTATCCCAGAAGATGTTGGTGTACGAGCTAACTTAGGAAGACCCGGTGCTAAAACAGCTTGGGAAAGCACCATACAAAGCATTGCAAACATTCAACACAACAAATTTTGTAAAGGAAGCTCCATTTTAATTATCGGTCAGGTTGATGTTTCAAAAGAAATCGAATTAGCGCAAAATTTAAACGAAAACATTCCAGAAGAACGTAAAAAGCTATTCAAAATAGTCGAACAAATTGACAAAGAAGTTTCACATATTATCTTTTCTATAATAAAAGCCGGTAAAACACCTATTATTATTGGTGGCGGACACAATAATGCCTACGGAAACATAAAAGGAATGGCTCTTGCTAAAGGAAAGCCTATCAATGCTGTTAATTTTGATGCCCATTCCGATTTTAGAATTCTTGAAGGTCGTCATAGTGGAAATGGTTTCTCTTATGCTTTCGACGAAGGCTTTCTTAAAAATTATTTCATTTTTGGACTGCATGAAAGTTATACTTCAAAAAGTGTTCTCGATACCATAAAGAAACTCGATTCTCGAATAAAATACAATACTTACGACGAAATTAAAATTAGACAAGAAAAAAGTTTTTCACAAGAAATGACTTTGGCATTAGACCATATTAAATCCGATTATTATGGCATCGAGATTGACTTAGACTCCTTACCTAATATAGCTTCAAGCGCCATGACATTAAGTGGCTTTTCGGTTGAAGAAGTAAGACAATTTGTTTATCATTTCAGTAAAAATAAAAACGCTGCTTATTTGCATATTTGCGAAGGTGCACCATCTTTAGGTGAAGAAAAAAACAATCATTTAATAGGTAAATTAATTGGTTATTTGGTTACTGATTTCATCAAAGGGAATAACGAAGTATAATCATCTAAAGAGTTATTTTTCGTTTCTAATTTCAAAAGGCTATCTTTGTCCTGAATTGTGAATTTATACAATTCTAAAAATTGATTTTATGTTATTCGAAGATTTATCACTTTCAAAAAGTATACAAAGAGCCGTTTTTGAAGAAGGTTACACTAGCCCTACTCCTATTCAAGAACAAGCTATACCTATAATATTAGCTGGGCAAGATTTAGTAGGTTGCGCTCAAACTGGTACCGGAAAAACAGCCGCTTTTGCCATTCCAATCATCCATAACTTACACCGAATTGTAGGTTCATCAAAAAAAGAAAAAGTCATACGTACCTTAGTTGTTACTCCAACTCGTGAACTTGCTGTTCAAATTGGAGAAAGTTTTGATACATATGGAAAATATACCAATTTAAGACAACTTACCCTTTTTGGTGGTGTATCACAAGTACCACAAGTAGACCAACTAAAAAAAGGTGTTGATATTCTTATTGCCACACCAGGCCGATTATTAGACCTACACAAACAAGGGTATATAAATCTAGATCATTTACATCATTTGGTACTTGATGAAGCAGATCAAATGTTAGACATGGGTTTTATAAATGATGTCAAAAAAATTGTAAAGCTTACACCAAATAACAGACAAACATTACTTTTTTCGGCTACAATGCCTATTGCTATTCGTGAGTTGGCCGAAATGTTCTTAACAGATCCAGCAACTGTACAAGTCTCTCCAGTATCATCAACCATAGATACGGTAGACCAACGCATTTATTTTGTTGACAAATCAGATAAAAGACAATTGCTTTACCATATTATTAGAAATGAGAAATTAAGCAACATTTTAGTGTTTTCAAGAACAAAACATGGTGCCGATAATGTAGTGAAAGCATTGCGAAAGCAAGGTTTAAGTGCCGAAGCCATACATGGTGATAAATCACAAAATGCCAGACAACGTGTTTTAGATAGTTTTAAAAACAAAGAAACTGATATTCTTGTAGCTACAGATATTGCAGCTCGTGGAATTGATATAGAATTACTTCCTTTTGTAATTAATTTTGATTTACCTAATATTCCAGAAACCTATGTACACCGAATAGGTCGTACTGGTAGAGCTGGAAATGGTGGTATTGCGATTTCTTTTTGTGGAAAAGATGAAGAAGGCTATTGGAAAGATATTATAAAATTGACAAAAGCCAAAGTAACCACTATCGACGAACATCCATATCCTTGGAAAAACAATGCAGGCGAACCTATAAAGCCCGAAAGCAATTCAAACCGAAGCGGTGAAAAGCATAAATCAAGAAAATCAGATAATTCAAAAAAGAATAAAAAACGCTGGTATTAAAACATAAAAAAAACGCGATAGATGGGGAGCTATCGCGTTTTTTACAATCAAATAAACAAACTAAAAAACTAACTTTTATTTTTTTACGAATATATTCGTGTAATATTTTTTCCCTTCTGCATTAGTACGAATTGAAATTCCGAAATGTGTAAAATCTCCTTCAATATTCGCTTTGTGTCCAGCACTGTTTAACCAAGCATTTACAACTCCTTGTGCTGTTGAATAATTATAAGCTAAATTTTCGCTCACATTTTTTGCTCCTAACGTAGTCATGATACTTTCGTATCTATCTTGAAAAAAATTATGATTAACTGAACCTGTTGAAATCATATATTTAGTATGCTCTTCAGATTTTACTGATACATAATCAATTTTTTCCAATTTATTTAATCCTAAACTTTGTCTGTGGGTATTTATTAAATCTAAAACCTGAACTTCATCAGTCACATAATTGTATGTTACATTCGCCTGAACAGTATCGGCTGTTTTTTCTGCAGTTTCTTCTTCTTTAGAACAAGATACAATTGAAAAAGAAACTAAAACTAAAAAAACGATTTTTGATAAAGTGATTTTCATAAGCCCCAAAATTTGTGTTGTTGTGTGTTACTGTCAAAATCATTATCTGTTATTGACAGGACAACATTACACAAAAAATCGATAAACTACCAAATAAAATCGATAAACTACACAAAATCAATCAATTAATGAAATAAAACTTACAATTTTAAGGAGCAAGTCTTTCTACTTTCCAGGAAAAGTCTTTTTCTAATTTATATCTAATTCGATCATGAAGTCGGTTGGGACGACCTTGCCAAAATTCAATTTCCTGAGGTTCAACAAGATAGCCGCCCCAGTGTTTTGGTCTTAAAATTTCTTTGCCTTGAAAATCGGCTTCCAATTGTTTCAATTTTTCGTCTAAAACTTCTCTCGAAGAAATAACTTCACTTTGATTAGAAACAATTGCTCCAAGCTTACTTCCGTCAGGTCTGGATTCAAAATAGCCATCAGATAAATTTTCAGCTACTTTTTTAGCAATTCCTTTAATAATGATTTGTCTTTCCATAGAATGCCAGAAAAAAGACAAACAAACATTTGGGTTATTGGCTATGGCTTTCCCTTTTTCGGAATTGTAATTGGTATAAAAAATAAAACCTTCATAGGTAAATTGCTTCAGTAATACGACCCTAGATTTTGGAAAACCATCTAAACCAATAGTAGAAACTGTCATCGCATTTACTTCGTCTACTCCACCGAAATCTTCCAATTCATGAAACCATCTTTTAAAAAGTGAAATGGGATCTTCGGGAAGATTAGTTTCTAGCAATTCGCTTTTCTCGTATGATTTTCTATAGTTGCTTAAATCTTCCATACTCTAAAATTTTAAAGGTTATAATTCAAAAAAAGCGCCATCGTCACCTAAAAGACAATTCTCAAAAATAGTTTCTGCTTCTTCTTTAAACAAATTAATTGAAGGGTAACGAGTAGAATAATGACCTAAAATTAATTGTTTACAGTTAGCTTTCAGGGCAATTTTAGCAGCTTGTTTAGCGGTTGAATGCATTGTTTTTTCGGCTAAACTTTCTTCAGAGTCTAAAAAAGTAGTCTCGTGATATAAAACATCAACATCTTTTATAAGAGGAATAATGCTTTCATCATAAACGGTATCTGAACAAAAGGCATAGCTTTTAGGAGCTAATGGATCAAAACTCAAATTGGCATTGGGAATTATACGCCCATCTTCTAATGTAATGTCTTTTCCGTTCTTAATATTCTGATAATAACATTTATCAATCTCATAATCTTGTACGGCAGCAACATTCAGTTTACGTTCTTTGGGTTTTTCTTGAAAAAGAAATCCATTAGTGTATACTCTATGTTTTAACGGAATTGTTTTCACAATTACCTTATCATCTTCAAAAATAACTTCTGATTCGGTCGATGTTAGTTCGACGAAATTCAACTCGTACTGCGGCCAAGAATTAGATAACTTCAATTGAAGTTTGATAATTTCCTGAATCCCTTTCGGGCCATACACAGTTAGCGGGTTGTTCCTATTCAATAAATTGAAAGTGGAAATTAATCCAATCAATCCGTAAAAATGATCACCATGCAAATGGGAAATAAAAATATGATTGATACCTGAAAATTTAACTTTGTTCTTACGAAGCTGTACCTGCGTTCCTTCTCCACAATCAATTAGAAACAATCTATTTCTTATTTCTAATACTTGCGATGTAGGATTCGTAAAAGTGCGAGGTGTAGCGGCGTAACAACCCAGTATGGTAAGATTCATTAGTTTTTATTCTTTCTTCTGTTTCGCTCCGTTTTTATTAAAGTTAATTCACGACTGGTTTGCCCAGCAACTGAAGTGTTTTCTTCTGCACGACGAATTAAGTATGGCATCACATCTTTAACAGGGCCAAAAGGCAAATATTTCGCCACATTATACCCTTCATGAGCTAAATTGTAGCTGATATTATCGCTCATTCCGTACAATTGTCCGAACCAAACTCTGAAGTCATTTTTAGCAATCCCTTTATAATGCATGGTTTCCATTAATTTATAAGAACTGTCTTCATTGTGTGTTCCTGCAAAAATGGCCATTTGATCAATATGCTCAATCATATAAGCTACTGCATCATCAAAATTATAATCGGTTGCTTGTTTAGATACACATATAGGTGATTTGTATCCTTTTTCTTCCGCACGCTTATTTTCTTTTTCCATATAAGCGCCACGAACCAATTTCATTCCTATATAAAAACCTTTAGCAATTGCTTCTTGGTGCAATTTTTTCAAATAATCCAATCGGTCCCAACGGTACATTTGCAATGTGTTGTAAACAATCGCTTTTTGTTTGTTGTATTTTTGCATCATTCGAGCAACTAAATCATCGGCAGCATCTTGCATCCAACTCTCTTCACCATCAATCAACAAAGCTACGTCATTATCGTATGCAGCTTTACAAACTTGATCAAAACGAGCTTCCACTCTACTCCATTCTGCTTGTTCTGCTTCGTTTAAAGTTTGTCCTTCTCCTAATTTTTCATACAATTCAAAGCGACCAAAACCAGTTGGTTTAAAAACTGCGAATGGTATGGCTTTCTTTTCTTTAGCAAATTCAATAGTTTTTAAAGTCATTTGCAAAGCATCGTCAAAATGTGCTTCATCTTCTTTGCCTTCAACTGAATAATCTAAAACCGAAGAAACGCCTTTAGTAAACATTTTATCTACTACCGGAATACAATCGTCTTCAGAAACACCACCGCAAAAATGATCAAAGACCGTAGCACGAATTAGCCCTTCGACTGGTAAATTCGCCTTAAGAGCAAAATTTGTTACAGCGGTTCCAATTCTAACCAAAGGTTGAGAATCAATCATTTTAAATAAAAAATAAGCTCTGTCGAGTTCAGTATCGCTTTTAAGTGAAAAAGCATTTTGAGTATTATTGAAAATTTTGTCCATAGAAAATAATAATGTTATGCAAATATACTACTCGAGCGCATTTTTTTAAATAAAAAATACTTTATTTTGCGGTGCACAATTAATCTTTTATGCCTTTATGGTCCCAATCGTATCAAACGGATATTCAATTTATTTCAATCAAGGAGGTTACAACAGCTTAAATACTTATTTGAAAGAGCATCATTTTTCAAAAATATTTATAATTGTAGACGAGAATTCGAATGAATTTTGTTTGCCAAATTTACTGCCTCTTATTGAAGTTGAGTCTACTATTGAAATTATCGAACTCGAATCTGGTGAAGAAAATAAAACCATTGAAACCTGCCTGCAAGTCTGGAATGTACTTATTGAATTGGGTGCCGACAGAAAAAGTCTAATCATCAATTTAGGAGGAGGAGTTATTACGGATATGGGCGGATTTATCGCTTCAACTTATAAAAGAGGTATTCCTTTTATTAATATTCCTACTACCTTATTATCGATGGTTGATGCTTCTGTAGGAGGAAAAAACGGAGTCGATTTAGGCGGATTAAAAAACCAAATTGGAACCATTACAAATCCAGCAATGGTTATTATCGATACCAATTATATTGAGTCGCTTCCGCAGAATCAGATGCGTTCCGGATTGGCTGAAATGCTAAAACATGGATTGATTGCTAAAAAATCGCATTGGGATAAGTTTAAAAGCCTTACTGAAATAGATTTTACTGATTTTGATGATTTAATTCGAGAATCAGTTGAAATTAAAAGCAATATTGTTGCTCAAGATCCTACAGAAAACGGAATTCGAAAAGCACTAAACTTCGGACATACATTAGGTCACGCTATTGAAACTTATTTTCTAGAAAATCCAAATAAAACATCATTATTACACGGCGAAGCCATAGCTGCTGGAATGATTATGGAAAGTTTTATTTCGTTAGAACAGAAACTCATTTCAAAGGAAGAATTTAACGAAATTAAATCCGCTTTGAACAATATTTTCGAAAGAATACATATTGATGAATCTGAAGAAGAATCCATCATAGAATTGCTCATTCACGACAAAAAAAATGAGTACGGAAAAGTACAATTTGCACTTTTAAACGGAATTGGGAATATAAAATTAGACCAAATTACTGATAACGAAACTATTAAAAGAGGATTTCAGGATTATAAAATTTAAAGAATTTTTAATAAAATCTTTTTTAATACCATATATAATTTTTTAAATTTGCCTCATGAATAAACACAACAAACACAGTATTTTTAACACTTATCAAAAAGTCCTTCTTGATGAGATGTTTGTTGTTTTAAAAACATTTTTTAAAATTAATTCGGTAATTTTTCATTACTTGACTTCAAATAAGTTTATAAACAAAGAATTAGAAATAGTTTTCGCAAATATTAGAGTTTGAATAAATCGTATGCTTTTTTTTTATACTTTTAATTCTAATTTACTGATAAATAAATGAATACAAAATATTCTGACCTAATAAATCAAACTTATTACTTCCCTCAAGAAGAATTTAACTTAAACAAAGACAATTTACAATTTCATAATATCGATTTGATGAAATTGGTTGAACAATATGGAACGCCATTAAAGTTCACTTATTTGCCTCAAATTTCCAATAACATTAAAAGAGCCAAAGGTTGGTTCCGAAATTCAATGGAAAAAAACAATTATGAAGCAAAATATTACTATTGTTATTGTACAAAAAGTTCTCATTTTGAATACATTATGAATGAGGCTTTTAAAAACAACATTCATATTGAAACTTCATCTGCTTTTGACATTGATATTGTCGAAAATTTATTGCAAAACGGAAAAATAAACAAGAGTACTTATGTTATCTGCAATGGTTTTAAACGTGACCAATACATTGAAAACATTGCAAGAATCATCAATAATGGACATAAAAATACCATTCCAATTATTGATAATTACGAAGAATTAGACTTGTTACAGGCCGAAATAAAAGGGAAATTCAAAATTGGAATCCGTATTGCTGCCGAAGAAGAGCCTAAATTTGAGTTCTATACTTCTCGTTTAGGAATAGGTTATAAAAACATCGTTCAGTTTTACAAAAAACAAATTCAGGAGAATGATAAATTAGAGTTGAAAATGCTTCACTTTTTTATCAATACCGGAATCAACGATACTGCCTACTACTGGAATGAGTTGGTAAAATGTATCAAAGTATACATTGCACTAAAAAAAGAATGCCCAAGCTTAGATAGTTTAAATATTGGTGGTGGATTTCCTATCAAAAATTCATTGGCTTTCGAATACGATTACCAATACATGATTGACGAAATCATCAATCAAATAAAAATTGCTTGTGAAGAAGCAGAAGTTGATGTTCCTCACATTTTCACAGAATTTGGTTCATTTACTGTTGGAGAAAGCGGTGGCGCTATTTATCAGGTTTTGTATCAAAAGCAACAAAATGACAGAGAAGCATGGAATATGATCGATTCGTCTTTCATTACTACTTTACCTGATACATGGGCGATAAACAAACGTTTTGTAATGCTTGCCATAAACCGATGGAATGAAACTTATGAAAGAGTTTTACTCGGCGGAATGACTTGTGATAGCGATGATTATTACAACTCAGAGCAAAATATGAATGCTATTTATTTACCTAAATACAACAAAGAAAAACCATTGTATATTGGTTTCTTTAATACAGGTGCTTATCAAGAAACTATTGGCGGTTATGGCGGATTACATCACTGTTTGATTCCACAACCAAAACATATTTTAATCGATAGAGATGAAAATGGTATTCTGGCAACCGAAGTTTTCTCGGAAGCACAAAAAGCAGAAGATGTATTAAAAATATTAGGTTACA
>JASLID010000075.1 GCA_030153045.1 Flavobacterium sp.
GGAACTACCCATTATCCCGGAAAAGTAAGCTAAAGGATTAAACCCGGTCAGCAAGAGGAAATATCAAATGATACCCACAAAAAGGCCAACCGAATAAACGATTGGCTTTGGCTCCCCCTGCTGGACTTGAACCAGCGACCCTCTGATTAACAGTCAGATGCTCTAACCAACTGAGCTAAGGAGGAAACTGTATTTTTAGTTATATAAAGAACTTTAATTATTGTGGCAACCTTATATTAGGTAGGCGTTACACCTTTTTTGCGAGTGCAAATATAAGTAGTTTTTTAGATTACACAAATAATTTTTACACTTTTTTTAATTATTTTTTAAAGAAATTATCAATTACGATTTCGTAAATATCTTTACCAAAGGTTAAAGCCATTAAACTCAGCAAGATAATCATTCCTGCGGTTTGAACTCGCTCGGCTGCTTTTACGCTTAAAGTTTTTCCTGTAACCATTTCAGCAATGGTAAAAATAGCATGACCGCCATCTAAACCCGGAATAGGTAATAGGTTCATAAAAGCCAATCCAATTGAAAACATGGCGATAAATCCGAAAACGAATTCCCAATCCCAAGTGGTTGGTAATTGTCTTGTAATACCAATAGGGCTTTTAACTTGTTTGTAAGCCTCTGTTTTTGGTTTTAATAATAATTTGAACTGTTTGATGTTGTAAACAAATTGAGTGTATGATTCTTCAACTGCAGTAGGAATGGCTTGTGCCAAACTCATTTTATTAACTACTTGAAATCTTTTCAATTCCTCTTTTGACAATCGCTTGTTGTAAAAACCCAATTTGCCTTCTTTGTCAGTAAGGGCTTTTATAGTTAAAGGGGTACTTCCTCTAACAATGCTTATTGAAATAGAATCGTTTTTATGGTTTTTTACTTCCGAAGAAAATTCATCAAAATAATTAATTTTCGTCCCGTTTAAAGCTACTATTTTATCGCCTTTTAATAAACCTGCTTGATTGGCTTTAGAATCTTTAACAACCGAATCAACTTCAATACCTACAAGTCTTGGTTCGATGAAATTTCTTCCTTCTTTGCTTAGAATTTCTTTTTTATGTTGGTCTGTTAAAATTAAGGTTTCTTGTTTTCCGTTTCTTTCAACAACCACTTTATCACCTAATAGTAGATCGATAATCATTCGGTTGAATTTTACTTGAAACTTACCATCTACAGAAACAATTTTATCTCCATTTTTAAACCCAACCGATTGACCTACTTCTCCAAAAGCCAACCCATTTTTTTGTAATTCATTGGTAGCAATATATTTTTGACCATAAGTACTATACATTGTTGTATAAATAAACCAAGCCAATAAAATGTTCACAGTAACACCGCCAAGCATGATAATTAGTCGCTGCCAAGCTGGTTTAGAGCGAAATTCCCAAGGTTGAGCTGGTTGTGCCATTTGCTCGGCATCCATGCTCTCATCAATCATTCCTGAAAGTTTTACGTAACCACCAATAGGCAACCATCCAATACCCCATTCGGTATCTTTAATTTTCTTTTTGAATAATGAAAACCAAGGATCCATGAACAAGTAGAATTTTTCGACTCTAACTTTAAATATTTTAGCGGGAATGTAATGTCCAAATTCGTGCAGAATTACCAGAACAGAAAGGATGAATATAATTTGACCTATTTGTATTAATGCGTCCATTTTTTAATTTTAGTATTTTGTATAAAAAGCAAAAGTAAGGTTTTCGCCTTACTTTTTTAAGCAATATATATGCCGAGATTAATTTTTTACCATTTTTTTATGAAATGTACCTGTAGAAGTCTGAAAAGTAACAACATATACCCCTGTTTGTAATTTTGAAACATCGACTTTGGTCTGATTTGTTTCTAATGATTTCTGACCTAATATATTATAAAAAGTAACTTTTTCTAAGGTAACATTAGATGGTATTTCGATAGTTAAATCATTTACAATTGGGTTTGGAAACACTCTTATAGGTTCTTCAAAAGTAATTTGATCAATACCTAATGTTGCGGTGCTGTTTCTGGAAATAATGTCCTTGTTAGGGTCAAATAAGACACCAGTGACTGTAAAAGGGACACTCACGTTAAATGTTTGTCCGTTAAAAGTGTTGTTTAAAACCACATCGTGTGTTTGTCCTCCACTCCCTAAAAGTCTTACTGGAACTGGCATTTCAAAGAATGAAACATAACCCGTTTGAGCAGGATTCGTAATAGATTGTGTTTGATTTATTTGAATGGTCGCTTGTCCTGAACCCGAATTGTGGGCGGTTATGGCATACGTTGGATACCCTTCTTTGTAGACCCAATCATCAAAAAATTCCTGTAAACTACTTCCATAAACAGCTTCAAGATGCGCTTGAAACTGTGGAGTGACAGCATAAGCATATGCTAATAAAGGGTCGTTTAAATAATTGCGTAAGGCTTGAAAAAAGTTAGCATTACCCATTTTAAAACGCAACATGTTAGTCACCATGGATCCTTTGCTGTAAGTTAGTCTGCCATCAAAAATTCTGCCTACGTCAGATAACTGTGAGTCATATAAATACAGATTTCCTGTTGCTGCTGAAGTAATGCTGTTTATTTTGTTTACTTTCCAAGAAATAAAAGCATTCTCCCCATCTAGGTTTTGAGTAACTAAACCCGACATATACTCAGTAATTCCTTCGTTTAACCAAATATCTTTCCAAGTGCCACAAGTTATTTTATCTCCAAACCATTGATGCGCCATTTCATGAGCAATTAATCCTCGATTAAAATTTGCCATAAACGAAACTGTCGTGTGTTCCATACCGCCACCCCAACCAAATTGAGCATGACCGTATTTTTCATTCCTAAAAGGGTAATCCCCAATAATCGATTCGAAGAAGTTGATAATTGTTGGAGTAATAGCTAAACTTGCCATACTTCCTATTGCTGTTTCAGGATATATATAGTTTACTATTGGAAAGTAAGGACTTTGAACCGTGCCTAAACCGCCTTGTTGATTATGAATATTGTAATTACTAACTGCAATAGCAATTAAGTAAGCTGGGATAGGATAATTGTGGTGAAAATGTGTTGTTTTGTTTACTCCGTTTATTGTTTGCGATTGTTCTAAACCATTGGAAACACTCACATAACTTGAAGGCGCAGTAATATAAACATCTATCGAGTTTACTTTGTCATTCAAATCTTGTTTACAAGGCCACCAATCGCGAGCTCCATAAGGTTCAGATAAGGTCCAAAGTATAGGAGAACCATTATGTGTTCCAGTCATAAAAGAGCTGAAGCCACTATTGGAAGGCGTTCCCGAATATGTAATTTCAATGGTGTTAGAGGTTCCGGATAATTGCGTAGCAGGTAAAGTAATTATTAATTCATAATTAGCATTTTGTATAAAAGATAATGAAGTAATGTCTTGTTTTACTGAACTCACTACTAATTGATCTGTTAAATCAAAAGTAACTGTATTCATGTTCTCCAAAGCCGTATAAGTTGTAGTCACTATGCCTGAAATTGCTGAAACAGTTGGATTAACTGTAAATTCTAATTTATGATAAGTGATATCATAATTTAAAGTATTTGAATTTGCTGCAAAATCAAGTTTTTTTGAAGCCGATTTCATTTCAGCTTCCACCATTTGTTCAAATTCACATTCGTGCTTTTGCGAAAAACCGATTTGCGTTAATAGAATGACAAGTAAGTAGGTAATTTTTTTCATTGGGGAATAAATTTTACCAAAAATAATAAATAAACCTTTGTGTTTATGTTAATTAACACGAAAACCAGAAAACGATACGTTTTCTGGTTTTCGATAGGTAAATTTGGGAATTGTTATTTTCCTAAAAGCAATAATTCATTTGCTATCACTTCTGTAAAATAGCGCTTGTTGCCTTCTTTGTCATCGTAACTGCGATGGGTTAATTTTCCTTCAATCGCGATTTCTTTTCCTTTGTTGACAAAATTTTCAACGACTTCAGCAATTTTGCCCCAAGCAGAAACATTATGCCATTGAGTGTCAGTCACTTTTTCGCCTTTGTCATTGTAATACACCTCATTTGTAGCGATAAGCAGTTTGGCTAGTTTTTTTCCACCTTCTAAAATTTTAATTTCTGGTTCTTGTCCTACATGTCCAATTAATTGTACTTTGTTTCTTAATGCATTCATGGCGTTTAAAATTTAATGTTATTGTTATAAAAATTGTTCTGTCATTTCGACGATGCAAAGATTAGACGGGTTCCAATATTTATTCGGTTGTTATGCATTTACTTTCGATTGTAATTATTTGTAACCGTTTGTAATTGGAAGATATTTGTTATATTTGTTAGGACCGATAAATAATTAAAATCATGAAAGTTGAGCTAAGAAATTTGCAGATTGATGATTATAAGCAGTTGAAAAACTCAATGATTAAGGCCTATCCAGAAATGAATAACTCCTATTGGGACGAACACCATATTGAGAAGTTATTGGCATTATTTCCAGAAGGTCAAATTGTTATTCTTGCCGATGATATTGTGGTGGGATCGGCGTTATCCATTATTGTTCCTGAAGCATTGGCTTATAAAACACATACTTATAAAGATATAACCGGGAATTTTACATTTTCCACGCACAGTCCCTCTAGTGAAATATTATATGGGATTGATGTTTTTGTCCACCCAAAATACAGAGGACTGAGACTGGGAAGAAGACTTTATGATGCACGAAAAGAACTTTGCGAGCGACTCAATTTAAAATCGATAGTTTTTGCAGGCCGAATTCCAAATTACAGTAAATATTCGGATGAATTAAACCCCAAACAATATATTGAAAAAGTAAAAAAGAAAGAGATTTACGACCCCGTACTTACCTTTCAATTGAGTAACGATTTTCATGAAGAACGAATCTTAAAAAATTATTTAGAAGGCGATATTAAGTCACAAGAATATGCCGTCTTATTAGAATGGAGTAATATATATTATGATGACAGTCCCAAATTAATCAATTTAACAAAAAGTGTCATTCGATTGGGATTAATTCAATGGCAAATGCGAACGCTAAAAAATTTAGAGGAACTATTTGCCCAAGCAGAATTCTTTATTGATGCCATATCCGGATACGGAAGTGATTTTGCCTTATTCCCTGAATTCTTCACAGCTCCTTTGATGGCAGATTACAATCATTTAACCGAAGCTGAAGCCATAAAAGAGTTGGCCAAATTCACAACTTCAGTACGGGATAAATTCCAAGAATTTGCCATTTCCTACAACATTAATATTATTGCAGGAAGCATGCCATTTCAGGAAGAAGATAACATATATAATGCTGGATTTCTTTGTAAAAGGGACGGAATTACAGAGATGTACAAAAAAATACACATCACCCCTAATGAAATTTTCTATTGGGGAATTACGGGTGGAAACGAAATAAAAACTTTCGATACCGATTGCGGAAAAATAGGAATTATGATATGCTATGATGTTGAATTCCCAGAATTATCGCGTTTAATGGCCGATGAGGGAATGAACATTCTATTTGTTCCATTCTTGACCGATACTCAAAACGGTTTTACACGCGTAAAAAGCTGTGCACAGGCAAGAGCCATTGAAAACGAATGCTATGTTGCCATCGCAGGCTGTGTCGGGAATTTACCAAAAGTAAACAACATGGACATTCAGTTTGCACAATCAGCAGTATTCACTCCTTCTGATTTTGCTTTTCCCAGCAATGGAATTAAAGCTGAAGCGACTCCAAATACAGAAATGACTTTAATTGTAGATGTTGATATGAATTTACTGAAAGAATTGCATGAACATGGCAGTGTAAGAACAATGAAAGATAGAAGACTTGATTTATATGAATTAAAAAAAGCAACTATACAAAAATGACAAAACAAGAAATAGAAAAATTAAAATTCCCCATTGGTCATTTCGACCACCACATGGAAATAAACGACCATCATTTGACGGAATGGAAAGCCGCCATTCGCAACTTTCCAATGCAATTAATTGCAGTTGTAAACTCACTTTCTTCTGAAGAATTAAATTGGAAATACCGTCCTGACGGTTGGAGCATCAAACAAGTCGTGCATCATTTGGCAGACAGCCACATGAATAGCATCATTCGTTTCAAATTAACATTGACAGAAGACGCACCTACCATTCGCCCATATGAAGAAGCAAAATGGGCGGAACTTCCCGATGGTTTGACTGAAAACATTACTCCTTCATTACAAATTCTGGAAGGTGTTCACGGGCGTTGGAGTTTATTATTGGATAATTTGTCTGAAGAAGATTGGAACCGCATGTATTTTCATCCGGAACATCAAAAACTATTCTCTACAAAAGAAGCATTGGGCCTTTATGATTGGCATTGCAGACATCATTTGGCACACATCCAACAAGCTTTATCTTATACAGGACAATTTAATTTATAACGTATGAAGAACTGCTTAGAATGCGGCGAAAAAATCATCGGTCGTGAAGATAAAAAGTTTTGCAGCGACGGCTGTAGAAATGCCTACAACAACAAAATAAATAAAGATAGTACAAATTTAATGCGTAATATTAATAATAAATTGCGTAAAAACTATCGCGTTTTAAGTGATTTGAACCCCGAAGGAAAAGCAAAAACATCAAGAACAAAACTGTTAAGTAAAGGTTTCGATTTTGAGTTTTTCACGTCCATTTACACAACCAAAACAGGCAATGTGTACTACTTTTTATATGATCAAGGCTATATGGCAATTGAAAATGAAGGATTTGTATTAGTTAAAAAAGACAATTAAAATGATTCGATTATTACCGAATGAAGAATTCAAAGAAATTCAACTGGAAAGACAATTTAAGTTTAGATATGCCATTTCAAATTATGGGCAAATAATTAGTTTTACCGACAATATTCTAGAAGGGAATCTACTGAAAGGTAGTATAATTGATGGCTATAAAATTTTACGTTTCCAATACAAGGAGGGCGACAAGAAGGTTACCAAGTTGTATTTTGTGTATAAATTAGTTGCCGAATATTTTATCCCAAAAACATCCGAAGACCAGCTTTATGTTTTGCATTTAGACAGAGTAAGGGGTAATGACAAGGTGAGTAACCTAAAATGGGCCAATTATGCAGAAAAAATGCATTATTATAAAACCAGCCCAAAAGTCATAGAGGCCAAAAGAAAATTGCTGGAACACAATATTAAAGCCGATGGTAAAAAGCTGACCGAAACCAAAGTCATGTTTCTTAAAAAAATACTGTTAGATCCCAATAACAAAACCAGAATGAAAATATTAGCCAAACAATTTGGCGTAACCACCATGCAACTGCACCGAATTAAAACGGGAGAAAATTGGGGGCATATAAAAGTGGAAATTCCCAAAAGCGATGAATAAAATAGCCATACTAGGTTGCGGATGGTTAGGTTTTCCATTAGCTAAATCATTAGTTTCTGATGGGTTTTTAGTTAAAGGTTCCACGACTTCAGAGAGTAAATTAAATTTTTTGTTAGAGCATAAAATAGAACCATTTTTAATTGCTGCATCTGCAGAAAATATTGCTGGAAGCATTGAAGAATTTCTTTCGGAAGTAGAAGTTCTAATCATCGATATTCCGCCAAAATTGAGAGGGAATTCAACCGATAATTTTGTTCAGAAAATTAAAAATCTAATTCCATACATCGAAAAAGCTAAAGTTGAAAAAGTATTGTTTGTGAGTTCTACTGCTGTTTATGCAGATGAAAATTTGACAATTACTGAGAAAACCATTCCCAACCCAAATACTGAAAGCGGAAAACAATTAGTAGAAACAGAATTGCTATTGCAAAACAATTCAAATTTTAAAACCACCATTCTCCGGTTTGGAGGACTTATAGGAGAAGATAGACATCCTGTAAAATATTTGGCTGGAAAAGAGAATTTAGAAAACCCAGACGCTCCAGTCAATTTAATTCATCAAGAAGATTGTATTGAGGTAATTAAAAAAATCATCAGTTCAGAATCATGGAATCAAACATTTAATGCTGTCGCGCCATTTCATCCCACTAGGAAAGAATATTACGTCCAAAAAGCAATCATTTTTAATTTACCTTTGCCTAAATTTTCTTCTGAGGAACTATCATTCAGTAAAATAATTTCTTCAGATAAAATTCAAGAAATATTAAATTACCAATTTAAATTGCAACTATATTAGTGAAAAAGAAAGTCTCTTTTAAACAAAAAATGACCGACAAAGCAAACGGTATTGGTTTACCCATGCTGGCTTTACTTTGGGTAAGTTTTTTTTGGGGAACAACATGGTTGGCTTCTAAAGAAGGGGTAAAGCACATGCCTGCATTACAATTAGCAGCCATTCGACAGTTTATTGGCGCAGTCATTTATATTTCTTTTTTTCTATACAAAAAGGCAGCTTGGCCAAAGAAAAAGCAATGGAGAGCCATTTTGATTTTAAGCGTACTCAATTTTGTATTAAGTAATGGTTTAAGTACTTGGGGCGTAAAATATATTTCCAGTGGATTAGGAGCCATAATTGGAGCTATTTTCCCTTTATGGATTGTGGTGATAAGTTTGTTTAAAGGCGAAAAACTCTCTAAATTTTCCATTATCGGATTATTGGTAAGTTTTGGAGGAGTTTGTATCGTTTTTTCAGATTATTTAGCCGATTTTATTAAACCTGATTTCCGTTTCGGCATCTTTTTGTCAATTACCGCAACTATAACCTGGGCTTTTGGAAGCTTGTATACGAAAAAGAAAGCGGCCAGTTTTAATCCTTATTTTAGTTTGGGATTACAAATGTTTATTTCCAGCATTTTGCTTTTTGCTTATACGGGAGCTACTGGGACTTCGATAAATATTATGGAAATACCATCGCAAGCTTGGTGGTCTATTGGCTATTTAGTGGTTTTTGGATCTATAACGACATTCGTTGCGTTTATTTATGCATTACAGCATTTACCAACCGAAGTAAGTAGTGTTTACGCTTATATAAACCCCATCATTGCTGTAATTTTAGGTAGTATAATTTTTAATGAACCTTTGACAGTTATGATTGCCATTGGTGGCTCCGTAACCTTGTTGGGATTGTATTTAGTAAATAAATCACTGCAAAAAAGTAAGGAAGGTTAACAATAACATTTGTTTTTTACTTGCAAGATATGCTTGATTGAACGAGATGGTATAGTTTTAAAGAAGATATAACAATTTAAATTAATTGTTAGAATTTGCCACACTCTTGGGGATTTATTTAGTAAGTTTAACCATCAAAAAATAAATTATAAATCCTTATGAAAACAACAAGAATTAGTTTATTTGCCCTGCTTTTTGGATTCTATTTACAAGCGCAAGAAAAAAAGAATTTGGTCACAGCCAATGAAAATTTAATTACTGAAAATATTGCTGATATTCCAAAAGACTTGGCAGTTCAGGTGAAAAAATACTCCGAAGCACGTGGAGCATCTTTAGCAGAAGTACACCCTGTAAAAAATGATATTATTATAGCAACCCGCTTTGGTTCGACCTCACAGTTACACAGAGTGAGTCAGCCTATGGGAGCCAGAAAACAAATCACTTTTTTTGATGAACCTGTTGGTGGAGGGTCTTTTGAGCCTACAAAAGGTGACTATTTAATTTATTCTAAAGATACTGGCGGAAATGAATTTGGGCAACTTTATAAATTAGATTTAAAAACTTTAGAATCTACTTTACTTACCGATGGTGGACGTTCGCAAAATGGTGGCGTGACTTGGAAAGAAGATGGTTCAGGGTTCTTTTTTACTTCAACTAAAAGAAATGGAGGAGACAGAGATGTGTATTATATGAATCCAAACGATCCTAAATCTGTCAAATTGATTTTGCAGGTAAAAGGAGGAGGCTGGGGTATACAAGACATATCCAAAGATGGTAAAAAACTACTGATTGGTGAAGGAATTTCTGCTAATGAATCTCACATTTGGTTGTTAGATACTGAAACAGGAAAATTAACAGAAGTGACTAACAGAACCGACAAAAGTATTGTTCAAACGAACTCGAGTTTTTCAAATAAAGCAGATGAGATTTGGTTTGTAACCGATAGAGATAACGAATTTCAACGTTTGGCTATACTTAATCTAACTACAAAAAAGATAACCTATCATACTACTGCCATCCCTTGGAATGTGGAAGGGTATTCTTTGTCAGAAGACAAAACGAAAATAGCTTTTACCACAAACGAAGGCGGTTTGAATAAATTATACATAATGAATTCAGCCACTAAAGCTTATACTGAAGTTAAAAACATTCCAGTTGGATTAATTGGTGGTGTGAGTTTTACTAAAGATGGGAAAAGTTTGTTTTTTACGCAATCAACGGCTGATTCTTCTGCCGATGTCTATAAGCTGACTTTAAAAACCAATGCGATTGAACGTTGGACAGAAAGTGAATTGGGCGAAATGCAAAAGGAAGACATGTCTACTCCAAAGCTTATCGACTGGCAAAGTTTCGATAATTTAAAAATCTCAGGATTTTACTATCCGGCTTCTTCAAAATTTACAGGAAAGAGACCTGTTATCATTAACATTCATGGTGGTCCGGAAGGGCAATCAATGGCGTCATTCTTAGGTTCGAATAATTATTATACGAATGAAATGGGTGTGGCGGTAATTAACCCAAATGTTCGTGGATCATCTGGTTTTGGTAAAACATATATTGCTTCAGATAACTGGTATTTAAGAGAAAATTCGGTGAAGGATATTGGAGCGCTTTTGGACTGGATTGCTTTACAACCGGAATTAGACAAAGACCGAATTATGATTATGGGTGGGAGCTATGGTGGTTACATGACTTTGGCGACTGCCTTTCACTATGCAGATAAAATTAAATGTTCGGTAGATATTGTGGGGATTTCAAACTTCAATACCTTCTTAAAAAACACTGAAGAATACCGTCGTGATTTGAGAAGAGTTGAATATGGTGATGAGAGAGATCCTAAGATGCATGCGTTTTTAGACAAAATTTCACCTTTAAACAATACCGATAAAATTAAGAAACCAATGTTTATTATTCAAGGAACTAATGATCCTCGTGTGCCAGTGACCGAAGCGACTCAAATGCGCGATAAACTAAAAGCACAAGGTAACACCGTTTGGTATCTTGAAGCGAAAGATGAAGGACATGGTTTTAGAAAAAAAGCCAATGTCGATTTTCAGCGATTGGCCGTAATTCGATTCATGGAAGAATTTTTGATAAAGTAACAAAAATAAAAATCCCGAGTACTTCTCGGGATTTTTATTTTTTGGATTACCAAATCTTCACTCTGTTTTCAGGTTTCAAATATAATTTGTCACCTTCATCAATACCAAAAGCTTGATAAAAAGTATCTACGTTTTGTAAAGGCACAAACGAACGGTACATTCCTGGAGTGTGCGGATCAGTTTTTACTTGATTTTTAATCGCTTCTTCCCTCATTTTTGTGCGCCAAATAGTTGCCCACGAAATAAATAAACGTTGTTCAGGAGTATAACCGTCTATTAATCCAGGGTTTCCGTTTTTCTTTAAGAAAATTTGTAAACCATCGTAAGCAGCGTTAATTCCACCTAAATCACCAATGTTCTCTCCTAATGTAAATTTACCATCCACAAAAGTTCCTGGAAGTGGCTCTATAGCTGAGTATTGTGCTGCTAAAGCTCCACCTAAACCTGTAAATTGTTTTAAGTCGTCTTCAGTCCACCAATTTTTAAGATTTCCGTCGGCATTGTAACGTGATCCTGAATCGTCAAATCCGTGTGAGATTTCATGACCAATTACAGCTCCAATTCCACCATAATTTACCGCTTCGTCTGCTTTATAATCATAAAAAGGAGGTTGTAAGATGGCTGCTGGAAAAACAATTTCGTTATACGAAGGGTTGTAATAAGCATTTACTGTTTGTGGTGACATACCCCAACGTGTTTTGTCTACCGGTTTTTGTAAATCGGCAATATTTTCAGCGAATCCCCAACGAGCTACATTTTTCATGTTATCGTAATAGTTCCCACCATTTTCTGATGCTATAATTTCTAATTTAGAATAGTCTTTCCATTTGTCAGGATAGCCAATTTTAACGGTCGATTTTCTTAGTTTTTCGATAGCGCCTAATCGAGTAGCTGGTGTCATCCAAGGTAAGTTATTGATTCTATTTTCGAATGCCAAAAAGACATTTTCAATCATGGCTTTGGCTTTTTCCTTAGCTTCAGCAGGGAATTTCTTCTCTACATATAATTTCCCTAAAGCTTCACCTACCACACCATTAACTACTTGTAGTGCCCTTTCTTCACGCGGACGTTGTTTTAATGCTCCTGTTAGGGTTTTACTGTAAAACTCCCAATTAGCCGTTTCAATATCAGAAGTTAAAACTCCTGTTGATTTGTTGATTAATGTCCAACGCAAATACGCTTTCCAATCTTCTACTTTATTTGCTTTGAAAATATCTTCCAAAGCCGTCATGTATTTAGGTTGAGAAACAATTAGCGAGTCGATTTTTCCTATTCCAACACCTTCTAAATAAGTATTCCAATTTACAGAAGGCGTTAATTTTTGTAAATCGGCCACCGTCATTGGATTGTACGTTTTTCTTCTGTCACGACGTTCCACACGATCTAATCGAGGACGAGCCATTTCAGTTTCTAATGCTAATACTTTTTCGGCATTTGTTTTTGCTACCGCGGGTTTTTCACCTAAAAATTGCAACATGCGTGCTACGTGAACTACATATTTTTCGCGTTTTTCTTTAGAATCTTTGTCATCAGAAACATAATAATCTCTGTCAGGTAAACCAAGGCTTCCTAATCCAATGTTCACTACGTTACGGGTACTGTTTTTAGCATCTGGAACAATACCAGCACCGTAAAATCCTAATCCGCCTTCAGGAGTCATCTCAATCAAAAGAGTATTAACATCTTGAATTGATTTTATTGCGTTTATTTTTGTCAAATATGGTTTTAATGGTTTGATTCCTTTTTTGTTTCGTGCAATTGTATCCATGTAGGTTTTGTACACGTTTACGGCTTTAGCTTGATCAGATTTAGGATCTAATTTTTTAGCGACAGCTTCTTTTAAGATAGCCAAAGCATCGTTGTCTGTTTTTTTAAGTAATTCGTCGAAGCTTCCCCAACGGGTTTTATCGGCTGGAATTTCAGTTTTGTCGTACCATGTTCCATTTACATATCTGAAGAAATCATCGCCAGGTTTGACAGATTTATCCATTAAATTTAGGTTGATTCCTGGTTTTTCTTGCGCTATTCCTTCTGTTGCAATTAAGCTCAGTAGGGCTAGTGCTGAAATTTTCACATTTTTTTTCATACTTGTTCTTGGTAGGGTTAGTTTTAATGGTTTCAAAAATAAACATTTGGAAATATTTTAAAAGGTATTTAACATTGTGTTATGTTCTTTTTAAGATTTTTGAACAAAAAAAGGGCTAGAAATTTCTAGCCCTTTTTTATATGTTGAACGGTAATTAATTTTTCATGATACGTTTAACCGTACTTTGATTGTCTGAAGTCATTTTTATAAAATAAATTCCAGTTGAAACATGTGTTAAATCTAAGTTTGTTTGGCTATTTACACCTGAAAAATCATTTTTAGTTAATACAACTTTACCAGTTACATCATATACTTCTACTTTTTCAATGGCTTTATTTCCTGTTGAAACTGTAAATATTCCTGTTGATGGATTTGGATATATTGCGATGTTGTTTAACTCAAAATCTTCCGTTGATAAAGTGCCATCGATAATAAAATTATCAATAGTTACCCCTAAATCATTTATTGAATCATCTGAATGAAAAACAAATCTAAAGATTACATTAGATTGACCTATTAAACTATTTAAAGGATAAGCATAATCAGTTACAGGAGAAATAACACCAAGAGTAGCATTAGGTCCTGTCCATTGTGCTCCAGGACAATTTTGACAATCATTTGCCGCACCTGAAGAAGCATTGGTTCTGTTACTATTATACCAACCAGGTCCTTGAGTTCCTAATACAGACCAAGTTTGTCCCATGTTTGTTGAATACTCAACATAAATAATGTCCCAATTTTGTTCTAAAGCATATGCCATTTTGAACTTAATTTGAGGATTTACAGCATTTGATAAATTGTAACATTGAGAATATAAAAAGGCCTTTGTTTTATCAGGGTATGTACCGGTAAAGTTTGTTGTATAAACATTATTTCCTGGGGTTGCTAATGCACCATTGTTGTTTATGCCTCTTTTCCACTGACTTACAATAGCTCCTGCATTATGTGTAAGAAGATTGTTTGGCGCTGTCTCGAAAGTGTTTAAAACTCCAACAGCTCCATTGTCATTTACATAAAATGATGTTGTTCCTTGATTATTGTCAGAATAAGTATCACCCGTTATATTTGTACTTACATTAAGATTATAAGCTCCTTTTGTGATAACTGTAAAA
Organism: Flavobacterium sp.; assembly: GCA_030153045.1. Taxonomy (GTDB): domain Bacteria; phylum Bacteroidota; class Bacteroidia; order Flavobacteriales; family Flavobacteriaceae; genus Flavobacterium. The sequence continues at coordinate 14,369 of JASLID010000075.1, forward strand.
CTAGGTAGTGTAATGATTTGGTTTCCTAATGATGGAATACTACCATTCCAAACATAGTTTTGAGGTATGCCATTATAATCATAAGTTACATTTACAGTAGTAATAATACTTAAGCCATTATTTTTAACATTAACCTCTGGAATAATTGTATTTCCGCAATTAATATTAATTGTTGGGTTTTGAATTGCAATGAGCTTAATATCTGCTGGGGGGGCTTCAAAAGGTATAGAGCATTGCCATATTCCACGACCATAAGTCCCTGCTATAATTACATTATCCTCTAAATTGATTTCTAAATCTCTAACCGATACATTAGGTAAATTTGTATCAAATGGCTCCCATTGTGACATAGAATCATCTCTATAATAAACTCCTAAGGTTGTGCCTAGGTATAGTGGGTTTAATGAATTTCTACCTTGATGTTTAATTACATTTTTAGTTATTGATGGTAAATTTTCAGAGAATGAAGTGAAGTTTGTACCTCCATTTATAGATTTCAAAGCCAATCCGCCTGTTCCAGCTGTTGTTAAATAAATAATATTAGTATTAGTATAGTGAACACATATTGAAGTTATAGATGTTGAGGCTGTATATACATTTGTAAAATTGATTCCTTTGTTAGTGCTTTTGTATAATACATTTCCTTTAGAAATAAACATGATATTATCATTACTTGGAGCCACAGCAATATTTTGAATATTACCAGCCCCTAAGTTTGTTGTGTTTTGTTGTATCCAAGCTCCTGCATTTAATCTAAATAGTTTACTGTAGCCAGAAAAAATATCTCCAACAGAATTAGCAACTAGAGGAGTTACCCAATCTCCAGTTTCTCCAGTAGGAGCTGCAACCGATCCAGATAAGCTATTTCCAGAGTCATTACTTATAAAAAGTGTTCCTCCATTATATACGTATCCATAATAATTATTATTGTTAGCAGGATTAATTGCACAATCCATACCATCGCCAGAATGATAACTACTCCATGAACTGGCATTGTTAGAATTATATGCCCAACCACCATTGTCCTGAGTTCCTCCAATCATTTTAGAAGCGGTTTGTTTAGCAACTGATATTTTATAGAATTGACCTATTTGTGCTCCTGTTGTAATGTCTGTAAATGTTGTTCCGTTATTTGTTGACACATAAACTCCTCCATCACTACCACAATATAATTTATTATTGATAAACTGTAAGGTATGAATGTCAGCATGAGTAAAAGAAGGACTATATGACGACCAACTATTAATAGCAGACCAATTAGCGTTTGCCACTCCTCCGTCTGTAGATTTCCAGACATTTAAGCAACCTACGTAAAGCTCATCTACATTTGTTGAAGATACAGCAAAAGCTAAATCATACCATGCTTGAGTACCTTCAAAGATATTTGTAGGGACTCCACTAGCTGTTCTTTTTGTAAAAGTCACACCACTATCAACTGACCTATATATAGCTTGATAAGAATCATCTATTTTTGAAGCAAGAACAAAAACATATTCTGGATTAGCTGGGGTTACATCTAAAAGTAATCTTCCAGCTGTTGTTGGCAATCCTATTCCTCCTGTAGCTACTTGAGTGAAAGTAGCTCCTGTGTTATTTGAGCGATAAAAAAGTGTTTTTGTGACAGCATAAACAGTTGTAGGATCTGTAGGCTTTAATCTTATGCTTCCTTGAGAAAAATTTCCTGCCTGCACCATTGTCCAAATAGTTCCTCCATCGGTTGTTCTAAATAAACCAACACTAGTAGCACACCAAAGTATTTGATTATTTGTTGGGTGCATAATTAAATCACCCGCTCTTGTTGTTGTGTTTGCAAAAGACAATCCAGTTGTATTCCAAGTTAATCCTCCATCGGTTGATTTCAATACCCCTATCGAATAAGTGTCTCCAGCATCTTTATCTCCTGTGGCAATATAAATAGTGTTAGAATTAGAGAAATCTACAGCGATTCCTGAAACACCTATTTGAGGTAAATTATCTGAAAGAGGCGTCCAATTTGTTCCACTATTCGTTGTTTTCCATATCCCTCCAGCAGGAGTTCCAAAATACAAAGTATTTGGATTAGTTGGATCAGCAACAATTACATTTACTCTGCCTCTAGCTCTTGTAGAATTTGCAATTGCATTATTGTATGGTCCCAATGGTTGCCAGTTGCAAGGGGGTAATGATAATGTAGAATTTGCATTTCTATTTAATTTGGATTGATTTTTTTGTTTAAAAGCCTGATTAATTTCTTGTGGAGAAATAATGTAGCCCTGGCTATTCAATTGATCTTTCCAAAAACACTCCCAACGTTTGAAGGGTTTGTAACCGCTTGCTTTTTTGTTATAATCTCGATCTTTCCAATAATCATTGAATGAAGCTACAACTTCATCAAAAGTAGCTTCTTTTTTTTGGTTGCCATTGCTTTGCGGCATCCAAGGTGCACTCTCAACAAACTGAGAATAACCATTTAAAAAAAATGATAATGCAATTAATAAGTAAATTTTTTTCATTGTGTGTGTTTTTTTTCAAAAATAATTGTTTTTTTCAATAATAATTGTTTTTTAACAATTAATGTCCTCATTAAAAGCTATTAAAACTCTTTTTTTCTACTTTTGTAAAAAAAATCATGCTTTCTTTTTTAAAAAAGTTTAAAACATTACTCATTGTACTTTCAATTTTATCAGTTGTTATTATTGCATTGTTTTACAGTGTTTTAAAACCTGAAAAATCACTTCCTATTTATACACCATCGATGGTTAATCCAGAATTAGTGGATTCTACAATTCAATATGTAGCGAATAATCATATGATTTCCGACTTCAAGTTTACCAATCAAAACGGTAAAACCATCACCCAAAAGGAGTACGAAGATAAAATTTATGTGGCCGATTTCTTTTTCACCACTTGCCCTACGATTTGCCCTATTATGACTGACAATATGGTTTGGTTGCAGGAACAAATTAAAAACAATCCTAAAGTTATGTTACTCTCTCATTCCGTTACTCCTGACATTGATAGTGTTTCGGTTTTGAAAGCTTACGCGGAAAGAAAGGGAGTTATTGACAGTAAGTGGAATTTAGTAACTGGAAATAAAAAAGACATCTACTACATAGCTAGAAAATCGTATTTGGCTGTCAAAACAGGAAAACCTGAAGAACTGTACGATATGGTACATACCGAAAATTTTGTTTTGGTAGATGAAAAACGTAGAGTTCGCGGATTTTATGACGGAACAAAACGCGAAGAAGTCGAAAAACTCCTTGAAGACATTAATTTTTTGTGTAAAAAAGAGTAAAATCTTAGCCAATTCACATTTAACATATTTAGTCGAATTATAATTATTACTTTTGCAATCTTAATTCAATCTAAATAAGTGGAAGTAAGTTTAGCACAATTACAAATTGGTCAAAAAGGAATCATTCAGGATTTTGATATTGATTTAGTTCCTTTAAAATTACTCGAAATGGGATGCTTGCCTGGAAACGAAGTAACATTGCTTCAGGTGGCGCCGTTTGGTGATCCCTTGTATCTAAACATAAATGATTCACACTTGGCCATCAGATTAGAAACCGCTAACGCTATTATTGTTCAAATTTCTAACTCAGACCCTAAATAATGAAAGTTGGAAATATCAATATTGCTTTAATAGGAAATCCTAATACTGGAAAAACGTCTGTATTTAACCAACTTACCGGTTTAAATCAACAGGTTGGAAATTATCCAGGAATTACCGTTGAAAAAAAAGTAGGTATATGTAAATTAGCTTCAAACTTAAAAGCTACGATACTTGATTTACCTGGAACTTACAGTTTAAATGCCAGTTCTTTAGATGAGAATGTAGTGATTGAGTTATTGCTTAATAAAAACGATAAAGACTATCCAGATGTAGCTATTGTAGTTACCGAAGTAGAAAATTTGAAAAGAAATTTACTTCTTTTCACACAAATAAAAGATTTAGAAATTCCTACTATTTTGGTCATCAATATGTCTGACCGAATGACTTATAAAGGGATTACATTGGACATTCCTTATTTGGAAAAAATTCTAAAAACAAAAATTGCACTTATCAGTTCTCGAAAAAAAGAAGGAATTGAAGATTTGAAAAATCTAATCATCAATTTCAGAAATATTCCAACAGAACCTTGTTTGAATGCCTCAGAAATTGACCCAGAATATTTTGGGAGTTTACGCAAAGCATTCCCTAATCAGTTGTTATACAAATTATGGTTGGTCATCACCCAAGATGTAAATTTTGTAAAATTAGACCGAAAGGAATTACCCAATCCCTCTTTTACCAAATCGAAGGATCAACTAAAAAGGTTGCAACATAAAGAGACTATTAAAAGATATCAATTTATCAATGATGTTTTAAAAAATGGTCAAACGATTGATGTCAGCTCAGCTAAAGACTTGCGAAGTAAATTCGACCGAATCTTAATGCATAAAGTATGGGGTTATGTTATTTTCTTTCTGATTCTAATGTTGATTTTTCAATCTATTTTTGATTGGAGCAGTATTCCAATGGAATTTATCGACAGTAGTTTCGCGTCATTGGCTTCATGGACAGAAACCCAATTACCCGAAGGTGTTTTAACCAATTTAATAGTGCAAGGAATTATTCCAGGATTGGGCGGTATCATTATTTTCATCCCTCAAATTGCATTTTTATTTTTATTCATTTCCATACTCGAAGAAAGTGGCTATATGAGTCGTGTGGTTTTTTTAATGGATAAATCGATGCGTAAATTTGGTCTTTCAGGCAAAAGTGTCGTGCCACTTATTTCAGGAACTGCTTGTGCCATCCCGGCTATTATGGCTACCAGAAATATCGAAAATTGGAAAGAACGACTGGTTACGATTTTAGTCACGCCGTTTACAACCTGTTCTGCAAGATTGCCTGTTTATGCCATTATTATTTCGCTAATTATTCCAAATAAAAGAGTTTTATGGATCTTTAATTATCAAGGGTTTACTTTAATGTTGCTGTATCTTATCGGGTTTTTAATGGCACTGATTTCAGCTTTAGTATTACACAAAACCTTGAAAATTGAATCAAAAAGTTACTTTGTAGTGGAAATGCCAAACTACAAGTTGCCTATGTTCAAAAATGTTGCGATTAATGTGATTGAAAAAACCAAATCGTTTGTTTTTGGAGCAGGAAAAATAATTTTAGCTTTATCGGTAATTTTATGGTTTTTAGCTTCTTACAGTCCTAGTGCTAATTTTGATAATGCCGAAAAAATCATTGCAAGTCAATCTGCACCAAATGAAAATATTGACGCCAAAGTAGCATCGTACAAATTAGAAAACTCTTATATAGGTAAAATAGGAAAATCTATTGAGCCTGTTATTGCTCCTTTGGGTTACGACTGGAAAATTGGGATTGCCATCGTGACATCGTTTGCTGCCCGAGAAGTTTTTGTTGGAACTTTGGCCACTATCTATAGTATTGAAGGCTCCGAAGATCAAGAAGCAACAATCAGACAAAAACTATCAGAAGAAGTAAATCCAGTTACGGGTGACAAATTATTTAATGTCGCTTCTGGTGTTTCATTAATGTTGTTTTATGCTTTTGCCATGCAATGTATGAGTACCTTAGCTATTACTAAGAAAGAAACTAATTCCTGGAAATGGCCGGCAATTCAGTTGGTGTTCATGTCAGGGTTTGCGTATACAGTTGCCTTAATTGCTTATCAAATTTTGAAGTAATGCAAGAAATTATAGCTTTTTCATTATTAGCCATTGCAGTTTTATTTCTGTACCAAAAATTCTTTGGAAAAAAGAAAGCTAAGAAAAACTGCGGAGATAGTGATTGTGGCTGTAGTTAATACAGCAATTTGATAAAATAATCTTCTAATTTTACCGAAACACCATCTTTAGGATAAGGCAAAACGGAAATACCTTTAAACGTTTCTTTGCTTTCAGACAAATGTTTTTTGAACCAAGCAGTAACTTTTTCTTGATTATTTGGATTTAATGTTAATTGCACTTGCTCTACTATTTTTCCATTGTCATAAGCAGCTACTTCAAAATTCACCTCTCCGGCCCAAATGCATTGTACATTTTCCGGACAACGAGAATCATTTATGATTTTCACCAATACAATTTCTTTGTCTGACTTAGAATCTAATTTCTGATTGATTTCGTCATTGCTTTTTTGTGCCGATGCGCAACTATTCAATATTAAAATGAAACTACAAAAAAGAAGTATTTTTTTCATGGCTTGGGGTTTTTAGTATTCAATCAAATACAATACCACAAGTTACACTTTTTTCACAAAGAGATTTCCAGCTATTTTATTGGAGATGGTAATTTCTTTTGCATCCACTTTTATTTTTAAGGATAAATCGAAGGTTTCTTTCGAAAGAATTTCGATTTTTGAGCCCAGGGCAATTTCCTGTTTGTCCAAGTATTTTAAAAATTCAGAAGAAGTGTCTTTTACACCCACACAAATCCCTACTTGTTTTTCAGTAAGTTCAGAAAGCAATTGCTTGTCAATTTTTATAATTTGCCCATCCGCATTTGGAATAGGATCTCCGTGAGGATCTTCGGTTGGAAAATTTAAAAAAGCATCCAATTTATTGATTAATTTTTCCGATTTGATGTGTTCTAATTGTTCGGCTATATCATGGACTTCGTCCCAAGGAAAATCTAGTTTTTCAACCAAAAAAACTTCCCACAAACGGTGTTTTCTCACAATCATTTTTGCCGAATGCAACCCATTTTCGGTTAACGAAACACCTTGGTATTTTTTGTAGTGAACCAAATCTTTATCGGCTAATTTTTTCAACATATCTGTCACTGAAGAAGCCTTGGTTTCCATTTTTTCGGCAATGGCATTCGTACTGATTTCTGAATCCAGTAGCGTTGTTAAATGGTATATGGTTTTGAGATAATTTTCTTCTGAAAAAGTCATTTCTTATTTTTTTACAATAAACAATGGGATTGAAATTTCATGACGTAACTTGTCGACAGTAGTTCCAAAAAGCAAGTCTTTGAACCCGCTATGACCATGTGTCCCCATCACTAATATATCGAAAGTACCTTCGTTAATAATTTTCGGAATGGCTTTGTTTGGTTTTCCAAAACCTAAAACTGTTTCCACTTTGAATCCCTTCTCAGTAAGCATGGTTTTATAATCTTCCAATAGTTTTTCGTCAATAGATGTTTCGCAATCGTCAATATCTTCACCATACATCAATGCTCCAACGGTTTCCACCACATGAATTAGGGTATAATTTGCTCCCTTTCCACCAAATTCAAATGCACTATTAATAGCAACTTCATCAGCACTCGAAAAATCTACCGTAACTGCAACATTCTTTTTATTGTAAATTTCTGCAGGTGAAAATTGTAATTTTAAGTGGTGTGGTGAATGATTTAAAATATCTGCTTTTGGTTTAGAGATAAAAGGTCTAAAAACAATATACAATAATAAGAATAAGAAACCTATTGCCAACGGAACTACCGTTAACCACAAAACAATTGGGTTTTCTGAAGATTCTAAAAGACCTACAATTTCCGAATAGACTAATTTAGCATTCAAGGAAACGATGATAGAAGCGATTAACCAAGCCGCAATTTGAGTAGTTCTACTAATGTGGAATCCTTTCATTTTAGTTTTATCACTTACAAAATGGATTAATGGAATAATGGCAAAGCCCAATTGCAAACTTAAAATTACTTGACTTAAAATTAGCATTTTTCCGGTTACACTTTCTCCAAAAACAGAAATCACAATCACAGCAGGCACAATAGCGATTAAACGAGTCAAGATGCGTCGCACCCACGGTTGAATTCGTAAATTCAAATACCCTTCCATAATAATTTGTCCTGCTAAAGTTCCTGTTACGGTCGAACTTTGTCCTGCCGCAATTAAAGCCACCGCAAATAATATAGGCGCCCATTTGGTTCCCAACATAGGTTCTAATAATCGATGTGCATCCTGAATTTCAGCAACATTATACATCCCGGCTTTATAAAATGTTGCTGCAGCTAAAATTAAAATAGCAGCGTTGACAAAGAAAGCCAAATTCAAAGCAATAGTCGAATCAATGAGGTTGTATTTCAGAGCTTGTAGAATCCCTTTTTTACTTCGATCAAATTTTCGGGTTTGCACTAAAGACGAATGCAAGTATAAATTATGCGGCATTACCGTTGCACCAATAATTCCAATAGCAATATATAAAGCGCCTTCTCCAGGTAAAGTCGGAATTAATCCTGTTAATACTTTTCCCATTTCCGGTTGCGCAAAAATCATTTCAAATATGAATGAAAATCCAATGATAGCAACCAAAGCAATGATAAATGCTTCCATTTTACGAATTCCTTTATTAATAAGAAAGAGTAACAAAAAAGTATCTAAAACCGTAATAATCACACCGTTAATTAGTGAAATATCGAAGAGTAGGTTTAAACCGATGGCCATCCCTAATACTTCGGCCAAATCACAGGCCGCAATGGCAATTTCAGCTAAAAAGTATAAAATATAATTGATAAATGGAGAATACGTTTCGCGTGAAGCTTGCGCTAAATCCCTTTGAGTTACGATTCCTAATCTAGCGCTTAAACTTTGTAAAAGCAACGCCATGATGTTACTCATTAACAATACCCAAATCAAAGCGTACCCAAACTGGCTACCACCTGCTAAGTCTGTCGCCCAATTTCCTGGATCCATATAACCCACACTTACCAAATAAGCAGGGCCAAAAAAGGCTAATATTTTTCTAAAAACAGTGGTTTTATTCTGTGTTGAAACCGATTCGTGAACTTCTTCTAACGATTTACTCATGGTTAAATAATTAATTGTCACAAATATAATTAAATTTTTTGCTTTGTATCAGTATATTTTTTAGTTTTGTCTAAAAATTATATTACACAAATGAAAATTTTAAAATCAATACTATTATTTACGCTTTTTATATTTGCTTCTTGCGAGCCTTCGTATGTTGATGTTCCGGCAGATGATGAGTTATTAGACGGTCCGATTGATGGTCTTTCAACTGAAGAGTCAGCTCGATTTTTAAAAGGAGATGAAGCATTTGGTGAAGTTTTCACTCGCGAAACTGGTTTAGGATCTACGTTTGTATCCACAAGTTGTATTAGTTGTCATGCTGGAGATGGGAAAGGACATCCTTTTACAACATTGGTTAGATTCGGTCAAGCCGATGAAAACGGAAATACTTTTTTGCATTTAGGAGGACCACAGCTACAAAACAGAGCCTTACCGGGGTATATGCCAGAACAAATTCCTTTTGGAGCGACTTTTGCAAAATTTACACCGCCAGCCAATACTGGTTTAGGGTTTTTACAATACCTTACAGATGCTGATATTCTAGCGATGGCCGATCCAACTGATACTAATGGGGATGGAATTTCGGGAGTGCCCAACTGGGTTTCAATGCCAGGGTATATCAATGCTGAAAATGCCATTGAACAAAACGGAAAATATATTGGTCGCTTTGGAAAAAAAGCTGCTGCACATAATTTGTTACACCAAACCGTTAATGCGTACAATCAGGATATTGGAATTACCTCTGCATACAACCCGATAGACGCTTATACGAATGAAGAAATCGATCCGGAAATAGGAACAAGCACGGTTAATGATGTGGTATTTTATCTAAAAACATTAAAAGCACCCATTCAACGCAATCAAAATGATGCGGTGGTAAATCAAGGAAAAAATTTATTCAATCAAATCAATTGTGTAGGTTGTCATAAATCGGAATTGAAAACAGGTTATTCACCAATTAGCGCTTTGTCTTTCAAGACATTTTCACCGTACACCGACTTGCTTTTACACGATATGGGACCTGGTTTAGATGACGGTTATACCGAAGGAGTTGCCAAAACTTACGAGTGGAAAACACCGGCATTATGGGGATTGGGACTTTCAGAAAACGCTCAAGGCGGGAATATGTTTTTAATGCACGATGGAAGAGCCAGAAGTATTGAAGATGCCATTTCGATGCACGGAGGGGAAGCAACCAATAGTAAAGCTGCATTTAATAATTTGTCGCAAGATGATAAAAATGCAGTGATTAAATTCTTAAAATCTTTGTAAAATGAACAGAAAAGAATTTTTAAAAACGTGTGGTTTTGGTTGTTTGGCTGGACTTGTTGGGGTTTCATTGTTGGAAAGCTGTTCTTCTTCTCAGGTTTTAAATAAAGAAATAAAAGGCTCTGATATTTTAGTTCCTGTGGCTGATTTTGAAATAAAATCAGAAGGAAAAACGGAATATAAAAAATACCTAATCGTTCAAAATGAAATTTTGCAATATCCTATTTGCGTTTATAGATACGATGCCAAAAATTACTCGGCTTTACTAATGAAATGCACGCATCAAGGAGCAGAATTACAAGCTTTTGGCGATAAATTGCAATGCGCGGCACACGGAAGTGAATTTAGCAGTAACGGTGTTGTCGAATCTGGTCCTGCTCAGGAAGATTTGAGAAAATTCCCGATTATCATTGAAAACAATACTTTAAAAATATCCTTAAAATGAGATTAACTTTTACCTATTTTATATTACTACTCACGTTCTTTTTCAATATAAATTCAAACGCACAAATTGACCCAAGTCTACTTAGAAGAGCTCCACAAGACACGATAAAAACATTAAACATGGACGCCTTGTATAACCGTCCGGCTTTAAATGTAGGCAAAACGCCTATTTCAATTGGTGGTTATTTGGAAGCCAATTGGCAACACCTTACAACCGATGGAATTTCAGAAGGGCATCAGTTTCAAGCTCGCAGATTGTCTATTTTTATGTCATCGGCTATTAGCAAACGAGTAAAATTTTTGAGTGAAATTGAATTCGAAGATGGAGGCAAAGAAGTAGCAATCGAATTTGCTTCGGTTGATGTAGAATTTCATCCCTTAGTTAATTTTAGAGCTGGAATTATTGTCAATCCAATTGGTGCTTTCAATCAAAATCACGATGGTCCAAAATGGGAATTTACGGATCGCCCAATTTCAGCGACACAAATGTTACCGGGAACTTTCAGTAATGCAGGTGCGGGTTTCTTCGGAAAAAAATACCAAAACAATTGGATGGTAGGTTACGAGGCATATCTTTCGGGAAGCTTCGATAATTCGATAATAGAAAACACAGAAAACAAAACGTTTTTGCCGGCAGCCAAAGAAAATCCGGAGCGTTTTGAAGAAATAAACAGCGGTGAACCACTATTTACAGGGAAATTAGCTGTACGAAATACAAAAGTTGGTGAGCTGGGAATATCATACATGGGTGGGATTTATAATAAATTTCAAGATGATGGAATTATTCTGGATAAAAAGCGTCGAGTTAGCGTTTTTGCTTTAGATTTCAATACGACACTTCCAAAAATCAAAACCTTTATTACCACCGAATTCGCTTGGATCAAAGTGGATGTTCCCAGTACTTACACCCAACAATTTGGAAACAAACAACACGGTGGCTTCATCGATATTGTACAACCTGTTTTGAAGAAAACGATTTTAGGTTGGGACAATGCTATTCTAAACGTGGCTTGCCGATTGGAATATGTTGACTGGAATGTAGGGACGTTTAATGAAACTGGCGGAAACATGGGTGAAGACATTTGGAGTATCATGCCAGCGATTAGTTTTAGGCCAACAACACAAACCGTTTTCAGATTAAATTATCGTTTTCAAAAACAAACAGATATCCTTGGAAACCCACCAGCTGTCACCGATGGATTCAATTTAGGAATTTCGACTTATTTTTAAGTTCATAAAGCAAATATTACTAAATTTGCGTTCTTATAAAATTTAAGTCATGTTACAAATAGCAGTTATTAGAGAGAAAAGAGAAGAAGTAATTAAGGCGTTAACCAAAAGAAATTTTGATGCAACAGCCATAGTTGATTCTGTAATTGCATTAGACGAAAAACGTCGTGCAACACAAGTAGAATTAGATAACATCTTATCCGAATCTAACAAACTGTCCAAAGATATTGGAGAAATGATGAAGGCTGGCGAAAAAGCAAAAGCCGAAATTTTAAAAGAAAAAACAACTCAATTGCGCGAAAAAAGCAAGGAACTTACCGAAAGTGTAAATGGAATTGCAGAAGAATTAACGCTGGAATTGTACAAACTGCCTAATACTCCAGCAGACATTGTTCCTGTTGGAAAAACACCAGAAGAAAACCTAAACGTTTTTGAAGAAGGGGAAGTGCCTAAATTACATGAAGGCGCCCTACCGCATTGGGACTTGATTAAAAAATACGACATCATCGATTTCGAATTAGGAACGAAAATTACTGCGCCAGGTTTCCCAGTTTACAAAGGAAAAGGAGCTAAATTACAACGTGCTTTAATTTCTTATTTCTTAGATAAAAATACCGATGCCGGTTATCAAGAAGTGCAAGTGCCTCATTTAGTAAACGAAGCTTCAGCATATGGAACAGGGCAATTGCCTGACAAAGAAGGTCAGATGTACCACGATGCTAAAGATGATTTGTACTTGATTCCAACAGCCGAAGTTCCAGTGACCAATATTTATCGCGATGTGATTTTACAAGAAAGTGAATTGCCGATTACAGTTACAGGATATACTCCTTGTTTTCGTCGTGAAGCAGGTTCTTGGGGAGCACACGTTCGTGGATTGAATCGTCTGCACCAGTTTGATAAAGTAGAAATTGTTCGTATCGAGCATCCTGATAATTCTCACGCTGCTTTAGACGGAATGGTGGAACACGTAAAAGAAATTATGCGTGAATTAAAACTGCCTTTTAGAGTATTACGCCTTTGTGGTGGCGATATGGGTTTTGCTTCGGCATTAACTTATGATTTTGAAGTCTTTTCTACAGCGCAAGACCGTTGGTTGGAAATTTCTTCGGTATCAAATTTCGAAACATTCCAAGCCAACCGATTGAAATTACGTTTCAAAGGGAAAGATGGTAAAACACAATTGGCACACACTTTAAACGGAAGTTCATTGGCATTGCCTAGAGTTTTAGCCGGAATTTTAGAAAATTATCAAACACCAGAAGGAATTGTAATCCCTGAAGTATTAAGAAAATATACTGGTTTCGATATCATAAATTAAGATAATCTTATCATTTTGCGATGTACTAATGAAGCATAAAAATTGTTACATTAGTACATTGTTTTTTTATAGAAAATGAAGCACTTCTATCTACATTTTTTTTTACTTATCTCTGTTGTAGCTTTTTCACAAGTTTACACGACAACTCCTGCAAACAGTCCGGGGAATGAACATTTGGCGCAAAATTATTTCGATAGAGGCGAATTTGATAAAGCCGTTTTAATTTATGAAGATTTAGTTAAAAGCCAACCTAATAATTATCAATACTTTCAGAAACAAATTGCGTGTTACCAGCAGTTGAAACAATTTGAAAAGGCGGAAATCACCATTACAGATAAACTAGCAAGAACAAAGTACCCTAATTTATATGTTGAATTGGGATATAATTTTCAATTGCAAAAAAATCAAGAAAAAGCCAATAAAAACTATAAAATAGCTTTAGAAAAAATTGTTGAAAATTCAAATAATGTGTACGCCGTTGCCCGTGATTTTGAACAAAAAGTATTGGTAGAACAAGCTATAGAGGCATATAGTATTGGGATGAGAGAAAACCCGAATAATAATTTTGATTACCAAATCGCATTGCTCCAAGGGCAGTTGGGAAAAATCGATTTGATGATCGATTCATTAGTAGATTATGCGTATAAGTTTCCGGTTAATTTGATTTTAGTGCAAAATCAATTAAATCGATTTTTATCTGAAGACTCAAACAAATCCTTTGCAGAACATTTAAGAAAAGCGTTACTGCTTCGAACTCAAAAAAACCAAGATTTATTTTGGAATCAATTCATGAGTTGGTTTTTTATTCAACAAAAAGAATACGGAAAAGCATTCACTCAAGAAAAAGCCATCTTTAAACGAAATCCAGATAATTTTTTCAACATTGTCAATTTGGCTAAACTAGCTATTGACGAAAAAGAAACTGACATCGCCAGAGAAATTTTGAACTTTATTTTGCTGAACACACAAGATGTAGAGCTTCAAATGGAAGCGCATTATCAATTGTTATCTATGGATATTGATAAGGCAACAGCTAAAGAATATCCCGTAATTAAAACGCAGTTAGAGACATTGTTAAAACAGTTTGGAATATCACCTTATTCATTAAACTTACAAATTCTTAAAGCTCATTTTGATGCTTTTTATTTAAAGCAATTTGAACCGGCTAAACAAGTTTTAACTAATGCCCTCGGGCTTCCATTAAATAACTATCAAAAGGCAGAAGTGAAAATTGAACTGGCAGACATATTGCTTTTAGATGAAAAATTCAACCAAGCCATTATTTATTATGCTCAAGTAGAAAATGATTTAGAAAACGATGAAGTAGCACATCAAGCCAGTTTGAAAATGGCCAAAGCTAGTTATTACAAAGGCGATTTCGAATGGGCACAGAAACAATTTAAAGTATTAAAATCGTCAACGTCGCAATTAATTGCTAACGATGCCATGGAATTATTTCTTTTAATAAGTGATAATACCGTAGAAGATTCCACACAAGTAGCCTTGAAGAAATTTGCAAAGGCTGATTTTTTACGCTATCAAAATAAAAATGCAGAAGCCTTAGAGCACTTCAAAATAATATTACTCCAACACAAAGGGCAAAGCATAGAAGATGTAACTTTGCTTCGAATAGGGAGATTGTATGAAAAGCAAAATGAGTTTCAATTAGCCTTGAACAATTTTCAAGAAATAATTGAGAAACACACAGAAAGTATTTATATAGATGAAGCTTTATTTTTCTCGGCAGAAATATATAGAAAACAGCTACTGGACAATGAAAAAGCCAAAGCCAATTATGAAAAAATAATATACAATCACGAGGATAGTATTTATTTTGTAGAAGCTAGAAATAATTTTAGAAAATTAAGAGGAGATACTAATTTATAAATTATTCCCTCGAACAAACAATAAACCGAATTATGATTATATACAACGTCACCATCAACATACACGAAAGCGTTCACGATCAATGGATGCAATGGATGCAGGAAAAACACATTAAAGATGTTTTGGCTACAGGAAAATTCTCGTCAGCCCGAATGGTTAAAGTTTTGGTAGAAGAAGAAATGGGCGGAGTTACCTATTCCATTCAATACACAACGGATAGTAAAGAAACATTGAATAAATATTACGAAGAAGATGCGCCGCGTTTGCGTGAAGAAGGATTAAAACTTTTTGCCGATAAAATGCTGGCTTTTAGAACGGAATTGGAATTGATCTCTGATCACGAGTAATATTATGAATAAAGAATTGACAGATTATCAGATAGGACTAAGAGGTCAGTTATTGGTAAATTTGCCAATTACTATCATAATTCTGTTATCAGTATTGATATTAAATAGTTTGAATCAAAATATTGGCATTTCAATTTTAGCAGGGACTTTTTTAGGATTATTCTATTGGAGATTTGCCGCTGCGAAATGGGTAGAATGGGCTGATAAAAACAATGTGGATCACGAAAGATTGTATATCATTGGCAAAAACAAATTGTTAATCTGGAATCGGACCTACATAAAAGAAGTGGTTGAGAACAACCGAAAACCTTGGTTTTAATAATAAAGAAACGCTAACTGTAAATTGTTAGTACATAACTATGGACAAAGTAAAAGCCAAAAAACACCTCGGGCAACATTTCTTAAATGATGAAAGTATTGCCAAAAATATAGCCGATTCTTTGACATTAGAGGGCTATAAAAAAGTATTGGAAATTGGTCCAGGAATGGGTGTGTTGACAAAATACCTATTAGAAATACCTATTGAAACCTACGTCATCGAAATTGATACTGAGTCGGTGGAATATTTAAATGCCCATTATCCAAAATTACATGGGAAAATCATTTCCAAAGACTTCTTAAAATACAATATTAAAGAAGATTTAGGGGATGAACCTTTTGCTATTATTGGAAATTTCCCATATAACATTTCAACACAAATTGTGTTTCGTACTTTGGAATTACGTGACCAAATTCCAGAATTTTCAGGAATGTTTCAAAAAGAAGTAGCTGAACGTATTTGTTCTAAAAAAGGAAGCAAAGTGTACGGAATCTTATCTGTTTTAGCGCAAGCTTTTTACGATGTCGAATACCTTTTCACGGTGGATGAACACGTTTTCAATCCGCCTCCAAAAGTAAAATCAGGCGTAATGCGAATGATTCGTAAAGAAAACTATCACTTGCCTTGTGACGAAAAATTACTATTCACAGTAGTAAAAACTTCGTTCAATCAGCGACGAAAAACCATGCGTAACAGCTTAAAATCATTAAATCTATCGGATAATTTGCGAGAAGATACTATCTTTGACCTCCGTCCGGAACAAATTTCGGTGGAACAATTCATAGAACTCACTCAAAAAATCTCAGCCGATGGAGTTTAAAATCAGCAAAGACCTAATACACGAATTAGAGCAACTTATTCAAAGCAAGAACGACAAGCAATTGGAAGTCTTATTGAATGACTTGCACCATGCTGATATTGCTGAAATTCTCGATGAGCTTGATTTTGACGAAGCTACTTATATTTTCAAGGTTTTAGATTCTGAAAAAACGGCGGAAATCCTTCTTGAATTAGAAGATGATATAAGAGAAAATATCTTAAGACGATTGTCTCCAAAAGAAATCGCCGAAGAGCTAGATGAGCTAGACACGGATGATGCGGCCGACATTATTGCCGAATTACCACAGTCTAAAAAAGAAGAGGTAATCTCTGAGCTGGAAGACGTTGAACACGCCAAAGACATTGTCGACTTGTTGCGTTACGACGAAGATACTGCCGGAGGTTTAATGGGAAAAGAGCTCGTAAAAGTGAATGAAAACTGGAGTGTTCTCACTTGCGTAAAAGAAATGCGTGCCCAAGCCGAAAATGTTTCTCGTGTACATTCCATTTATGTGGTAGATGATGAAGGAAGACTGAAAGGAAGATTGTCTTTGAAAGACTTACTGACCACTTCAACCAAAACTCAAATCGCAGACATTTACATCAAAAAAGTAACGTCTGTAAATGTAGATGCCGAAGACGTTGAAGTTGCCCGTATCATGCAAAAATACGACTTGGAAGCCATTCCAGTAGTAGATGAAATGGGACGCTTGGTAGGACGTATCACCATTGACGATATTATTGATGTCATCAAAGATGAAGCTGACAAAGATTACCAATTAGCGGCCGGTATCTCGCAAGACGTTGAAGCGGATGATAGTATTTTGGAACTCACAAAAGCGAGATTGCCTTGGTTGGTTTTAGCACTGCTAGGTGGATTTATCAGTGTAAAAGTTTTAGGTCTTTTTGAAGGCGCTATGGCACAACACGGCAATTTATTCTTCTTTACACCACTTATTGCCGCGATGGCAGGAAATGTTGGCGTACAATCCTCAGCAATTATTGTTCAAGGTTTGGCCAATAATACTTTAAGCGGCTCTGTTTTTAACCGATTGGTAAAAGAAGTTTCTTTAAGCTTACTTAATGGAGTCATTTTGGCTATCATTCTTTTCATAGGAAGTCATTTTCTTCTAAATGTGGAAATCATCATTGGAGTAGTGGTGACCATAGCATTAATCTCTGTAATCATTATTGCCTCATTAATAGGAACCGCAATCCCTTTGCTTTTGGATAAATATGGGGTAGACCCCGCCTTGGCCACAGGGCCCTTTATCACGACAAGCAATGACATTTGCGGAATATTAATTTACTTTTCGATTGCAAGGTTAATCCTTGGATTTTAACACTTTTTACAGATGAAAATACATATTATTGGCGGTGGAAACTTAGGAGTTGCCATTGCTTTAGGCATTTCAAAATATACAAACGACAACCAAGTTATAATTACCCGAAGAAATACCGACTCTATTACTTATTTAGAGCAACACGGAATCCAGGTTTCTTCCAACAATACGTCCCAAATTGAAGACGCGGACATCATCATTCTTACCGTAAAACCATATCAGGTTGAGACTGTTTTAGCTGAAATTGCACCAAAAATTCACAACAAAACTGTAGCGTCTGCAGTTAGCGGAGTGTTCATAGAAACCATTCAAAAAGCCGTTGGAAACAATAATGCTGTCATTCGCATCATGCCAAATATCGCCATTCAATTTGGCGAATCGGCGACTTGTATCGCTCATGAAGACAAAGACAAATCGGAAGCACAAAAAGTAGTTTCTCTTTTCCAAAAATTAGGAACCGCCCCAGTAATCGAAGAAAAATTAATGGATGCCGCTACCGTTTTAGGCGCTTGTGGAACTGCTTACGCTTTGCGTTACATCCGCGCTTCGATGCAAGCCGGAATCGAAATTGGTTTCGACTCCCAAACGGCCTTAGCCATTGCTGCTCAAACCGCTAAAGGAGCAGCAAAAATGTTATTAGAAGAAAAAGTGCATCCAGAACAATTAATCGACCGCGTAACTACGCCACAAGGTTGTACCATTGTTGGGTTGAACGAAATGGAACACCAAGGTTTCAGTTCGTCGTTAATCAAAGGAATCAAAACTTCTTTGCAGAAAATAAAAGAATAATATTTTTTTGGCATTCCCTTTCAGGTCGGGCTGTACGCTGTATCTTCATTCAAGTAAAAAACTTGAATGAAGGATGCCGCTTCCATCCCTAATGCAAACCGCTTTATCATTTCAATTCAAATTTGTAACTTTGAGACAACTTGAATAACGAAACCTTGAATCAAAACATAAAAATTCTCCATATCGACAGCAATCATCCCCTGCTTTGGGAACAATTGCAACAAGCCGGTTTTACCAATCACGAAGATTTTAAATCTTCTAAAGAAGAAGTTGAAGCCAAAATTCAAGAGTATCATGGCGTCGTTATTCGCAGCCGATTCAAAATTGACAAAACATTTCTCGATAAAGCAACCAACTTGCAGTTCATTGCCCGTGTAGGTGCTGGACTGGAAAGTATAGATTGCGACTATGCCATCCATAAAGGAGTACATCTTATCGCCGCTCCCGAAGGCAACCGAAATGCTGTAGGCGAACACGCACTTGGGGTTTTGTTATCCCTCATGAACAAACTCAACAAAGCTGATAAAGAAGTACGTTCTGGACACTGGAATCGTGAATTGAATCGTGGTCATGAACTCGACGGAAAAACCGTTGGGATTATCGGCTACGGCAACATGGGAAAATCATTTGCCAAAAAATTGCGTGGGTTTGATGTCAACGTTTTGTGCTATGACATTCTAAACAATGTAGGAGATGAAAATGCCAAACAAGTTGCATTACAAGAGCTACAACAAAAAGCAGATGTCTTGAGTCTTCACACGCCATGGACGCCAGAAACCGATAAAATAATTAATACTACTTTTATCAATGCTTTTGCTAAACCGTTTTGGTTCATCAACACGGCAAGAGGGAACAGTGTAGTCACGGCCGATTTAGTTACGGCCTTAAAATCTAAAAGAATACTGGGCGCCGGATTAGACGTTTTAGAATATGAAAAATTGTCTTTCGAACATTTATTTGAAGACGAAAAGCCAGAAGCTTTCGAATATTTACTTCAGTCTGAAAATGTATTGCTAACACCTCACATCGCAGGTTGGACGGTTGAAAGCAAAGAAAAACTAGCACAAACCATCGTCGATAAAATCTTAAAACTATATATAAATGAATAAGATAGCTTATTATTTAGTCATTTTTGTAGGAGCTTTAACTTGCTTACAGTTTATTCCGCACGCCTTTTTAGGAATGCCAGCTGTGATTGAGCATATTGCAAAAGGTGAAATTCAGGAACCCGCTGCACAAGGTATGCAAATGATTTGGTTGTATTCTTCTATTATGATGCTATTGTCAGGAATCTGGATGTTGTTTTTAGCCAAGCCTATAAAGAACGGCAATCATTCGGCTAGAACACAAGGATTGTTGTTGGCATTAGGACTAATCATTTTTGGAATGGGTTGCAGTTACATTGCAAACAATATTCTGAATCATTTATTTTTCTTCACAGTAGAAGGTATTTTATTATTAATAGCCACCACATTTTTCTTTAAAAAACAAACCAATGAGTAATAAAGACATTAAAAGAGTGACCGGTATTGGTGGTTTTTTCTTTAAAACCGAAGATCCAAATGCCACAAGAGAATGGTATAAAACTCATTTAGGGATTCCAACAGATCAATATGGTTGGACTTTCTGGTGGAAAGACAAAGAAGGAAACGAGTGTTCAACCCAATGGTCGCCATTTGAAGCCAGCACAAAATACTTCGAGCCAAGTCAAAAACAGTTCATGATGAACTTTCGCGTTGACAATCTTGAAGCACTTTTAGAAATTTTAAAGGAAGAAGGTGTAACAATTGTAGACGAAGTAGAGACTTATGATTATGGAAAGTTTGGTTGGATACTTGATCCTGAAGGAAATAAAATAGAACTTTGGGAACCAATCGACAAGGCTTTTCTTTAAAAACTGATCTATAAATAAACATAAAAACAAAACAAAAAACAATTATGGAAACAAACAAACCAAATGAAGAGTGGAACAATCCACAACAACCCATTCAAGACAACAAAAAACTCGCATGTGGTCTTTTAGCAATATTATTAGGCCCATTAGGAATACATAAATTTCTTTTGGGATATACAAATGAAGGAATAATTACCTTGGTAATTTCTGTTTTTACTTGTGGGACTGTAACAAGTTTAATGGGACTTATTGAAGGAATAATATATTTAACAAAGACTGATCAGGAATTTTACCAAACCTATCAAGTGGGTAAAAAAGCTTGGTTTTAATAAAAAAAGGCGGAGTATGTACTCCGCCTTTTTTATTCTCCTTTTTCTGCTAGTTTTCTTTCCAGCTCCGCCTGAAATTCTTCCATAACAGGTTTCATTGTGCTTTCAGGGATGTCGGCAATTCTAATATACATTAGTCCATCGACAGCATTGTTAAATAGTGGGTCAACATTAAAAGCAACCACTCTAGCGTTTTGTTTGATGTATTTTTTTATCAAAACCGGTAAGCGTAAACTACCCGGTTCAAGTTCATCAATAATTTTATCGAATTTTACTAAATCGGCTTCCGCTTCATTAAAAATGAAATCTTTGTCGGCGTCTTTCAATTTTACTTTGTATTCTTTTTTAGGGTGTATGTATTGGGCTACATAAGGATCGTAATAATTCGATTTCATGAATTCAATCATCAATGATTTCGAAAAATCTGAAAACTGATTGCTAATACTCACTCCGCCAATCAAGAATTTATGTTCTGGATGACGTAATGTGGTGTGCACAATTCCTTTCCAAAGCAAAAATAAAGGCATTGGTTTTTGCTGGTAATCTTTAATGATAAAGGCACGTCCCATCTCAATAGATTTGCTCATCATGTCGAACAATTCAGGTTCGAAACGAAATAAATCTTGTAGATAAAATCCGTCTATACCATATTTTGCAAATATTTCAGATCCCAATCCCATACGATATGCACCAGCAATTTGCTTGGCATCATCATCCCATAAAAACAAATGACGATAGTGTTTGTCGAATTTGTCAATATCGATAGATTCATTAGTACCTTCTCCAACTTCTCTAAAAGTTATTTCGCGCAAACGTCCTATTTCATGTAAAATATTTGGAATGTCTTTCGCTTCTGCAAAAAACACCTCGTAGTTTTTACTTTGCAATAACCTAGCATCATTTTCACGAAGCTTGTTTACTTCAGATATGATGTTATTTTGATTAGCACCGGTAGCTATTTCCTTAGGGTTTTTAGGTAATTTTAAATTGGGTACTGTTAGTAATTTGCTTTCTTTTTCGAAAGCATTCGCCAGCATATAGGTTTTCTTTCTCAGAAACTCTGAGTATTCTTCAATAGTCTGATGTTCGTTTTGTTCTGCCACAGAAATAGGCTTTCCAATTCTAACTTTAATTACACGGTCTTTTTGGGTTAACAATTCAGAAGGTAATTTAGCTGTTCGAAGCGTATCGCTTATTTTAGAAAGAAAATAAAACAAACGGCTATTTTTTGCGTGAAAGTAAATAGGTATAACTGGAACTTGCGCTTTTCTAATTACTTTGATAGCGCCTTCTTCCCATTGTTTGTCGACCATTAATTTGCCGTCTTTATAAGTAGAAACTTCTCCGGCAGGAAACATCCCTAAAGGTTTGCCGTCACTTAAATGGCGAAGTGTTTCTTTGATTCCTATTACGCTTGATTTAGCATCCTTATGGGTCTCAAAAGGATTTACCGGCATAATGTAAGGTTTCATGGGTTCAATCCTATGAAGTAAAAAGTTGGCTATAATTTTAAAATTAGGTTCTCTTTCGAGCATTAATTTCAATAATAAAATACCATCAATTCCTCCAAGAGGATGGTTTGAAATGGTAATATATGGCCCTTCTTTAGGTAAGCGTTTTAAGTCTTCTTCGTGGATTTCAAATTTAATTTGGAACTCGTCTAAAATGGCGTTCAAAAACTCAACATCTTTAAGATGTTTGTTGCGGTTGTATATTTTATTAAGTGAAGAGATTTGAAGCACCTTCATGAGTATCCAACCCGAGAAAGTTCCCAAAACCCCATATTTATCAGTGTTTATTGCTTTTGCAACTTCTTTAGCGGTAACTAAACCCATTTAATTTTTTGATTTTATGCGAAAGACAAAGATAGCAAAACTTGTATAAGTTTTGGAAAAGTTTTAAGATTTATCCCTTTTTATTCGAAGTAAAATGAATTAAAATGATTGAAAATTAAAGTGTTGCAGAATAATTAATTTTCTTGTTTTTATTTGATGGTTTTTCAATACATTTGAAAAAAAGATTCACTTCAAAATGAAGATTATTTCATACAACGTTAATGGAATTCGAGCTGCCATAACCAAAGGTTTTCTCGATTGGTTGCAAGCTGCAAATCCAGATATAATTTGCCTACAAGAAATTAAAGCAACACAAGACCAAATCCCGGTTATGGAAATTGAGATGGCTGGGTATCCTTACCAATATTATTTTCCAGCAGAGAAAAAAGGATATAGTGGCGTGGCTATTTTGTCTAAGGTAAAACCAAATAATGTTGTTTTTGGAACGGGAATTAAACACATGGATTTTGAAGGAAGAAATCTTCGTGCCGATTTCGACGGATTTTCAGTAATGAGTTTATATTTGCCTTCAGGGACAAACATAGATCGATTAGATCATAAGTTTATGTATATGGATGATTTTCATAAGTACATTGATGATTTAAAAGCGAGTATTCCAAACCTGATTATTTGCGGAGATTATAATATTTGTCATCAAGCAATTGATATTCACGATCCTATACGTAATGCTAAAGTTTCTGGGTTTTTACCCGAAGAACGTGCTTGGTTAGATGGATTTATGAAATCAGGATTTGTTGACAGTTTCCGTCATTTTAACAAAGATCCACACCATTACAGCTGGTGGAGTTACAGAGCAGGAGCTCGCGGAAATAATAAAGGCTGGCGAATAGATTATAACTTGGTTTCCGAATCTTTGCAGCACAGAATGAAACGGGCTGTGATTTTACCTGATGCCATGCATTCAGACCATTGCCCCATTTTAGTAGAAATAGAATAACCTAAAATACCACAAAAAATGATAAAAAAAGTTTCCTTCGGATTATTGGCAATTGCCTTGACCACATCATCTTGTGTGTCTAAAAAGATATATGCAGATTTAGAAAATAAATTTGCTAATTTAAAGAAAGAACGTAACGCATTAGCAGATCAAAATGATTCGCTGAAAGTTGCAAACACTAAGTTTTTGGCTGATAACGGAAGTTTAAAATCGGAATTAGACAAAGCAACTGCGGAACGTAATAAATTAGCGACCGATTATGCTGCTGCAAGTAACAACTTAAAAGCCTTGCAAAATTCATACGATGCGCTTGAAAAAAATAGCGACACGGCTCTAAAAGCTAACATGGAGAAAAACCGTGATTTATTAGAACAATTAGAAGCCAAAGAAAAAGCATTGGCTGCTGAGAAAAACCGTTTGAGTAAATTATCAGCCGATTTAAAAGACCGTTCTGATCGTGTAAATGAATTGGAAAACATGATTGCTGCGAAAGAAGCTTCATTGAAAAAACTAAAAGAAACGCTTTCTAAATCGTTAAAAGCTTTCGAAGGAAAAGGATTAACCATCCAACAAAAAGACGGTAAAGTATATGTTTCTATGGAAAACAAATTACTTTTCGAATCAGGAAGCTGGACAGTAGGTGCTGAAGGTAAAAAAGCAGTAGACTTAGTAGGTAAAGTATTAGGAGACAATCCAGATATTGCTGTTTTAATTGAAGGACATACAGACAACGATAAAATCACAGGAACGATTGGTGGTGGAGTAGAAAACAACTGGGATTTATCTACCAAAAGAGCTACAGCGATTGTAAATATTTTATCGGCTAATGCTAAGGTTAAAAAAGAAAATTTAACAGCAGCAGGTCGTGGTGAGTATTCTCCATTATTGAGCAATGATAGTCCTGATGGAAAAGCTAAAAACCGTCGTATTGAAATTATTTTGACTCCTAAATTGGATGAAATTTCTAAAATGTTAAACGAGATTTAATATAAGGAAATAAGGTTCTAAGTAAAAAGGTTCTAAGGTTTTCTTAGAACCTTTTTTTATACTTTATAGAGTATTATCTTTGCAAACGAAACTTAGTAACTCAGCATCTTAGCGCCTTAGAACCTTTAAGATGAAACGAGCTTGCAAGTTACATGAGACCATTGAAAAACAATAGTAACGACGAATGAAATACACCACACTACCCAATACGAATCTCGAAGTCAGTAAAATATGTTTAGGTACGATGACCTTTGGCAATCAAAACACCGAAGCCGATGCTCATTCTCAATTAGATTATGCTGTCGAAAGAGGAGTTAATTTTATGGACACTGCCGAAATGTATCCCATAGGAGGAAACGAACATATTTTTGGAAGTACCGAAAGATATATTGGAACGTGGTTGGCTAAAAACAGTCATAAAAGAGAAAAACTAGTTGTCGCTACTAAAATTGCGGGGCCTAATCGAGGTATGGGATATATCCGAAATCCACTCGATTTTTCTAAAAAAAGCATTCATCAGGCAGTCGATTTGAGTTTAAAAAACCTGCAGACCGATTATATTGATTTGTACCAAATGCACTGGCCGGACCGTGTTATGAATATGTTCGGCAAACGCGGTTTAGAAGCCATCGATCATCAGTGGGAAGATAATATTATTGATGTTTTAACTACGTTTGACGGATTAATCAAGGAGGGAAAAATTAAGCACATAGGAGTTTCAAATGAAAATGCTTGGGGAGTCATGAAATTCTTAAATGAAAGTGAAAAACACAATCTTCCTAGAATCGCTACGATTCAAAATCCGTTTTCTTTGCTAAATCGATTATTCGAAGTGGGATTAACCGAAATGTGTCTTCGAGAAAATGTAGGATTGTTAGCGTATTCACCATTAGGATTTGGGTTTCTTACTGGAAAACATTTAAACGGAATTGTACCCAACTCTAGGTTGGGATTATTTCCTCATTTTACCCGTTATACCAACGAAAACTGCTTCAGAGTAACCCGATTGTATCAGGACTTGGCTCATAGTTTGGGACTGACTTTAACCGAGCTTTCTTTAGCTTTTGTTCATCATCAGGAGTTTGTGACTTCAACCATTATTGGTGCTACTTCGCTAGACCAATTGGAAGAAAATATCAATGCGTTTGATGTCATGTTGACTGATGAGGTTCTCATTCAAATTAATAAAATTCAGGAGTTAATACCGAATCCGGCGCCGTAGTTTCGTCTATAATCAAGTTATCCATAATGCTAAAAAAAAAAATAAGAATATGAAAAAGATAATTACAATTTTATTACTTGGATTCGTTATGATTTCTTGCTCAAGAAATGAAGATAATCCTGTCGTTAATGAGCCGTTAATAACAAAAATGAATACAAACGTATTTTATCCAGGTTCATCGTCGTATGATCAAGCAGAATTAAAATTTAATTTTGAATACGATGCAAACCAAAAACTTACAAAAGAAATTGGTGGATTTCTTCCCGTTTCTGGTTCATCAGGTATTGGTGGGCTTTTTACAGATAAAGTTTATACTTCATTGATTTATACAAACAATACTGTTACTGTTGAGGATTTTTCTTCCACTACTGATTTTGATGTTCTTAAAAACACCAAATATTTTACTCTAAACATTTTAAATCAAATTCTTACTAAAGAAATCCCAAACAGCAATAATTATTGGCTTAAAAAACAGACTTTTAAGTATTTAGACAATAAAATTTCTGAGATAAAAACTGTTCTTCCGAATGTGCCTTATAATCCAACTGATCCGAATGATTACATATGGACATATTTAGAAAAATTTTATTACGACACAAATGGGAACTTAACGAAAACAGAATATTTTGAACAACAAAACGGAATAAATAAAGGTGAAAAAGTCGTAAGGACTTTTGAAGATTATGATAACTCTACAAATCCTTGTAGAAGATTACAGTTATTAGATAAATTTTTCTACCGTTCACTTTCAAAAAATAATTTTAGAAAATATACAGAAGTTCATTATGATTATGAAGTGTTAACTTCAACAAATACAACGACTTGGGATTTCAATTATGATTCTGGCGGACAATTAATAATAAATTGAAAATAAAAGCACACTACAGATAACATGAGTTTCGCAAGATGTGGGGTTGAAAGTAACGCAAGGAAGATTTTGGAAGGTTGAAGTTTCTTCCTTCACTAGCACCCACTAAGTTGTTTAACGAACGAAGCCAATTATACTTTTTCATTAACTTCTTCTATTTCCAGCTTTTTCAAATCAGATATCGCTGGACCGTTGATTATTTTTCCATCTGTCGTAAACCTTGAGCCATGAAGTGGACAATCGAATGATTTCTCATCAGCGTTCCATTGCAAGATGCCACCAAGATGCGGACAAACAGCACTGCAGGCATGCAAATTGTTCTGGACATCTCGATAGACGGCAATTTTTTTCAATCCAGAAGAAATTACGCCTCCTTCTCCGGGTTTCAAATCATTTACAGCTTCTATATCTCCCGTAGTTAACCAATCTGCAAATTGAGCTACCATATTGCCTACTTCGTGTAAATAATCAGCTGTTATTTTCAGCGTAATGCGAGAAGGACTGTATAAATCTTCCCACGGGTTTTTTACACCAGTGATGATATCTGTAATAATCATTCCGCCCAATGTACCGTGGGTCATTCCATTTCCGGAATCACCAGTAATAATATAGATGTTATCGTCACTTGGATTTTTGCCAATGAAAGCTAAGGAATCAATAGGTTCCAACACTTGACCTGACCATTTGTATTCCACATTTCCCATGGTTGGAAACCTTTCTTTGGTCCATTCCACTAATCGGTCATATCTGTCTTCTTCAGGAATATTCTCATCATTTGCTTGCCCCACTTTGTGGTCCTCACCACCTGAAATTAACAAATCGAACGCCTCATCGTATGCTTCTAATCGCACATAATGATAAGGCGAACAAATCCATTTAGAATCCTGGTTTCCGGTATCCCACCATAATGAATAAGGGACTATTCCTTTGGGGATTTTTGTGGCAATTACATACGTACGGTAAGGCCATTGTTTGGTGTGCATTTCAACCCAATCATTAACTGGCGTATTAGTAGCGACTACAATATGGTTGGCTTTTATTTCAAATCCGTTTGCTTTTGCGCCTTCTTTTGTAATGTCTTCAGCTTTTGTCTCGGTGTATATTTTTCCTCCCATGCCAGTAATTGCCTCAGTCAAACCTTTGAGGTATTTCATGATGTGAAATTGACCCTGTTCAGGAAATCTGAGGCATTGTTTTTTTTCTTCAAAGGATAAACCGGGAATCTGATCCAGCATTTCTGTATGTAGTCCAGCGTTTGTAGTTGCAGTATATTCTTTTTCGAGTGTTTCTATTTTATCGTCTTCGCTTAAAAACAAATAACCATTTACTTTTTTGAAATTGCAATCTATATTCTCCCGTTGGATGGTATTGGTAATCCACTGAATCGCTTCCATATGGCTGTTGGCAGCAAGTTGTGTTTTTTCTTTCCCGAATATTTTTTCGAGTTCAAAATAACGGTCGTCAAGGGCACACGTAATGTGTGCGGTAGTGCGTCCAGTTTCTCCACTACCTATATAACCATCTTCCACTAGGGTGATTTTTCTACCAGCTTTTAACAAACAGTATGCTGTTGTTAATCCGGCTATTCCGCCACCAATAATTAAAATATCGGTATCAATATTTTGCTGAAGTTTTTCAAAAATAATGGGTTGCATAGAGGCAGTCCAAAATGATTTATTTTCTCCTGAAGTGATATTGCTGTCAAAAGGGTGATATGTGGCTGTTTTCATTTTAGTTATAGTGTTAAATTCTATAATACTATTAGACTACAAAACAAACCTGCTTAGTGGTGTTTGCACAACTTTCACCATAAATGGGTTACAAACTCGCCTACCATTTCGTTGGTCATTGATAGAAGGTTGGAAAATTTCAATGTTCTTGATACCCCATTTTGCCAACCTGACATATGGTGAAATTCCACTAAGCAAAATTTATTTTTTTGGTTGCTAATTATATATTCGAAGTTCTATAACTTTCTAAATATAAGTGTTATATGATTCTGAAAAGGTGTTATATGATTCACAGATAAGGTTAATCTAGAATTAGTTTTTTATCAATTTATAAGTGGAAGAAGTTCCCCAATTGGTTCCCACTTTCAAGAAATACAAACCAGTAGATAGTATTTCTGTTTTTATGGAATGAATCGGTTGGTTTTCTGTTTTTTGTGAAAGCAATTTTTTTCCATTGAGGTCAGTTACTTCAACAATTGTAGCAAAAGTTTCATGGGTATTACTTTGTATAAGCACTTCCGATTTTGCAGGATTCGGATAAATAGAAAATGCTTTTTTACTGTTTTCTGCAACGCTCAACGAACTGTCAATGATTTTGTAAATGTTGCCATTGGTAATATCGCCAATGTATATTTCGCCATTGACATCTTCACCAAAAGTTACAAAATTGTTTCCGGTAAAGGTTTCCGAAAAGGTTACATTGCCTCCAGTATCAACCATGCCAATTTTAGCCAAACAATAATCAGAAAAGAAATATTTCCCTTGAAAATTAGTGTACGTTGGCCCGCGATACACATAGCCTCCAGTGATTGAACACGCTCCTGAGGAATGATTGATGACGGCCAAAGGCATTCTCATTGTAGCTGGTGCAGGACAACCTGCGGTATTGAAAGCGGTATTTCCTTCGTAGCATCGCCAACCGTAATTGAGTCCAGATTCGGTGGCAGTGGCGTGGTCGATTTCTTCATAAGTACCTTGACCTACATCAGCAATCCATAAATCGCCATTTTGTCGGTCGAAAGAAAACTTCCAAGGATTTCGAAGTCCAATAGCCCAAATCTC
This sequence comes from Flavobacterium sp., assembly GCA_030153045.1. GTDB lineage: Bacteria > Bacteroidota > Bacteroidia > Flavobacteriales > Flavobacteriaceae > Flavobacterium. Next base: position 43,798 of record JASLID010000075.1, read on the forward strand.
ATCGGCACCAGTCACACCCACATAGGGGTTATTGGGTGGAATCCCGTAAGGAGAGCCAGAGTTGACATCGATACGCAACATTTTTCCCAACAATTCATTGATATTTTGTGCGCGATTGCCTGGATCATTAGCGCTCCCGCCATCACCCATGCCAATGTACAGATAACCATCGGGGCCAAATTTTAAAGTACCACCATTATGATTGGAAAAAGGTTGTGCAATCGTTAAAAGTATAGTTCCTGAAGGGTTGGCAATATTGGGGTTTCCAGCATTCACCGAATAACGTGCAATGACGGTATTTCCACTAGTATTGGTATAATTGATGTAAAAATACCCGTTGGTAGCATAATTAGGATGAAAAGCCAGTCCTAGTAATCCCTGCTCACCACCTCCGTTTGTCAACGTAGTAATGTTGAGGAAAGGGGTGGCGTTTGTACTTCCGTTTGAATTTAGAATTTTAATGAGTCCGTCTTGTTCTACAATAAAAAGCCGATTGTCGCCACAATGTGTAATTTCGACCGGAGAAGCAAAACCTGAGCCAAAAGGGTTCAGACCAATTGTTCCTGTTTGAGAATGATTGGTACATTGGACAAAGACCAAAGCAATAAAAAATAATTTTGTTTTCATAGCTTAATGGTTTGATAGTCATAAAATTATGAAAAACTTCTGAGTTTTAAGCTAGGGTTTTAGAATAAAAAGGGATCAAAATTTTATTTTTTTATTTTTTCCAAAAGCAAATCCACTTGTTCTTTGTGGCTTATGCCTATGGGTAGGTCGATGCCCAAAACTTCAATATCCGTATTTGAAAAAGCAGTAATTTTAGCTGTGTTGATTATAAACGAACGGTGTATGCGGATAAAATTATCGGAAGGCAATTCGGTTTCCAGGTTGCTAATTTTATACTTGGATGTAATGTTGGTTCCGTCTGCTTTGTGTACTTTGATGTAATCTTTGACACTTTCAACGTATAGAATTTCATCCAATTTGATTTTAAAGCTTTTTCCAGCCGATTTCAAAAGAATATAATCTTCTTTCTGAATCTCAAAAGTTGGAACGGCTTTCACCGGATTGGTTTCTCTTAAATATTTATCTACCGACTTAAAGAAACGCTCAAACGTAATGGGTTTTAACAAATAATCGATCGCTTCCAATTCATAACTCTCAATAGCAAAATCACGATAAGCCGTTGTAAAAATGGTTTTGGGAGGATGCTTTAGACTTTTCAAAAAATCAATTCCGGTAATATTAGGCATTTTGATGTCTAAGAAAAGTAAATCAATAGCTTGTGTGTTCAAAATTTCGAATGCTTTCAAAGCATTACTTGCCGTAGCAACCACTTCTAGAGCATCAATTTTAGAAATATGATTTTCAATTAATCGAATTGCTAAAGGTTCATCATCGACAATGAGGCATTTAATCTTCATTATTTTATGTTTTCTAAAATCAAAGTTACACTAAATAATTCCTTCTCTCTTTTGGTTTCTAATGAATAATGTGCTCCGTACAATAATGTCAATTGTTTATTAATGTTAGCCAAACCAATAGATTCTTTCGAATAGTCTTCTATAACATCAGCACAAGTATTCACGATTTTGAATTCGGTTTGGGTTGGTTCACTTTTAACGGTAATCCAAATTTTAGGAGAACCACTATCTTCCCCAGCTCCATGCTTGAAAGCATTTTCCACTAACGATAAAAATACAAGTGGAGGTACTTGATTTTCGACTAAAATATCAGATTCTAAATGCACTTCCAAACGTTCATCATAACGTAATTTTTCCAATTCGATATAATCGTTTATCAATTGCATTTCGGTAGTAATTGAAACAAAATCGGTATTGCATCTGTAAAGCACATAATCTAGAATATCAGACAATTTCCCAATTGCAGAAGACGTTTTTGGTGAATTATCGATGGATAATGAGTAAATATTATTGAGCGTGTTGAATAAGAAATGTGGATTGAGTTGAGCACGCAATGTTTTAAGTTCAGCATCGCTTTTTTCTTTACTCAGCAACAAACTTTTCTCTCTTTCTTTGTTGTAATCAGAGAAGAATTTGGCCATAAAAAAGATAAAAGCCGCCGTTAAAATATTAGGGCCATATTTAAAAACCAGCATCTGTAAATCGGTAAAAATCTCTAAAGGAGTTTCTTGAGTAAAAGGAGGTTTTCGAACCAAAGGCTCAACAATATGAACCATTGATAATCTGCACAAAGCCGAAAGCAAATACATAAGCAGCAAAAAGGAAACGCCAAAAAACACATAGCCTTTCTTTAAAAAAGGTTCTTTCAACAAGTAATAAGCAATGATATAAGCTGCCACAGCACCAAAAAAAGCATCGTTAAGATGATAAATAAGTATTTCGGCAAAACAATAACCGTCAAATTTTGAGTAATCACTAAACACTCCTACAGCTACAAAAGCGCTCCAAAAAAGAAGGTGTTTAACGACTCTATTTTGAGTAATAATTTGAAATTCCATAAGTTAAAAATATGCTCAAATGTAACCAACCACTTTCATTATTCGTCAAAGAATCGACAAATAGGGGAAAATTGAGCACGAATATACTTTAATAGCAGTTGAAATGGAAATAGTAGCTTTAAAATCATTAAACATCGTCATTTTTATGCTATTCATCTACGGTGTCATTTTTGCAATTGGATATTCTTCAATTTTGCTACAGATTTAAAAACAATCAAAAAATGAAAAACTTTATTTATGCCATTACATTACTACTACCAACATTGTTTTTTGGGCAAGATGTAGTAATAAAAGGTTCTGTATTAGAAAAGAATAGTCAGAAACCTATCGAATTAGCCAGTATCTCTTTTTTAGATGCTGAAACCAATGCCATTATTCAAGAAACGTCTTCAGATGTCAAAGGGAATTTTGAAGCCAAAATAAAATCTGGAAAATACAATTTACATGTTAACTTTTTAGATTACCAATCGGTTACTTTGAAGCAGGTTCAATTTTCAGAAGATAAAAACATGGGGAAGGTTTTTTTAGAAGAAAACATTACCAAAGTATTGGATGAAGTTACTGTTACCGCCGAAAAGTCGTCGGTGGAAACCAAACTCGACAAAAAGATTTTTAACGTTGGGAAAGATCTGATTTCTAGAGGAGGATCGGCCAGCGATATTTTAAACAATGTGCCTTCAGTTAGTGTGAATGCTACAGGAGCGGTGAGTTTGCGTGGTAATTCAAGCGTTCGTATTTTAATTAATGGGAAGCCTTCGGTGATGACACAAAACAACGGATTGGAGCAAATTCCTGCAGAGACCATCGAGCGAGTAGAAGTGATTACCAACCCATCGGCACAATACGATGCGCAAGGTGCTGCGGGGATTATTAACATCATTTTGAAAAAGAATAAAGCAAATGGTTTTGGAAGTTCTATTACAGCCACAGCTGGTGTGCCAAACAACAATTCGCTTGGGGTAAACATGAATTACAAGAAAGAAAAATTCAATGTTTTTACAGACATTCGTTATGGTAAAATGACACTTTTTGGAGATGATAAATTATTCAGAACCAATTATGAAAATGGCGTTGTCACTGATTTTATTGACCAAAGAACAGATCGTACCAGAGGTTTCAATCGATGGAATGTTTATTTGGGTAGTGATTATTATATTAATGCCAATAACACCTTGACGTTAAGTTATTTTTACCGCAATAGCGTTAGTAAAAGCCAAGTTGATTATCAGTTTAATTATTTAGATGCTAACCACAACACGACGCAACTTATCAATGCTAAAGAAGAATACAGAGAACCACAAAAATCCAATCAAATAGAGTTGAACTATGTGAAGAACTTTGAGAAAAAAGGCAAAAAATTAACAGCGAATGTGCAATATGATTTTTGGAATGATGACGAAAACGAATCGATTACCGAAACAGTAACAATGCCTACTCCCGAATTAAGAACGCTTAAAAGCAGGGATATTGAAAGCAGTAAAGATGTGGTTTTTCAATCGGATATTTCTTTTCCTTTCAGTGAAAAATCAAAACTGGATATTGGTTTAAAAGGTGAAATAAGAAGAATAAACAGTGATTATGTGGTTTGGGACAACGCCGTAAAAGTGGACAGTTTAACCAATTTATTACATTATGATGAACGCATTTTCGGGTTTTATACGCAATATTCTAATGGGGTTAAAAAATTTCAATACCAATTGGGATTAAGAGCCGAGCATTTTAATACGGGAAGCAGTGATTTAAAAAACGAATTTAATACCGATAAAAAATACACGAAATTGTTTCCTACGGTTCACCTAACCTATGAAATAAAAGATAATATCAACTTGCAACTTAGTTACAGCCGTAGAATTGACAGACCTTCGTTTTACCAGTTGAACCCTTTTGGGGGTATTGCCGACAGAAGAAACATAAGAATAGGGAACCCTGATTTGAACCCGATGTTTATCGACTCGTACGAATTGGGAACACTTTTCAAATGGGAGAAATTCACTGTAAATCCGTCGATTTATCACCAGCATACTGTCAATCTTTTCGATATTAGTGTAACGAGAAACAGTGACGATTACTTAATTGAAAAACCAATTAATTTGGGTACGGAAAACAGATATGGCTTTGAATTTAATTTGACCTACAATCCTTATAAATGGTGGTTTTTATCCAGTGATTTTAATCTGTATAAATTTGATCAAAAAGGATTATTTACCGTGTCAGATCAGACTTGGTTTTCTAAATTAAATTCAAGAATCAAGCTTAAATCGTGGAGCGTTCAAAATAACTTTAATGTGATTGGCGGTAAAAAAAGCGGCCAAATAGAATCGGAAGCACAATTATGGGCCGATATGGCTGTAGCCAAAGAATTTTGGAAAGAAAAGGCAACAATAACGTTCAAAGTGGATAATATTTTTGACAGTCGTATTAGCCGAGATTACATTCGAGGGAATAATTATACTATTGATGGGGAAAGAAGATTTACCGGGACAAGAGCTTCTTTGACATTCACGTATAAATTCAATAGGAAGAAAACAGACAGGGACAGACTTCCTGATTAATCAATAAAAAAGCCGTTCATTTAATCTTGAACGGCTTTTTTAATAACCTTTATTTCTCTACAGTATAACCTTTAACTTTAGCAAGAGCCACTATTGAAGTATTAATCGCTTTTCCTAAATCGTCTTGACCTTTGCTTTTTTTCATTTCTTCATCAATGTAGGCTTGGCGTTTTTTACCTAATTCGGTAATTTCTTTTTGTATGGCCTCGCGGTCTTTTGTTTTTTGAGCTACATACATTTTAATTTCATCCTTGCTTTTGTTCTGAAGTTCCTTAGGCAGTTCCTCTTTTTTAAGCTTAGAAACTACTTCTTTGTCTTCCTTCATTTTATCGACTAAATCCCAACTTTCGTTTTTATACACGGCTTTCGACTTGCTCACCGCACGTTCTGCATAATTTGCTGCAGAAACACCTTGCGCATTTCGATCTTGAGTTTCCTGATTCATTTTCTTCTCATAGCCTTTTGTGCCATAACTAATATAAGTGGTGTTGATTCGGGTATTGCATTCAGAGATTCGTACATCATAAGGCGTTACAATATAGTGTACAGCTTTGTTTGAATCTATGTTAAAGAATTTGCCTTTTCCAACATCGGCACCGTCTTTCCAAAAAGTTCGAACGCCCTCTTCGTAATTGCCACAAAAAATGGTGTTGATGTAAATGTCATTTCGCAAAGCATCATTAATGGACTCTTTGTAGTTCACTCCTCCCTGATTGAAAGCTTCATTTCCAGCAATGTAAATCAGTTTCATATTGTCGTTGTCTTTACCCCAAGAAAGTTGTCGGGTAGCATCGGCAATAACAGCACCGCAATATTCTGAACCGCCATTGGTTCGTAAGGAGAATAATTTTTCGGAAATCAAATCCAGATCAGTAGTTAAAGGAGCTACTTGTCTGATGTAATTTGATTGTGGCGAAAGTCCATCGTTTCCATATTCATACAAACCAATTTCAATGTTTGGGGTTTCTCCCTGGTATTTTAGAGTGGTTAAGGTGTTTACAATGTTCCACAAACGTGATTTGGCTTGTTCAATTAAACCATCCATGCTATTAGAAGTATCGAGTAAAAGCGCTACTTGAATTTTATTGTCTCCGTCTCCTCTTGGTTTTTCAATTGCTATTATTTTTTTGTCATTGCTATTGAAATTGTTGCCATTTGCAAACGTTAATGTAGTGGCTAATAATGCTGCGAAGAATATAAGTTGAGTTTTCATGAGTATAAATTTTAAAATTATTCTTGAAGATTTTTAATGTCATTTTCTATAGTTAAAATAAGTAAGCTAGTGGCTGTGCAAAATACAGGGCTAGTAATGCAGTGATGACCATTCCAGCTTCCATCTTGATTTTGGATTTTAATCATTTTTCCGCTCACATTGTCGTACCAGTTTTTCCAATCGTTATCTTTTTTAACAATCATCGATTCTCCAGTTTGAAGAAAACTTAGAAATTCTTCGCCGCCGTTGTTTCCAAAACCGCTCATGACATCGTTGTCCATAGCTTGTGTTTTTGCAGCTTTATATACTTTAGAAGCTACATCGTATGAAGACGCTTTTTCTTTAGAAACACCTATTTTTTCAAGGTTTTCACGATTCATGATCGCCTTTTTGTCGATTTTACCATCTCCTTTAGCTTTCTCGAATAATTCTTCTGCTTCTTTGGCTTCTGCGGCACTTCCTCTAACTGAACTGCTCACCGCATACAACATAACTCCGGCTCCATCTTCTGTTTTAGCTGTATTTTTTTCAGTGTCATAATTGCTCTTTTGATACTTTCTAGCCGCATCAATTTTGTCTTTACTTACTTTAATATTTTTGTTTTTTGATGCTTGTTCTAAACCAGAATTAGCAAAGGAAGATTGTAAAACACCAGCCCAACCGGCTCCAGAGACTTTACCATTACCATCATACGATTTTTCGATTTTGTCTACACATATTTGAATGGCATTTTCAACTCGTTTTACTGTTTTTTGGTCTGTAAGTGTGGGTACTACTTGATTTAAGAATTGTAGGGTTAAAACTGCATCAATATTCTGACCCAATTTGCTCTGAATTTGTGTGCCTCTGATTTGGGTAATAAATTCATTATTTTTATTTTTTTCGACTTCATTAAGTAAAAAATCGAGCGCATGGGTTAGTTGTTGTTTGTATTTTCCGGTTTCAATAGAATAACCCACACGATACAATGCCATAGCGGCCATAGCGGTTGTTGCCGGGTCTGAACTTACTGCGTGTGGATTCATTTCGCCTTGATTAGAATGCGATCCAGCTCCCCATCCTCCATCTTTATTTTGTGCTTTGGCAAGCCATATTTCACCTTTATCTATTACGGCTTTTGTTTTGATATTGGTTTTATTTGTTGCATAATTGTCTACTGGTTGTTCTCCCATAACCGACATGAATACACAAGGTTTTTCTTCTAAAGGGGTTGTTTTTATAGGAGCCTTTTTTTCATATCGAGCCATCAATTTAGTTTCCGGATTGGTTTTTGCAGTAAGAACTATTCCAGTAAGAAGTGTAGTAACACCCATTGCAATTAAAATTTTTTGAGTTTTCATAGTTTTTCGCTTTAAGATTATACTTCAAAATTATTCTAAGAAATTGCATGTTTTTTGCAGAATGGGTGAAGTGGGGTTTTGACTTGGTGAAATCGTTTTGATAGCATTTTTTAAAATAGTTTCTTTACATTGTCAAATATTTACAAAGATGATACGAGTAAGATGGGTGTTTTGGACCGTTATTTTTTTGTTAGGATTTCAATGCGAAATGCTAGCCCAAGATACTATTGTCCCTCAATCAAAAAGTAAAAAAGCATCTTCTGTAAAAATCAGTAAAGCGGCTGATGACCTAAAAGAGTCTTTAGATTCTAATAATGAATTAAAGATTGCCAAAAATTATGAAGCGTTAGCCAAGGGATTTGCCGAGAAAGAAGATTTTGTTCACGCAGAAGAATACCTCAAAAAAGCCTTGTCGAGTTACACTAAACTCAACTTGAATAAAGATAAAACTCGAGTGGCTCGAAGTCTGGCTAAAGTGCAGGAATCCCAAAATAAAGTAACGGCTGCGATTAAGAATTATGAAGTGGCAGGAGCGGCATCGATGGATAAAAGTGAAGAACTAGTCAACAAAAACGATGCGAATAGATTGCGAAGTGTAAGTAATCCTGCGGTTCAATCAGCCTACAACAAATCGAATATTGTGCTTCTCGAAAAAGAGAATAAAAAATCTGAAGTGGCTGACGCTTATGTGCAGCAAGCAGAAGTGAGTTTGCAACAAAAGGATAAAGAAGTGGCTATTCAAAGCTATGAAAAAGCGATTTTGTATTCGAAAGACCAGCCTGAGGAAGTCATTAAAATTAAAAACAAAATAGCTAAGGTTTATGCTTCTGATAATCAGTTTGACAAAGCCATTACTATTAGTGACAAACTATTGACTGAAGCTAAAACACAAAACGATTTTGACACCCAAATAGAACAGTTACAAACATTAGCTACCATTTATTTTAAGAAAAATGAACCTGAAAAAGCCATTTCGTCTTTACAAGAAGCGTATCAATTGGCTGCAAAACAAGGCAATACCGAAGAGGTGAAAAACAGTTTGTCGCAATTGCTCCAGTATTACAAAACACATGGTAATGACAAGGAAAGCATTGCTTTGTATGACAATTTTTTTCAGAATTTCGATCAGTTAATTCGTAAAGACAGTAGTTTAATTGATGCCAAAACTTTTCAAATTACTGAGCAAAGAATCCGACAGTTAGAAAAAGAAAAAGTGCTTAAAGACGAATTAATTTCGAAGAAAAACACCTTCAATTATATGCTTATGGGATCGGTGGCTTTGTTGTTGTTGCTTTTCGGATTTATAGTAAAAGCGTTGTATTCTATCAAAACTAAAAACAAAGAAATTGCATTACAATCGTTACGTAGAGAGATGAATCCGCACTTTATTTTTAATAGTTTAAATAGTGTAAACCAATTCATATCGCAAAATAAAGAACTCGAAGCAAATAAATACCTGACATCGTATTCGCACTTAATGCGTAATATGATGGAAAATTCAAACAAAGATTTCCTTAGTTTGGGCAATGAAATTGAACAGCTAAGAAAGTATCTTGATTTAGAACATTTGCGTTTTCAAGATAAATTTGAGTACCAAATTGTTGTTGATGATTCGTTAGATACCGAAACTACTTCTGTGCCCAACATGCTTATTCAACCTCATTTAGAGAATGCCATTTGGCATGGTTTGCGTTACCGAGAAACCAAAGGGCTGTTGCTTTTGAAATTTGAATTAAACAGAGGAAAAATTTCAATTATTATAGATGATAATGGCATAGGATTAACCCAAAGTGCAGCATTAAAAACGGACAATCAAAAGGTGCATCAGTCAAGAGGTGTTACCAATACCAAGGAGCGTATAAGTTTGCTGAATGAATTGTATAAATCAAACATATCCTTTTCTATTACTGAAAAAAATAGTGGTACTACCGGTACTATTGTAGAAATAACTTTTCCAAAGCTTGAAAAAATATGATGACATTGCAAAAAATACAAGCCGTAATTGTGGAAGATGAAAGTGCTGCTCGAGAAGTACTTAAAAATTATTTGACAAAATATTGCCCGCAGGTTGAAATTGTTGGCGAAGCACAAAACATTAAAGAAGCAGTTCCGTTGTTGCATGACCTTTTACCGCAATTGGTTTTTTTAGATGTCGAAATGCCTTTTGGAAATGCTTTCGATGTATTGGAAGCTTGTAAAGATTTACAATTTGAAACCATTTTTGTTACCGCTTTTTCAGAGTATTCATTAAAAGCATTAAACCAAAGTGCAGCTTATTATTTGCTCAAACCCATCAGTATTGAAGAGTTAATTGTAGCTGTAAACAAAGTCCAGCAACATCTACTCAATCATGAATTGTTTAACCGAAATAAAATTATCGTTGAGAATTTTAGGGAGACGCAACCAGAGAAAAAACAAGTCATTTTACCCACTCTGGAAGGTTTCGAAGTTGTAAAAATGGAAGACATTGTTCGATTGCGAGGTAATGGAAACTTTACCGACTTGTATTTATCCAACGGAAGTAAAAAAATGGTGTGTCGTTTTCTGAAGCACTTTTCAGATATTTTGCCTTTTCCTTTTATGCGTGTTCATAAATCACACATCATCAATGTGAATTTTGTAAAATCGTACAACAAAGGTGGCTACATCATGTTAAATGATGGCGTCGAAATTGAAATTTCATCAACCTATAAAGAAGACTTTTTACGAAATTTCAAATAACTAAAAGTCAAATTCATTCACCGAAGTTGCAGACGAATCTATCGCAATGGTGTCCTGAACCACTTTAAGTTTTAAAAACGAACGAGCCCTGCCACTAACATAAATAGGGATCGATTGCCCTATAGTGTCTTCGGCAGTAATCAAAGCCCTGCGAAGCATCAAATTTCTAATGAATTTCTGATTTCTCTCGGCATACGATTTTTGTCTGCCTTCATTATCAAATTGCCACATGAATTTCTTAGGCTTCGGTACAATAGAAGCCAGGAATAAGCATTCATTTAAATTTAAATCAATAGGTTTTTTCTGAAAATAAAATTGTGCTGCTTCGCCAATCCCATAAACATTAGGTCCCCATTCAATCACATTAAAATACACTTCCAGCATTCTGGATTTTGAAGCAATGCGGTTGTTCTCTAAAATATAAACCAATAAAATTTCTTCGAGCTTTCTTGAAAGTGTTTTCTCTCGGGTTAGAAATACGTTTTTAACCAATTGCATACTAATCGTGCTGGCACCACGAGCAAATTTTTCAGTTCTAATGTTTTTTACAATCGATTGTTTAAAGGCTTCATTGATAAATCCACGATGATGGAAAAACGATGGGTCTTCGGAAGTTAATACTGCTTTTTCCAAGTAAGGTGCAATTTGATCTAAAGGTGTAAAGTTAGGATTGGCCGAACCTACTAAAATAGGACGTTGAGCCACCCCTTTGTCAATCGCACGATAGGTAAATTGCTCGTTCAGTTTGGCTAAATTGGCCTCGCCATATTTGGTTATTTTTAGATTTTCTTTGTTCAAATTGCTGTCGAAAACCAATTGGTTTGGTTTGTTTTTATTGTATTTGAAGTTTAAGGAGTAATCAAAATCTCCTTCCGCTTCCATGCCTTCAAAATGAGAAAACAATCCTTTAGGAAGGGATGTAATGAAATCTTGGGCTTTCATTTTAGCAACGTCAAGTTTCAATTTATAAATAGTGTCTTCTTCGGTGTTGTATTCGGCAAAAGGACGAATTTTGATTTTGTTTAATTGTGCCGATGAGGTGTTAGCAATCGAAATGAAATTGCTTCCCAATAAAAAACGATAATCAAAAAGAGCATTTTCAATAACGACATCTTTCTTGGCAATTTTTGGATGGTTTACCGTCAAATTGACAATAGAAGCCATACCATCAATATGCAATTCGCCACTTTCCATTTCTAATTTGTCGAGTTTTATATGGATGTTGTCAAAACTAGATTTTAGTCCGTAACGCTCATCAATATAAGGCAACTGGATTTTCGAAGTATCACCGCTCAAGAATTTCAAATCGGCTTTTCTATCTCTTGGATCGGCAAAACCTTTAATGTTCCATTTCTGTGAAAAAGTATTGGTTTTGACATCAATATTAGTTTCTAATTGGTGATCTGTTAACTGTAATTGCGTCATTTTCAAAGATACTTTTCGACCCATATCGTCCATATGTAATGATAGGTTTTCCAGATTCATTTCCGATGGAACAAGATTCAAAGCTTTAGTAAGTAAACGATAAGCCAGCTTGGCGTAATTTCTTTTTTCGTTGATTTCTTCGGTGTTGTCTTTTTTGAGAAAAGCATCAAAATTGCGGCCGTTTTTATTCTTAACCAATTGGATAAACCCATTTTTCATCTCGAGGTTCTGCAATTGAATATCGCCGGTAACCAATTGGAATAAACTAATTCGGGTCTTAATTTTTTCAACAGCAAGGAGCGTGTCAGCTTCTTTAGGTGCTATCACAATCGTGTTGAGTTCAATACCTGAAATACCATCAAAGTGAGCGTTTTTTACTGAAAAATTGCAGTTATAATCGGTGTCGAATTTGGAAGAAGCTTTTGCAATGGCTTTTTGTAGCAAAATGTCACGGAACACAAAAATCCCAACCAAAGTGAGTAGGAACAGCGATACTATAATAGTAAGAAACAGGAAAAACTTTTGTTTTTTAGTTCTCATATGTGATTTTGTAAGTCGTTAATTAAGATAATGAAACGATAAAGATATCGACTTCTTGTTTTTGAGAGGCATATTTTAACTGTAATTCTGAATTTTCGCCCATTCGATTGTAATAATCCAGAGCTTTATTGGCAAAGAAAATTTGTTGGTGTTTAGGCACATCCGGCATTTGAGGATAAGTTTTATGAAAGAGCATTTCATAATAAGCCTGCCATTCACGTTCGTTTCGGTCTTCGATGAAATTGCCTTCTGCTTTTTGACCCACATGAATCATTTCGTGAGCAATGAGGTTGAGCATTAATACAAATTCAAATTCGAAAGTATTTTCGGGAATGCGGATAATTTGTGGTTGTCCGAAAGTACCTTCAGTAGTCATTAAAATATAGTCGGCTTTGGCTTTTTCGCGTAATTCGAAATTTTTGAAGTTGGGGTGTTTGATGTCGTATTCTTCAATCACTAAATTGGCTGCCGCAACAGTTTCGCCTAATTCGTGATAGGTTTGGATGAGTTGTAATATTTCAGAATAAGGTTTCAATAGTTTCAATTTTATCCAAACAATTCACTTGCCACATCTTCAATTTTAGCGACCAATTGAATTTTGATTCCCGTATTTTTTAATGATATTTTATTGTATTTCGAAACAAAAATGGTCGAAAAACCTAGTTTCTCTGCTTCTTGAATGCGTTGGTCGACACGGTTCACAGGACGAATTTCGCCCGAAAGACCTACTTCGCCTGCAAAACAAAAATCTTTATTGATGGAAATATCTTCGTTTGATGATAAAATAGCAGCTACAACCGCTAAATCGATCGCAGGGTCATCCACAGAAATTCCTCCGGTGATATTCAGGAAAACATCTTTAGCACCCAATCTAAAACCAGCACGTTTTTCTAAAACAGCCAAAATCATATTGAGTCGTTTGGCATTGTAACCCGTAGTACTTCGCTGTGGTGTTCCATACACTGCTGTGGAAACCAGCGCTTGAATTTCGATCATTAATGGGCGCATGCCTTCAAGGGTAGAAGCAATCGCTGTCCCTGATAATTCTTCGTTTTTATGTGAAATTAAAATCTCGGATGGGTTAGATACTTCTCGTAAACCCGAACCTTGCATTTCGTAAATCCCTAATTCGGCGGTAGAGCCAAAACGGTTTTTCAGCGAACGTAAAATACGATACACATGATTCCTGTCGCCTTCAAACTGCAAAACAGTATCGACCATGTGCTCCAATATTTTTGGACCAGCAATACTTCCGTCTTTGGTAATGTGACCAATTAAAATCACAGGAATGCTGGTTTCTTTGGCAAACTTTATTAACTCGGCTGTGGTTTCTCGAATTTGAGAAATGCTACCGGGTGACGATTCAATATAATCAGTATGTAAAGTCTGAATAGAATCTATGATGACAATTTCGGGTTCAATTTCCTGAATTTGTCGAAATATATTTTGAGTCTTGGTTTCGGTAAGAATGTAACAATTGTCGCCGTTTGGTGTAATTCGCTCGGCGCGCATTTTGATTTGCTTTTGACTTTCTTCCCCTGAAACATAAAGTGTTTTATAGGGTAGTTTTAACGAAATTTGAAGTAGAAGCGTACTTTTGCCTATGCCGGGTTCACCGCCTAAAAGAATCAATGAGCCAGGCACAATGCCGCCTCCTAAAACTCGATTCAATTCACCATCACAAGTGTCCATGCGAACTTCTTGTGTAGAATCGATTTCTTTTACTAATAATGGTTTAGCCGCTTTTTTTACTTCAGAAGAATCTATTTTCCAAGTTGCCTTTTCTTCCTTTTGAATAATCTCTTCAACAATCGTATTCCATTCTTTGCAAGCGTTGCATTGGCCTTGCCATTTGGCATATTGTGTACCGCAACTCTGACAAAAAAAAGAGGTTTTAACTTTGGCCATTATTCTGCTTTTTTCTCTTCTTTTGGTGTTTCGGTTGGCTCTCCAATTGGGGCTTCTACAGGAGTTTCGGCTGGAATGTCTTCGATGATTTCTTCTTCACCTTTTTTGCCTTTTTTAGGGAGTAGTCTTTTTAAATCTTCAGCTTTGTTCATCATCATGTCTTTGGTCAAATCACCAATAGGTTCTTTAACAAAAGCATTTTGGTAAAATTTCACTGCCTTTTTAATTTCACCTTTTTTCTCCCAGTACATTCCCATATGGTAGTCATACAACATGCTTTTTTCATATTGTTGTCCAGAAATTTGTGCTAATTGTTCGAAGCCTTCATAGGCTTCGTTTTTTAAGACAGCTGCTTCAATAGCTTTGAAGTCGCTTAAACGAACCTTCATTTTTATACCCAATGATTTCTCAATTACATCATATTTATCCGTTAAGTATTTCACGTGATCATAAGGAAGCACGGCAATTTTCTCTTGGAATTCTACTTTTGAAATAGGTTGGTAGATAGAGAAAATTTGATACAAGGCACTTGGAATTCCACGTGTTGCTAAAGAATAATGTGAAGCGCCTTTAAACTCTTCAAACTTGTAATTAACCAAAGGATTTTTTACGCTTTGCATGTTTTGGTCTAGGGCTTTGATTTGTGTTTGAAATCTTTTTAAATCGCCATCTGAAGTAGTGTGATAATAAAATACAGGCTCGGTCATGGCTGCCAATCGCTGCGGGATTCTTTCTTCGGAACCTTTAGCTAATTCAGGGCTTAATGAAATGTATCCATTAAAAATAGGTAATTCTTTGTATAGGAAAGCATTTAAAAAGCCAGCAGTTACATCAAGTCCTGCAATAACTTTAAATGGGGCAATTCGGTATTTTTTATCCAAATGAGGTAGTAATTCTGAACCTATAAATTCGAAAAAAGCGCCTCCCTTACCTGTTGGCAAACCTGTGGCGCCATCGAAAGTCGAATCATCATAACGCTCGTCTTGTTTGTTTTGGCTTATCCCAACTAAAATAACTTCGGGCATATCGTCCCAATAATTTCCATAAGCTAAGTTTCCTTCAAATGGAGCAAATAAAAATTCGCTGTCTAAAATAAGAATTAATGGGTATTTTTTTTCTGGATTTGCACCGTAAGAAGCAGGTAGTTTCACCGTAATGTCTCTTTTCGCATTTAATTTTGTCGATTGAAAATGATCAACTGTGGTTTGCGAAAACATTGATGCCGAAAATAAAAGCACAAATAGTTTTAGTATATTTTTCATAACGTAATAAATTATTGCTTGTGGGGATATTAACGAGCAAGATAATAATTTATTTCTTTTGACCTACTATGGGTAATACTAAAAAGGCAAAAATCCCCAGTAGAATTGTAATTAGAAGTTGTGATGTCCAAATTATCCAGCCAAAAGCATTTCCGGCTTCGAGCGAAATACCGTACAGAAATAAAATCTTGGCTATTAAAACAGGAAAAAATCCAAAACCACCATTGGTAAAAGACATGGTTAATCCGCCAATTACAAAGGCTACCATAATGGTTCCCAATTCTATATTACTTGTTGCTTCTAAAGAAAAAACCGTAATGTAAAACATCAATACATAAGACAACCAGATGAGTAAAGTAAAGAATAAAAACTTCCACTTGTTAGGCATGATCAAAACACTAAAAATCCCTTCTTTTAAGCCTTCCACTTTCGATTTTAAAAAAAGAATAAATTTTAAATTGGAATGTTTATAAATCAGTAAAAATGCAATCATGCTGAATATTCCAAACAATGCAAACCACAACAATTTTTCGACAGGAATGTATAAAAGTAAAAAATTTTTTAATGTGGCAAATTCTAGCGAAAGTGCTGTAAAAACAAATAATAAGAGAAAGATTAAATCGACAATTCTTTCGGCTATAATAGTGCCAAATACCTTGTCAAAAGGGAGGTCTCTGTATTTTTTTAATATTAAAGCTCTAGATACTTCGCCCGAACGAGGGATGGTTAAGTTTATAAAATATCCAATGCTAACGGCTAAGAAATTCAGTTTAAAATCTGGGATTGCACCAATTTCTTGTAGTGTGTATTTCCAGCGATAAGCCCTGAATGTACAGCCTAAAACAGCAATAATTAGCGAGACAAATACATAGTTATAATTTGCTGTAACGAAGTACCTTTTCATCTGAACGATTTGTTCTTCTGAAAAAGAATTATAGGTATAATACGTTAATCCTGCGCCTAATAAAATAGGAATAAATATACTGGCAAACGAACTGATTTTATTTTTCACGATTAGGTTAACGAATTGTCATTTTCGTTAGGAAAAATGATGGCAGGTTTAAAGTTTTTGGCTTCATTTACAGAGATGGTACCGTATGAAATAATGATAATAATATCGCCTTTATGTACTTTACGAGCAGCAGGGCCATTAAGTGTTATTTCTCCGCTATTTCTTGGGCCAGTAATGGCGTAGGTTTCTAATCTCTCCCCGTTGTTGATGTTTACGATAGAAACTTTTTCACCTTCATAAATATTAGAAGCCTCCATTAAAGCTTCATCAATAGTGATACTTCCGATGTAATTTAAATCAGCGCCAGTCACTTTTACGCGGTGTATTTTAGATTTTACGACTTGAATTTGCATGCCACAAAGTTAAATTATTTTAGTGAAATGTTATCAATCAATCTTATATTGTTTACAAAAACAGCTATAAATGCTCGATAATTTTTGGTTTTGCTTTTTCTTTTGCAGGTTAAAAGTGTTTTTTCATCAGCAATTTCAAAATATTCTAATTCGAACATGGACTGCTTTTTAAATTCTTTTGTTACCCAATTTACGATCGCGTTAGCGCTTTCTGTACCAAAAAGTTTTTTGGCTTCCGTTAAAATTTTATAAATAACAGATGCTTTTGTTCTCTCTTCTGCCGAAAGGCGCTCGTTTCTAGAACTCATAGCCAAACCATTGGGTTCACGGTGAATTTTGCAACCAATGATATTTACAGGCAAATGGTGTTTTTCGACCATTTTTTTTATGATTGCTAGCTGTTGAAAGTCTTTTTCTCCAAAATAAGAATTGGTGGGTTCAATTATTTCGAAGAGTTTTTTTACAATAGTCCCAACTCCATTAAAGTGTCCAGGTCTGTGTTTTCCTTCCATTTGAAACTCCAATCCATCATAATCAAAAGATTTTGAAACGGTATTTCCATCATAAATGTCCTCTACCGATGGCGCATAAACGATGATGTTTGGGTTGAGTGAATTTATTTTTTCAACATCACTTTCTAACGTTCTCGGGTATTTTTTTAAATCATCTGGATTGTTAAACTGAGTTGGATTTACAAAAATACTCACCACGGTTATTTTGTTGTTTTTGATGGATTCTTCCATTAACGACAAGTGTCCTTGATGTAAAGCGCCCATGGTAGGAACAAATCCTATGGTGGTTTTATCGAGCAAAAAAGGCTTCAAATGAGCTTTAAGCTCGCTTTGTTTAACGAAAACAGACATGTTTAAATCATTAAAATTTAGTGCAAACTTACTATTTTAGTCTTTATCTGCGTAAAATTTTGTAATTTTGCATGGAATTGTGTCCAATAAACATAACAAAAATAAAACATGGAGGATAAAAGGATTTTGTATGTATCATCCGAAGTAGTGCCCTATCTTGCTGAAAATGAGGTTTCTTTAATGTCGTATGACGTGCCTAAAATGATTAATGATCAAGGCGGGCAAATAAGAATTTTTATGCCTCGTTACGGTAATGTAAACGAAAGAAGACATCAATTGCATGAGGTTATTCGATTGTCAGGAATGAATTTAGTCGTGAATGATGTAGATATGCCATTGATTATCAAGGTTGCTTCAATTCCTAAAGAAAGAATTCAAGTCTATTTTATTGATAACGATGAGTATTTCAAGCGTAAAGCTACTTTTACTGATGAAGAAGGGGTTATGTTTCCAGATAATGACGAAAGAGCCATTTTCTTTGCAAAAGGAGTGGTAGAAACGGTTAAAAAATTAAATTGGGTTCCTGATATTATTCATGTTCAAGGATGGATGGCAGCCATGTTGCCTATTTACATGAAACACTATTATAAAGACGAAGCATTATTTGCCGATACTAAAATTGTAACTTCAGTTTTCAATCAATCTTTCGATGGAAGTTTAGATGCAAAAATGAGTCAAAAAGTACAATTTGACGGCGTTCCTCATGAGTCAATTAAAGATCTTGATGATCCTACTTTCGAAAACATTATGAAAGCTTCAATCCTTCATTCGGATGGGGTTGTCATTGCATCTGAAGGGCTATCTTCAAATTTAACAAAATTTATAGAAGCTTCCAAAAAACCTTTTTTACCTTTCGCCTCGAAAGATACGTTCGCAGTAGCGTACACGGAATTTTATAAAAATCAAATTTTAGGTTAAACTAATGATAAATACCAATTTTTTTAAAAGCCTTACGGTTGTTTTAACAGCATTGCTTTTTGTTTCATGTGACAAAGATTATAATACACTAGGTTCAGATGTTATTGGGAATGAAAATTTCTTGTTTGAGAAATATGATGGGCCACTTTCTGTCAAAGTATATAACCAAAAGGTAGGGCCTGTACAAACTAATAATTTAACAGTTAATCAACTTGGGATTTTTAAAGATGAAATTTTTGGAGTTACAAAAGCAAATTTTGTAACCCAGTTAACACTAGGAACATTAGCTCCACAATTTGGAGCAAATATGGTGGTAGATAGTGTAGTGCTTGAAGTGCCATATTTTAGCACAAAAGAATCTGGGACGGACACTTCAGGGAGAGGAATATATACTTTGAACTCGGTTTATGGAGATGGAAAATTAAATTTAAGTGTTTATGAAAATGGTTTTTTATTAAACGATTTTGATCCGGCAACAGGTTATACAACAGCGCAAAAGTTTTTTTCTGACCAAGATGGTGATTTCAATACAAATAAAAAAGGACTTCCAATTTCTGATCCTGTTTTAGGGAAAAGGCTTAATAATTCAGCAACTCCTGACCAGAATAAAGAGTTTATTCCAAAAGCTACTGAAAATGTAAAATATAAAGTTAAAAGTGTAAAAAACACTTTAACACCCTATACAATGCTTCATTCGGAAGAGCCAAAAACAAAAGAGTTTGTTGAATCTAGAACTGCGCCTTCAATGCGTTTGCGTTTGGATAAAGACTATTTTATAGATCGTATAATCAATGCAGGAGCTGCTAACTTGATAGACAACAATTCATTTAAAAGTTATTTTAAAGGTTTGTATTTTCAAGTTGAAGCGGTAGATGCTAACACCACTTTGATGAAATTAGATTTCAGAAAAGGGAAAGTCACTATTTATTATAAAGAAGATTTAATTGTAAAAGATGCAAATGGTGTTGTTTTAGGGAACGATAGACCAATGAAAACACTAGCGCTAAATATGACTGGCAGTAATACTGTTAATTTATTTGATGTGTCAGGTAACACGACTATTCCTGTTGTAGATGCACCAGATAATGATCTTGGAGACCAAAAATTATATTTAAAAGGAGGTCAAGGATCTCAAGCTTATATTGAATTGTTTAAAGGAACAGAATTGGATCAATTGAAAGCTAAAAAGGTTTTAGTAAATGATGCGAGTTTAACATTTACCCTTGCTGAAACTGATTATCTATTACCCTACGATCATCCAAAAAGAGTTTATTTGTTTGATGCCGATAATGATAAACTTTTACTTGATTTTCTTTATGATAATTCAACAAATTCGTCTGATCCTAAATTAAACAAAAGTATTCATGGAGGAATTCTTGAAGAAAAGGATGGTAAAAAAAGGTATAAAATTAGAATTACAGAACACATTAATAATATCTTAAAAGAAGCTGTAGGTTCTGAAAAAGAAAACGTTCGTTTAGCATTAGTAATTACAGAAGATATTAATAATCCAAATTATAGATTCCTAAAAACTCCAGCTAATGCTCCGAGTTTTTCAGATAATACAAAAAAACTTAAAACTTTTCCTGTAGGTGCAGTTGTAAATCATCTGGGAACAGTTTTATATGGAAATAATAGCGGTATTACCGCAAACGATGTTAAGTTCGAAATTTATTATACAAAACCTAATTAATTTAAATTATGTGTGGAATTGTTGGATATATAGGTTATAGAGAAGCTTACCCAATTGTTATTAAAGGTTTAAAGCGTCTTGAATACCGAGGTTATGATAGTGCTGGAGTAGTACTTTATGACGGAAAAGATTTAAAATTATCGAAAACTAAAGGGAAGGTTTCAGATCTTGAAGAAAGAGTTATAAAAGAAATCACCACCAATGGAACTATAGGTATTGGGCATACACGTTGGGCTACACATGGAGTGCCTAACGATGTTAATTCACATCCGCATTTGTCAAATTCTGGCAATTTGGCTATAATTCATAATGGAATCATTGAAAATTATGAACCATTAAAAAAAGAATTAATCAAAAGAGGATACGTTTTCATATCAGATACGGATACTGAAGTATTGGTAAATCTTATTGAAGATGTTCAAAAAACCCACAAACTTAAATTAGGAAAAGCAGTTCAAATCGCCCTGAATCAAGTGGTAGGTGCTTATGCTATTTGTGTTTTCGATAAGCAAAATCCAGATGAAATTATAGTCGCTCGATTAGGAAGTCCATTAGCAATAGGTATTGGTGAAAACGAATTTTTTATTGCTTCAGATGCATCTCCGTTTATCGAATATACTTCAAATGCTATTTATTTAGAAGATGAAGAAATGGCTGTTGTAAGATTGCATAAGCCGTTAAAAATTCGTAAAATCAAAGATGATTCATTAGTTGATCCTTATGTACAAGAACTTCAAATGAATTTGGAGCAAATTGAAAAAGGAGGTTACGATCATTTTATGATGAAAGAAATCTACGAGCAACCCAATGTAATTAAAGACACGTATCGTGGTCGTCTTCATGCCAATGAAGGATTAATTAGAATGGCGGGTATCGAAGATAATATTGAAAAATTCAATAATGCGCAAAGAATCCTTATTGTAGCATGTGGTACTTCATGGCATGCGGGTCTTGTAGCAGAATATATTTTTGAAGAATTTGCCAGAATTCCTGTTGAAGTAGAATATGCTTCAGAATTCAGATACAGAAATCCAATCATCAACGATAAAGACGTTGTAATTGCCATTTCGCAATCAGGTGAAACTGCCGATACTTTGGCGGCTATCAAATTAGCCAAAGAAAAAGGAGCATTTGTATTTGGCGTTTGTAATGTTGTCGGGTCATCAATTTCTCGCGAAACTCACGCTGGTGCATATACTCATGCTGGGCCAGAAATTGGCGTGGCTTCAACAAAAGCATTTACCACTCAAATCACTGTGTTGACCATGATTGCGCTTCGTTTGGCTAAATCAAGAGGGACTTTATCAAATTCAGATTTCCATAGGTATTTATCAGAATTAGAAATGATTCCTGAGAAAGTAGCAGAAGCTTTAATGACTAATGAGAAAGCAAAAGAAATAGCGGCAGTTTTTAAAGATGCAACAAATTTCTTGTATTTAGGGAGAGGTTATAATTTTCCAGTAGCACTGGAAGGTGCTTTGAAGCTAAAAGAAATATCATACATTCATGCAGAAGGTTATCCTGCTGCCGAAATGAAGCACGGTCCTATAGCCTTAATTGATGAGCAAATGCCAGTAGTTGTTATTGCACCAAAACAAGGGCATTATGATAAAGTGGTAAGTAACATTCAAGAAATTAAATCAAGAAGCGGTAAGATAATCGCCATTGTAACTAAAGGGGATGAGCAAGTTCGTGCTTTAGCAGATCATGTAATAGAAATCCCTGATACATCAGATGCGATGTCACCTTTATTAACCACAATTCCATTGCAATTATTATCATACCACATTGCAGTTATGAGAGGTTGTAACGTAGATCAACCAAGAAATTTGGCGAAGTCTGTAACGGTAGAATAACTAAAATATTGTGCAAAATATTATTAAAAGCGAGATTTTTTCTCGCTTTTTTTATTTAAATGTTATAAAAATCTTTTTCTCGATTTAACAATATAAAACATTTATTATGTGTGCATAGGATTTGTTTTGGCTCAAAAGTGTTAAAATTTTAATAAAAATTCAATAAGTTTGTGTTTTAAATCAATTTTTAACTTTTAAAACTCTTTAAATTATAATAAATATTTCTCGTTTCTTTTTTATTTATAATAAATATTATTGTAATTTGGCTACATAAACCAACAAAATTCAAACGAATGAGAATCTATTTTACTATTTTGTCATTGTTTTTTTGCGTAGTGTCTTTTGCGCAAAATACAATTTCAGGAACCGTTACCGACGCTTCCAGTCAGCCTGTAGCGGGTGCAAACGTTAAAGTGGTGGGGGCTTCTTCAGCAACTTCTACTGGCTTTGACGGAAAATTTTCACTTAAAACAGCCAATGCATTTCCTTTTACTATCGAAGTTACCATGATGGGATTTGGAGCGCAAACATTTGAAGTGACTTCTAAAGAACAAGAGATTATAGTAGTATTAAACGAAGAATCAACTTCATTAAACGAAATCGTTGTTTCAGCGTCAAGAGCTCCAGAGCGAGTTTTAGAATCGCCGGTAACGATTGAAAGAATGGGACTTAAAGAAATTAAAAACACTACAGCACCTTCTTTTTATGAAGGACTAGAAAATTTAAAAGATGTTCATTTCAATACCAGTAGTTTTAACTTTAAATCAGTAAATACTCGTGGTTTTGCTACAGTAGCCAACTCGCGTTTTATGCAATTGGTTGATGGTATGGATAACTCTTCTCCTGCGCTTAACTTCGTGTTAGGGAATTTATTAGGAGTATCTGATATTGATGTGGCTAATGTTGAGATTCTTCCAGGAGCCTCTTCTGCATTATACGGTGCAAATGCCTTTAATGGAATTATGTTTATGAATAGTAAAAATCCATTTTCTAAAGAAGGGATTTCTACTTATTTCAAATACGGAAGAACAGTTCAAAAAACAGCTGGCGATAATCCATTTTATGATTTTGGAATTAGAGCAGCTAAAAAATTCACAGATCATTTTGCTGCAAAAGTTAACTTCACTTATTTATCTGCAACAGAATGGATTGCTTCAGATGATAGAGATCTAACAGTTAATAATACAGGACTTAGTTTCAATCCTAATTATGATGGTTTGAATTTATATGGTGATGAAGTTTCTACAAACTTAAAAGATGTTGGAGAGCTATTGGCTTTAAGGGGTTTAATTCCAGCATCTGCAGTAAACTTATTGCCAGATTACAATGTGGCAAGAGATGGATATAAAGAGCAAGACTTAAACGATAATAAAATTGAAAACGTTAAATTTGATGCATCGCTTCATTTTAGACCTTGGGCAAATGTAACTAATGAATGGGCTAAAGGGATAGAGATTATGGCGCAACATAAATTAGGTTTTGGTAATACAGTGTACCAAGGAGCTAATAGATATGCTTTGAAAGACTTCTACATGGATCAAACAAAATTAGAAGTAAAAGGTAAAAATTTCTTCGCCCGTGCTTATAGAACAGCAGAAGATGCAGGTAATTCATATGATATGCGTTTTGCTGCTTGGAATGTTAATAGAGCTTGGAAAGATGATTCAACTTGGTTTGGTCAATACGCAGGGACTTATATACAACAAACATTAGGAGGTCAAACTCCAGAGCAAGCGCACATAGCTGCTAGAAATGTTGCCAATACAGGTAGATTTTTACCTGGGTCAGCAGAATATAGCAAAGCTTTATCGCAAATAATTGCTAATCCAGATTTTACTAAAGGAGCTAAATTTATAGACCATTCTAAAATCCTTCATGCAGATCTTAATTACAATTTTAAAGACGTAGTAAAGTTTGCTGAAATTCAAGTAGGAGGTTCGGCTAGAAAGTATATTATGAATTCTGAAGGGACAATTTTCACTGATTTTGATGGTCCATTAAAATACAATGAATATGGTGTTTATACACAACTTCAAAAGAAATTCATGGATGATAGAATGAAATTTACTGGATCTGTTCGTTACGATAAATCTAAAAATTTCGATGGAAGTTTCTCTCCAAGAGTATCTTTAACATATGGTGCAGGTGCTAGCAAGCAACATAACTTCAGAGCTTCTTACCAAACGGGTTTCCGTAATCCAACCACACAAGATCAATACATTGGTTTAGATTTAGGGCCATTTGCTTTAATTGGATCAGCTCCTGAAAACTTAAGCAGATATACAGAGACAAGAAATGTAAGTACTGCAGGGCAATTATTAGGTCAGCCTGCTACTGTTTCATTAGATGGTCATAATGCTTACGAAAATTCATATACAGTTGCTTCAGTACAAGCGTTTTCTGCAACTGGAGATCCTACAAAATTAGAAAAAGCAACACCAGGTTTAGTAAAGCCTGAAAAAGTGCAGGCTATCGAATTAGGATACAGAACTGTGGTGCAAAACTTCTCTGTAGACATCAGTGGATATTATAATATTTATAATGATTTCTTAAATACATCTAATGTTATTGCGCCTTATTATGGAACAGTTGGTTCAGGATTGGCAGCTATGGCACTTGCAAACGGTGACAGAAGAGTGTTTCAAGTATATACAAACTCTAAATCTGAAATCAAATCATTGGGAGCAGGTATAGGTTTGTCTAGAAAAGTATACAAAGATTTTGAAATTGGTGGTAGTTATAATTATTCTCAATTTGATTTTGATCAAGCGAGCGATCCAGGATTCGAACCAGGATTTAACACACCTAAGCATAGAGCAAAAGGATCTTTTGGAAATGATAAATTATTCAAAAACTTTGGTTTCAATACGAATGTGAGATGGAATTCAGAATATTTATGGGAATCATCATTTATTGATGCTAAAGTTCCTGAAAATGTAGTTTTCGATGCGCAAATCAATTACACAATACCTTTCTTAAAATCAGTGATTAAAGTAGGTGGTGCAAACATTGGAGGTAAAGATTATATTCAAGTACCTGGTGCAGGATCTATAGGTCAGCAATATTATGCTTCATGGACAATTAATCCATAAGCAGTTTAATTAATCTAAAGAAAGAAATTATGATAAAAAATATAAAATGGCTACTTATTGCTTCTTTGAGTATTGTAGCATGTGATAGTAACGATGATGATTCCTCTACAGTTGAGGAAGCTGTATCGTCTGGTTCGGCAAATTTCTCAAAGTATGTAGCTTTAGGGGATTCATTTGCGGCTGGATACAGTGATGGAGCTCTTTTTAAATTAGCTCAAGAAACCGCTTATCCAAACATTTTAGCAGGGCAATTTTCGGCTGCTGGCGGAGGTGTGTTTACCACGCCGTATATGGATGATAATATAGGAGGATTCGCTTCGGGGGGAGTTCAAGTTCCTCAATTTGGGCCTAGATTGTATTTTAATGGAACGGCTCCAGTTCCAGTAACGGGACCTTCAACTACAGAAATTACAGCTCATTTGTCGGGTACATTTAGTAATTTGGGAGTGCCAGGGGCAAAAGCTACACATTTAGTGACTCCTGGTTATGCTATGGCTAATCCATACTTTGGTAGATTTGCATCTGCAACTTCTACTACTGTTTTTGCCGATGCATTAACTCAAAGCCCAACGTTCTTTTCTTTATGGATAGGAGGTAATGATGTTTTAGGTTATGCGCTTTCGGGAGGTGATGGATCCAATCCAATCACTCCATCTGCGGGGGCAATTGGAGTTGGATTTGATGCTTCATATAATGAGTTGATTGATCAAATGACAGGTGGAGGTAGAAAAGGAGTTATTGCTAATTTACCTTATGTTAATGCACTACCTCATTTTACGACAGTGCCTCATAATCCGTTGTCTGCATCAGTTTTAGGGGCAGGAAGTGTTCCGGTTGGAAATGCGACTATTAGTGCGTTAAACACACAGTTATATGGGCCTTTAATGGGTGCTTTGTCACATCCTTTATGTACTTCTGCTGATGCTGAGTCTGCAACTAGAATTGCTTTGTTTTCAACTGGTGTAGGTAACAAGTTATTAATTAAAGATGAATCTTTAGTTAATCTTTCTTCACAATTGACAGCTTTATTTACACCTTCTATGGGAGCGACTCAAGCTGCTTTTTACGGAATGGTTTTTGGTCAAGCAAGACAAGCAAAAGCTACTGATCTAGTTTTATTGCCTACACAATCTGTAATTGGTACAGCTCCTACAGCTGCTAATTCAGGTTTAGGTTTTGCGCCTCCAGCGCCATTAAACAAATTTGGTATTACTTACCCTTTACAAGATAAGCATGTGTTGATCCCTACTGAGTTGACTGAAATTCAAACGGCTACGGATTCTTTTAATACTACAATTCAAGCTGCAGCAACAGCAAAAGGCTTGGCTTTTGTTGATGCTAAAGCAATCATGGAGCAATTGACTACAGGCGGAATAGTGGCAAATGGATATACATTTCAATCAACATTTGTAACAGGAGGAACTTTTTCATTAGATGGAATTCATCCTTCGCCAAGAGGTTATGCTTTAATTGCAAACAAATTTATTGAAGCGATTAATGCTAAATACGGTTCTACTTTAAAACCTGTTAATGTAGGTACTTATAGAATTTTATTCCCTGCTACTTTACCGTAAGGGATAAATAGCATATTTATAAAAACCACCAACTTATGTTGGTGGTTTTTTATTTTCAAAGGTTTATTTTTCAATACTAAAACGACTAGTTTTTCAAAATTCTGAAAAAACATAAAAAAATTATTGATTTTATATTTTAAAAAATTATCTTTGCACTCTGAAAAAACACTTGTTTTTCAGAAATCTAAATAGCTATTTAATAAATACATAAACATGTCTAAAGTAATAGGAAAAGTTGCGCAAATCATTGGACCAGTTGTCGATGTAGTTTTCAACACTGAGGGTGTTGAACTTCCAAAAATTTACGATTCGTTAGAAATCACTAAAAAAGACGGGACTATATTAGTTCTTGAAGTACAATCTCACATTGGTGAAAACACGGTACGTACCATCTCTATGGACTCTACTGATGGTTTAAGCAGAGGTTACGAAGTAGTAGGAACTGGTGCGCCAATTCAAATGCCAGTTGGACCAGATGTTTACGGACGTTTATTCAATGTTATTGGAGATGCGATTGATGGTTTAGGGAATTTGCCTAAAGCGGGAGAAAACGGAATGTCTATCCACCGTCAAGCACCAAAATTCGAAGACTTATCAACTTCATCAGAAGTTTTATTTACAGGTATTAAAGTAATCGATTTGATTGAGCCTTACGCTAAAGGAGGAAAAATTGGATTGTTTGGTGGTGCTGGAGTAGGTAAAACAGTATTGATTCAGGAGTTAATTAACAATATTGCAAAAGGTCACGGTGGACTTTCAGTATTCGCAGGAGTAGG
>JASLID010000045.1 GCA_030153045.1 Flavobacterium sp.
TAAATGAAATGATTGAAGCGGGTTGCGAGTATTGCTTTATGGAAGTGAGTTCTCATGGAATTCATCAAAAGCGTGCCGAAGGATTACATTTTGTAGGAGGTGTGTTTACTAATTTGTCACACGACCATTTAGATTACCATCCTACATTTGCAGAATATCGTGATGTGAAAAAATCATTCTTCGATCATTTGCCGAAAACAGCGTTTGCCATTTCAAATATTGACGATAAAAATGGCGCAGTAATGATGCAGAATACCAGGGCTAAAAAATTGTCTTATGCTTTAAAAACATATGCTGATTACAAGGCCAATATTATCGAAAATCAATTGAGCGGATTGTTGCTAAAAATTAACGAACAAGAAGTTTGGGTTCGATTAATTGGAACTTTCAATGCTTATAATTTATTAGCTATTTATGCTGTTGCAATCGAATTGGGAATTGAAAATCTCGATGCCTTACGATTGTTGTCAGAGTTAGAAAGTGTTTCAGGTCGTTTCCAATTTATTGTTTCCAAAGATAAAATTACGGCTATTGTCGATTATGCGCACACCCCGGATGCTTTAGAAAATGTATTGAGTACCATCAATGATATTCGTACTAAAAACGAGCAGCTAATTACTGTTGTAGGTTGTGGTGGAGACAGAGATAAAACCAAAAGACCTATCATGGCAAACATCGCTACCGAAATGAGCGACAAAGTGATTTTGACATCTGACAATCCAAGAACGGAAGATCCTCAAACGATTATCTCTGAAATGGAAGCAGGGGTTACACCTGTGAATTATAAAAAATGCATATCCATTACAGATAGAAAACAAGCGATTAAAACAGCATGTCAACTAGCGCAACCTAACGATATTATTTTGATTGCGGGTAAAGGGCACGAAACATACCAAGAAATAAATGGCGTTCGTCATGATTTTGATGACATGCAAATAGTAAAAGAAATTTTAGAACAACTAAACAAATAACCGAAGATATGTTATACTATTTATTTGAATATTTAGACAAAACTTTAGACGTTCCTGGAACGGGAGTTTTTCAGTATATCACTTTTAGATCAGCATTGGCAATTATTTTGTCGCTGTTGCTTTCAACTATTTTTGGTAAACGCGTCATTAATTATTTGCGCCGTCAACAAGTTGGGGAAACAGTACGTGAACTTGGACTTCAAGGTCAGGTTGAAAAAGCAGGAACTCCAACCATGGGTGGATTAATCATTATATTTTCAACACTGGTTCCGGTGGTTTTGTTGGCCAAATTAGACAATATTTACGTGATACTTTTAGTGGTAACCACACTTTGGATGGGTACGATCGGTTTTATAGATGATTACATTAAAATATTCAAAAAAGACAAACAAGGCTTAAAAGGAATTTTTAAAGTAATTGGACAAGTTGGTCTTGGGATTATTGTGGGAGCGACTCTGTATTTTCATCCAGGAGTAACCATTCGTAAAGAAGTAGCAAAAACCAATATTGTAGTCAACGCTACTCAAAACACTATTAATCCGATTTCTTTAGAAGAGAAGTCAACGGCGACAACCATTCCGTTTTTCAAAAACAATGAGTTTGATTACGCCGAATTATTGGCTTGGACCGGCGATGGTTACCAAGATTATGCGTGGTTAATTTTTATTCCTATCGTTATTTTTATCATTACTGCCGTTTCTAATGGAGCCAATCTTACTGATGGTATTGATGGTTTAGCCGCAGGAACTTCAGCCATTTCGGTCATAGCATTGGGGGTTTTTACATTCGTTTCGGGAAATATTATTTTTTCCAATTATCTGAACATTATGTTTATTCCCAACTCCGGTGAAATGACGGTCTTTATAGCTGCTTTTGTAGGGTCTTTAATTGGATTTCTTTGGTACAATAGTTATCCGGCCGCTGTTTTCATGGGAGATACAGGAAGTTTAACCATTGGCGGAATCATCGCCGTTTTAGCTATTGCAGTTCGTAAAGAAATGCTGATTCCAGTGATTTGCGGAATATTTTTAGCCGAAAATCTATCTGTTGTATTGCAAGTTTTTTATTTCAAATATACCAAGAAACGTTTTGGCGAAGGCCGACGAATTTTCTTGATGTCACCATTACACCACCATTATCAAAAGAAAGGGTATCACGAAAGTAAAATCGTAACTCGTTTCTGGATTGTGGGTATTTTATTAGCTATTGTGTCAATTGTAACCTTAAAACTAAGATAATATGAGATTAGTAGTTTTAGGTGGAGGAGAAAGCGGCGTAGGAACGGCCATTCTCGGTAAGAAAAAAGGGTATGAGGTTTTTGTTTCCGATTTCGGAAAAATTAAAAACAACTATAAAGAAGTGCTTTTACTTCATAAAATAAAATTTGAAGACGAACAGCATACAGAAGAGTTGATTCTAAATGCTGATGTAGTGATGAAAAGTCCAGGGATTCCTGATAAAACACCTATCATCAAAAAAATAATCAAAAAAGGCATTCCAATTATTTCTGAAATCGAATTTACAAATCAGTTCACTGAGGCGATAACAGTAGGAATTACAGGAAGTAATGGTAAAACAACGACAACAATGTTGACCTATCATTTGCTGAAACAAGGCGGATTAAACGTTGGTTTGGCGGGAAATATCGGAAAGAGTTTTGCCTGGCAGGTATCAGAAAACAAACACGATATCTACGTGCTTGAATTGAGTAGTTTTCAGCTGGATGGAATCGTAAATTACAGGCCACACATTGCCATAATTACCAATATAAGCCCTGATCATTTAGATCGATACAATTACAATTATGATGAATATATCGCTTCCAAGTTTAGAATAACCATGAATCAAACGGAAGAAGATTACCTGATTTACGATGCCGATGACGTAGCCATCAATAATTGGTTAAAAAACAACAAAACAAGAGCGAAATTAGTTCCATTTTCATTGACAAAAA
>JASLID010000051.1 GCA_030153045.1 Flavobacterium sp.
TATTTCTTTTTTACTATTGAAAATATGAACCAATACATATAGAAAAACATTTGCAAAAACGGCTAAAGGAATTCCAATCGAGTTTATACAATCAAAAAGGAAAAAACCTCTGAACCATAATTCATAAGAAAATAGAAATGTAGCTCTGACGATAAAATAGGTAACAAAAAAGTTAGAAGATAAATGATGTAAACTATTTATTGATTTTGGTTTACTTTCATACGTCCATTTACTTTGTCTAAATGCAATCGTTAGTAATAACATTAAAATCAAAACGTATAAGCTTAGAGAAAAACCATCCATCATTTTGTTACTTATTAAAACATTTCCAACTGATTGTTTTAGGAATATTACAGGAATGATTCCCAAACAAAATATTCCAAAAAAGTGGGCTCCGATGAGTTGTTTAGGTTTTGAAGTAAATTTACCATCATCATCAACTAATCTATGATTACCTTTGATTTTACACATCCACCCGAAGGCAAAAAAAGCAACATAACAAAAAATATATACTATGATATTTGTTGTTTCCATGACGAATGTTTTAAGGATTAATAATTATTTCAGCTGAATAGATTGCATGTTGAATTTTAACTTTAATGCAAACACCATCTTTATAATAATAGCAATTGCTATTTCCATTTGGGAACTTCAGTTTGTAACCTCCGTCATCTGTTTTTACAATTTTGACAAAACGCTGTAATTTGTCACAGTAAACAGTATTAAATGCTCTTGGCTCTTGAAAGTAAAGATTTAACAAGTTCGTGCCAATAAATGAGAAAGATAGTTTTGCCTTTTCTCCCTTATCTACCACTTGGTATTGATCATCAACAAATCTTGTTTGCATATCAAACTTAACCGTTCCATTTGTTTTTCTTAATTGAGAAGAATAAATGAGCTTTCCGCTTTCAAAAGTTGATGATTCTTTTGAAAAAATGGTAATTGGAAAAACGACTTTGGCTTTAACTTCAGAAACCAGCGACAAATCTGATTTACTTCCATCAGTATTTTTCTCAAGTCGTAACCAACCAATATTATTACCTTCAAACAATACTTTATAATTACGCATAGAATATTGCGCATTTGAGGTTGTTGGGCTAAGAAGTGCATAGGTAATAAAAAGAATTACAGAAGCTTTATGGATGTTAACTTTAAAAAAAATGCTTTTTTTAGATAATTCCTTTTTCCAATTTTGACCGTAATACTTTTTTAATAAAGTACAAATAATAAAGAGTATCATGATTTCAAGATTTAAATTCAATCTCAAAATTATGATGACAAATTATGGCAAATATCCAAGATTATCCAAATTGCAAAAATCAGGACATATTGCAGAAATCAGGACATTAAAGCCATTTGCTTTTCTTTAAACTCAGAGGGTGTAAAATGGGTGAACTTTTTAAATGCAGCATAAAATGTAGACTTAGAATTAAAGCCACATTCTAGTCCAATTGCAACAATGGTATAAGCGGAATAGTTTGATTTTGTTAAATATTTTTTAGCTTTTTCAACTCTCATAAAGTTGATATAATCTGAAAAATTGTATCCACTTTCTTGATTAATCAAATGGGATAATTTGCTGGCACTAATTTCCATTTCAGAAGCTAATTTTTCTAAACTAAATGTGGGATCACGAAATCTTTTATTTTTTTCAATATATATTTTAATTGCATTAAATTTACTTTCTCCAATATTATTGACGGGAATAGTATTATAAAGTTTTTCTTCAGCTGCAATAACTTCTCTTAACTGTATTCGTTCTGTCATTAAGGAATAATTATAAAATCCCTGATAACCAATCCAATACAATAAACAGGTACTACTTAATCGCAATGGGTAATAAATAAAAATCTGAGGATCTAATGCTTTATCAATATTTAATAAAATCGCACAAATCCACATTAGTAGAACAATACCACCTAAAAACATAAAATTTTTAAGCCATTTTAAGTTATCAAAGGCTAAAATAGGTTGGTATAGTTCGGTGTACTTAAAAAGTATTAAAATTGCCTTGATAAAAAGATATATCGAATATAAAGCATTGACAATTTCTTCAGTTTGTACATATTGGCCAATAAACAAATTGTTCTTTTCATCATGATATAAAGGTATAAATGCGATTCTTAATACTACTTCTAAAATAAACAACCCTAATGAAATAGAAATAAAGGAAAATAGTTCTTTATCAATCTTTAGATAAGAAATTAAAAAAATATAAAAGGATGGTAAAATGAGTACATACCAAGGAATTTGTAATCTTTGTATAAAAAATGGTGCATCAACAAAAACAGTTTCTAACAAAAACGCCTGAAAATTATTAAGTATTAAAAAAGCAACTACACAGTTTAAATAAATAATAGATTTATCCTTTCCATTTTTGGATAATAACGTTGCAGTTATAAAAGCTACGCCTAATAAAACCCCTGAAATCATTAAAAAATCAAATAAGTGTTTCATTTTAATCGTTTCTTTATTAATAAAAACTCAATACAATATTGTTGCAGTGGATTAACGAATTCGAACTTATATATTTAAAATATATAAATGCTATAAAAGAAGTTTTTGTAGTTACAAATTTACAAAAATTTACCCCTTAATATTAAATAGAAAAGCTTTTTTCAAATCCATTACATATCGTAGTATATTGATTTAAAAAATGATATAATAAATCCTATAGAGCTTTTAATTCATAAAAAAACCGCTTTGTTTTCACAAAGCGGGTATTAAAATATTCTAAATTTTACATTTTATTTAGGACATGGTAAATCAGAATTATAACAATCACGATGTAATTTCCAAACACCATCTTCCATTTTATAAACCTCTACAGCTTTTCCACTGTCTAGAACTTTACCATCTTTGTCTGAAAAAGCCCATTCTTCTTCCGCAGCCAACACATTTTCATCACCCCAAACTTCTATTGTTTTTATTGAAAATTGAGGTATATCGGATTTCATCCACTGACCAAACAGCTTTTGAATATTTTCACGTCCACTAACCGTCTTATCATTTGGCTGCATGAACTTACCGTCTTTTGTGTAACAATTTGCCAAACCAACCGAATCTTTTTTGTTAAGAGCGTCTGCATAAATTTGACTTCTAGCTTCAATACTTGCTTTGGCAGCTGCCAAATCGAATTTTTCTACTGCATTATCAGTGGCATTTGCTTCAGGGTTTTTACAACTGGAAATTACCAGAAAAGCAGCCATTAAAATGATTGTGATACACTGATTTTTTTTCATGATCTAAATTTTAAAATGTGAATAAAATATAACTTATTACTTTTAATTAGTACAAATTTACTTATTTATAACCAAATACGTTTTATACTTTGAATGAATTTAATGAACCCATTTCAAATGAAACATATCATAAAAATCCGCTTCGCTTTCGCAAAACGGATTCATTATATTTATTACTTTAAAGAATTACTTTTAGTTTTAATAACCTTATTTTATTGCAAATAGGCATTATTTAAAAAACTAACTAAACTGTCAGAATTTGTTAGTACACTTCTACATGGCTGCCATTATACACAAAGTGCAAAGGCATTATAGTAGGTTCTGTTGGAGGAACTCCGTTTTTTTCCAATATTGGAGTTAATGTTTTTCCAAATTCATTAAAATGTTCCTCTGAATCCCAAACATCAACTACCATCCAACCATCTTTAGTAGGTGCACCAACATGATGTACCAACCCTTTCGGATTTGAATAACCTGCATTTTCAAGATCTTCCCAAACACGATCATATTGTTCTGCCGTCATACCAACGCTATTAAACTGAACCAATACTTTTTTCATTTGATTAAATATTTTGTTTCCTACTCATATGGCTTTTCAGTACCGCCCCGTTTTTTATTGTGGTTTCTGGTCTCCACCTTACAACTAAGATTCCTTAATAGAGAATCAAAATGTTTAAATCAACTTTTGTTTTCTGCATGAAACTATTAATCTAAATTGATTTTAGAACACCATGATGTCTACTTAAAGGAAGTAATTAATTTTTTGAATTGTAAAGACAGTTTCTAGATTTTTGGAGGGTACTAATTTACAAAAAAATCATTCACGAAATAGTATATAATGTTATTTTTTAAATATAACTAATTAACTTTCAATGATTTAAATGAAAAAATCCGCTTTGCTTTCACAAAACGGATTTTTATCTGAAGAGTCAAAAACCCTAACTTTCTATATTCTACTCTTACAAGTGAATCACTTCTCCGTAAGCATCTGCAACAGCTTCCATTACCGCTTCACTCATTGTTGGGTGTGGGTGAATCGCTTTTAAGATTTCGTGACCAGTAGTTTCTAATTTACGAGCTACAACTGCTTCTGCAATCATATCGGTAACACCAGCACCAATCATGTGGCAACCTAACCATTCTCCGTATTTAGCATCAAAAATAACTTTTACAAAACCATCAGGAGTTCCAGCAGCTTTTGCTTTTCCTGAAGCTGAGAATGGGAATTTACCCACTTTGATTTCGTATCCTTTTTCTTTGGCTTGTTTCTCTGTTAAACCAACAGAAGCAATTTCCGGAGTAGCATATGTACAGCCTGGAACATTTCCGTAATCTATAGCATCAACGTGTTGACCGGCAATTTTTTCTACACAGTTAATTCCTTCAGCAGAAGCCACGTGAGCTAATGCCTGACCTGGAGTTACATCACCAATGGCATAATAACCTGGAACATTCGTTTGGTTGTATGCATTTACTAAAATTTTATCTTTATCAGTAGCAATACCTACTTCTTCTAAACCAATATTTTCGATATTTGTTTTGATTCCAACCGCAGAAAGTAAAATATCCGCTTCGATGATTTCTTCACCTTTAGCTGTTTTTACAGTAGCTTTTACTCCTTTTCCTGAAACGTCTACTTTTTCAACAGATGAACTAGTCATAACCGTAATTCCTGATTTTTTCAAAGAACGCTCCATTTGTTTTGAAATGTCTTCGTCTTCCACAGGAACTACATTTGGCATAAATTCTACAATAGTAACTGTTGTTCCCATTGCATTGTAAAAACTAGCGAACTCTACTCCTATCGCTCCAGAACCAACAACAATCATTGATTTTGGTTGCTCAGCCAATGTCATCGCTTGTCTGTATCCAATGATTTTTTTACCATCTTGAGGCAAGTTTGGTAATTCACGAGAACGTGCACCTGTTGCAATAATAATATGATCAGCCGAATATTCAGTTACTTTACCATCGGCAGCAGTAACATCAATTTTTTTACCTGGTTTGATTTTACCAAAACCAGTAATCACATCGATTTTATTTTTTTTCATTAGGAATTGAACTCCTTTGCTCATGTCTCCCGCAACATTACGAGAACGAGATACTACCGCAGAAAAATCTTTGTCAAATTCTTTTACAGTCAATCCGTAATCTGAAGCATGTTTTAAATATTCAAATACTTGAGCCGACTTTAGTAATGCTTTCGTTGGAATACAACCCCAATTCAAACAAACCCCACCCAAATTTTCTTTCTCAATAACCGCTACTTTAAAACCTAATTGTGAAGCTCTAATAGCTGTAACATAACCTCCAGGACCACTTCCTAAAACAATAATATCGTATTTCATAATAGTATATTTCTAATGAATTTTCAGTTAGCGAAAATAAGCAAATAGAATGTACTACTAAAATAATTCATGTCTTTTTTTAGGGCGTTTTAACCAGCTATTCGTTACAATCTTTTTCAAACCTGACAGGTTTTAGAAACCTGTCAGGTCTAAAAAAGGATTTCCACTACAAACGAAGTTCACTGAACTCAAATGAAAATATAGTATTGTGAAGTAATCTGGAACGCAAAAAACTAAACTCTTCATACAACTTTTGTCATTATATCGTACCTTTGCACCTCAATTTTTGAAACATGAGATTACATAGAAATTTAGTTTACACAACAATAGACTCTTTGAACGCCATTTTTAACGAAGGGGAATATGCTGACAAAGTAGTGGCAAGAGCATTAAAAAAAGACAAACGTTGGGGAAGCTCCGACCGTAAATTTGTGGCCGAAACCATCTATGAAATTGTTCGTTGGAAACGTCTATACTCAGAAATTGCTGAAGTAAAAGCGCCTTTTGACCGTGATAATATCTGGAGAATGTTTGCCACTTGGGCTGTACTTCGCGGATACCCTATTCCTGATTGGAAACAATTAGAAGGAACACCTGAACGCAAAATTAAAGGTCGTTTCGACGAACTTTCAAAAATAAGAGCAGTCAAAGAATCTATTCCAGACTGGATGGATGAATTGGGTGTAAAAGAATTGGGCGAAAAATTGTGGTCAACCGAAATAGCCGCTCAAAATCAACAAGCCAAAGTAATCTTAAGAACCAATACACTTAAGATAACTCGCGATAAATTGCGTGCCCTTTTAATGGACTTGAACATCGATACCGAAACATTAAAAGATCAACCAGAAGCTTTAGTGCTGAAAGAAAGAGCGAATGTTTTTTTAACTGATGCCTTCAAACAAGGTTTTTTTGAAGTACAGGATGCTTCTTCTCAATTGGTAGCGCGTTTTCTTGACGTGCAACCTGGAATGAGAGTGGTTGACACTTGTGCAGGTGCAGGTGGAAAAACATTGCACATTGCTTCTTTAATGGAAAATAAAGGTCAGTTAATTGCTATGGATTTGTACGAAAGCAAACTAAAGCAATTAAAATTAAGAGCCAAAAGAAACGGTGCTTTCAACATCGAATACAGAATTATCGACACAACAAAAGTCATCAAAAAACTACACGAAAAGGCGGATAGAGTCTTAATTGACGCCCCTTGTAGCGGTTTAGGTGTTTTAAAAAGAAACCCAGATGCTAAATGGAAATTGCAACCTGAATTTATCGACAACATCAGAAAAGTACAAGCAGAAGTTTTAGAAAGCTATTCTAAAATAGTAAAACCTGGCGGAAAATTAGTTTATGCTACTTGTTCGATCTTACCTTCTGAAAATCAAGAGCAAATTCAAAAATTCTTAACTACAGAAATAGGAAAAAGTTTTACTTTCACTAAAGATGTAAAAATTCTAGCTTCAGAATCTGGATTTGACGGATTTTACATGGCTTTATTGGAACGAAAAGCATAAGGTGTAGTATTTTTCTTTCTAAATATGTTTAAAAATTAGTTTTAATTAAAATTTTAATTCAACATTATAATTTTAATGTAAGTTTGTAGCCCCAAAAAAAAATAAACTTACTAATAATTTAAAAGTATTAAAATGAAAAAAATCTACTTATTAATTACAATTCTTGTTACAACATTAGGATTTGGACAAATTCCAACTAATTATTATAGTACCGCCACAGGAACTGGTTATACACTAAAAACTCAATTAAAAAAAATAATTGACAATGTTAATGATGGCCTTTCTCCTGAGTATAGCCATGTAGATAGAGGCTATGGTTCAGGAACTAGTACCACAAATAATGGCTTGTGGTCTGCCTACGGAACGACTGATATAGATAATGGTATTGGTTATGAAAATGACAATACAATTGTTGATATTTATTCTGAAAAACCGTCTAGTACAGATTCTTATAATTTTAATTTTAATACTACAAGCGGAGGAAACAAAGGACAATGTGGTAGCGGAGGTAGCAATGTCGAAGGAGATTGTTATAATAGGGAACATTTAATTCCTCAATCTTACTTTGGTGGTAGCAATCCTCCATCACAATTTGCAATCATGAGGA
This sequence comes from Flavobacterium sp., assembly GCA_030153045.1. GTDB lineage: Bacteria > Bacteroidota > Bacteroidia > Flavobacteriales > Flavobacteriaceae > Flavobacterium. Next base: position 7,706 of record JASLID010000051.1, read on the forward strand.
ATGACATACAGCATGTATATCCAACTGATAAGATGGTAAATGGTACAAGAGCTGATTATGCATTTGGAAAAGTTAATGTCGCAACATTTACATCCACGAATGGTTCAAAATTAGGAAATGCATTAAATTCCGGCTATTCAGCTGGTTTTTCTGGTACAGTATTTGAACCGATAGATGAATTTAAAGGTGACATTGCACGTGTGTTTTTTTATTTTGCAACTCGTTATGAGGATAATATGGATGATTTATATTCAACCTACACTGCAGTTGATGCAAGAGCAATGTTTGATGGATCAATTGACAAAGTATTCTCCCCTACATTTTTGAATATTCTTTTAACTTGGAACCTTCAAGATCCTGTAAGCACAAAAGAAATTGTTAGGAATAATGCTGCTTATGCCCACCAAAGTAATAGAAATCCTTATATTGATCATCCTGAATATATAAATTCAATTTGGGGAGCTCCTTTAGCCGCTGAAGATTTCGATATGTTAGCTAGTGTCAGTATTTATCCTAATCCAACTAACGATCATCGTATCAATATTGAAACACCAACAGAACTTGATGAAATTCAATTGATCAACGTAAATGGTCAAATTATCCAACAAATTAGCCATCCAAAGGCAAAACAGAATGTTTATACAGTTGATAATTTACCAGAAGGGTTTTACTTTTTAAAATTAAATTCTGACAATCAGACAACAGTTAAGAAGATTATCATTAACTAAATATAAAGCGGCTAATTAGCCGCTTTTTTTATGCCTGTTTTTTTATTGTTATTGATTTTAATAGCAATAACAAGCAATACATCAATATTTTAATAATTAAATTAATATCTATTTAACAAGTTGATAAAATATTTTAATTATAAATAAACATTTAGGAAAAACCATGATTTATTATTAGAATTTGGCGTAACTTTACAACCCCAATTTTTTAATTATAGATCTAAATTTTAAACAATGAAAAAAAATTACCTACTATTACTCTTATTAAGTTCATTTATAGGACTTGCACAAATTCCTGCTGGTTATTATAATACAGCAACAGGATCTGGTTATGTCCTTAAAACTCAATTATACAATATAATCAAAGATCATACTGATAGAGGTTACGATGGTTTGTATGTTACTTACGGAACATCGGATAGAGATGTTTTTACTGCTCCTGGTTACGAAAATGACAATACTGTCTATGATATGTATACTGAAAATCCAACTGGCAGTACCGGAGAATGTTCGTTCATTTACATAACTGACGAAGACCCCGGAACTGGAGGTACAACCGAATGTGATTCGTACAATAGAGAGCATATAATACCTCAATCTATATTTTCTTCAGATTCACCAATGGTTTCTGATGCACACTTTATTACACCTACAGACAAACATGTTAATGGTGTAAGATCAAATTTTCCGCACGGAACAGTTGGAACTGCAACATTTACCTCAAACAATGGAGGTAGATTAGGAAATTCAACAGTTACTGGTTATTCTGGAACTGCCTTTGAGCCTAATAGTGCTTTTAAAGGTGATATTGCTAGAATGTATTTTTATTTTGTCACTAGATACGAAAATCTTGTTGCAGGTTATAGTTATGGAATGTTTAACAATACCAGTAATCAGGTATTTACAAATGGATTCAAAGATTTGCTAATGGCTTGGCACAATTCTGATCCAGTGAGTATTTTTGAAACAACACGTAACAATGCCATATATGCCCGCCAAGGAAACAGAAACCCATACATTGATCACCCTGAATATGTAGATATGGTTTGGGGATGTCCTGCTGATGCCATTGCACCAACAGCTGCAACTGGTTTAATAGTGACTGGTACTACATCAAATTCAGCATCATTAAGTTGGAATGCAGCCACTGATAATACAGGTGTGACAGGTTATGATGTTTATGTAAACGGAATTTATAATACTACAACAGGGAATGTAACATATACCGTAACAGGATTATCTGCTTCTACTACTTATAATTTCTATGTTATCGCTAAAGATTGCCAAGGAAATACCTCTCCTGTAAGTAATAATGTGAACGGCACTACAACTGCAGGAGGAACAGGTACAGCTAGCGAATTGTTTTTTTCTGAATATGTTGAAGGAACCGCTACAAACAAAGGATTGGAAATTATCAATCTAACGGGATCACCAGTTGATTTATCAATCTATAGCATAAAAAGACAAACAAATGGAGCTGGAGCATGGAGCAGTGGTTTGGCACTAACAGGTACACTGGTAAACGGAAGCGTATTTTTAATAACTAGTAATACTATAGCTCCCCCTTGTGTTCCAAGCGCAGCAGCTAATATTTCTTCAGCCGCTGGTGAAATGCAATTTAATGGAAACGACCCTATGGGATTATTTAAAAATGGTGTTTTAATTGATATCATTGGTGTTCTTGATGGTGGTGCTGCAAATTTTTCAATAGATGAAACTTTGAGACGTAAATCAACCGTAACCTCTCCTAATACAGTCTTCAACAAGGGCGCAGAATGGGTAGTTTTACCTGTCAATACATGTGGTGGTCTTGGAGACGCGACCTTAAATACAAATGAATTCAGTGAAAAGTCATTTAACATTTACCCAAATCCATCAAATGGCAAATTCAATATTGATTTTGAAGATGATGGAAATTATTCTTTAGAAATTTTTTCTACAATCGGACAAAAAGTTTATGAATTAAAAGAAAGTAATAACAAAACCATAGAAATTAATAATCTTCAGCAGGGGATTTACCTAGTAAAAATTACAAAGGACTCCAAATCAATCGTTAAGAAGATTATCATTAACTAAATATAAAGCGGCTAATTAGCCGCTTTTTTTATGTCTTTAATTTACAGAATTAAAAAAAAACTCAAAAAGAATATTTTTTTATTAAAAATAAAAAAACAACCAGTAAGTAAAATCTGATATAAAAATTAATTATCAACAAGTAAACCCTTTATAATCAAACAATTGTTAATAAAAATATTGTTTTTTATCATTAAAACGGCCTTCGGGTCGTTTTTTTATTTCTATATTTCATAACCAAAAATTAGTTAATGTTTAATTTAAAACCCTTTTGCCCAAAGGGATATCTTCGCAGTTGAAAATACCTAAATGGAGAACCAAAAACAAAAAACAAAAACAAGAAAACCCAAATTAAATGAAACAAAAATTACAATTACTAGTAATCCTACTATCTTTTGGATGCTTTGCACAAGCACCAGCAGGATATTATAACTCGGCAACCGGTACAGGTTATACTCTAAAAACCCAGTTATACAATATTATTAAAGGTCATACCGATAGAGGTTATGCCGGACTTTGGACTACGTACCAAACTTCGGATAGGGATAATCAAAATGAGAACGACAATACCATCTTCGATTTATATTCGGAAAACCAATCTGGAACCGACCCTTACAATTACACATATAGTACTGGTCAATGCGGAACTTACTCTTCAGAAGGTGATTGTTACAATCGCGAGCATATGATCCCGCAATCGGTATTTAATTCAAATGCACCAATGGTATCAGACGCACACTTCATACCTCCTACAGATGGAAAAGTAAACGGAATGCGTGCAGATTATCCTCACGGAAATGTTGCTTCAGCATCTTGGACATCACAAAACGGCAGTAAATTAGGAACAAGTGCTGTTTCTGGTTACTCAGGAACCGTTTTTGAACCGAATGCAGCATTTAAAGGTGATATCGCACGTATGTATTTTTATTTTGCTACACGCTATGAAAATACGGTAGCTGGATATTCTTATGACATGTTTAATGGAACAAGCAATCAGGTTTTTACAACAGCTTTCAGAGATATGTTATTAACGTGGCACGCTGCTGATCCGGTAAGCGCTCGCGAGATTGCACGTAATAATGCTCTTTACACACGTCAAGGAAACAGAAACCCATACATTGACAATCCAAGTTATGTGAATATGGTTTGGGGAGGCGGTGCACCAGACACAACAGCTCCAACAGCTCCAACGAATCTGGCTTCTGCAAATATTACAACCACCACTTTTACATTATCTTGGACAGCCTCAACAGACAATGTAGGTGTTACAGGGTATGATGTATATCAAGCTGGCGTTTTAAAAACATCGGTTACAACAACTTCTGCATCCATAACAGGATTAACAGCTTCAACTACTTATTCTTTCACAGTGAAAGCAAAAGATGCGGCTGGAAATGTATCAGCAGCAAGTAATGCTTTAAACGTAACCACTGCTTCTCCTACATATTGTACATCAAAAGGTGGAAGTGTTGCTGATGAATACATAGGAAGAGTACAATTAGGAACGATCAACAATACATCAACAGGAAACAATGGTTACACAGATTTTACCAGTATTTCAACTGATTTGACTAAAGGTACTTCTGCTACAATTATTGTTACACCAACATGGACTGGTTCAGCTTATCCTGAAGGTTTTGCAGTTTGGATTGACTATAATAATGACAAAGATTTTGATGACTCTGGAGAACTAGTTTATAGCAGAGCTGCTTCAACAGCAACACCCGCAAGCGGAAGTTTTACTCCTCCAACAACTGCAATCACTGGAACGACAAGAATGAGAGTTTCGATGAAATACAATGGAATCCCAACTACTTGTGAGTCATTCCAATATGGTGAAGTGGAAGATTATACAGTAAACCTAACCACAACAGCACCAGATACAACAGCTCCGACTGCTCCAACTAACTTAACAGCTTCAGGAACAACAGCTACAGCTACTAATTTATCTTGGACTGCTTCTACTGATAATGTTGCTGTAACTGGATACGAAGTATATGAAGGAACAAATTTACTGAACACTGTAACTGGTACTACTTATAATGTAACCGGATTAACGGCTTCTACAGCTTATTCTTTTTCAGTTAAAGCTAAAGATGCTGCGGGAAATATTTCTTCATCAAGTAATACAGTGAATGTGACTACTTCAGCATCTGGTGGATCTATTACTGAATTGTATTTCTCAGAATATTTAGAAGGCTCTTCAAACAACAAAGCATTAGAAATTGCCAATGCTACTGGAGCTTCTGTAAGTATGTCTATTTACAGCATCAAAAAACAAACCAACGGAGCTGGTGCATGGAGCACAGGATTAGCTCTTACCGGAACTCTAACCAACAATGGTAAGTTTGTAATTGTAAACAGCAGCATTGCTTCAGCGTGTTATTCAACTGCAACAGCAAATTTATCGACTGCAGCTGGTGAAATGTCTTTTAACGGAAATGATGCCGTAGGTTTATTTAAAAATGGTGTTTTAATCGATGTTATTGGAACTTTTGATGGTGGTACTGCAAATTTCTCAGCCGATGAAACTATGAGAAGAAAAACTGCAGCAACTGTTCCGGCAACAACTTTCAATAAAACAGCTGATTGGGATGTTTATGCCGTAGATACTTGCTCAGGAATTGGAAATAAAACAAGCCAAACTGCTATAGTAACTAACAATGATGTAGATTTCAAAATATATCCAAATCCATCAAACGGAAATTTTAACATAAGAATCAATAATTCAAATGAAACTTATGCTATCGAAATATTTTCTGCTGTAGGACAAAAAGTTTTTGAAAAAGAAAATACTAATAGTGCTACTATTTCTGTATCATATTTACAAAAAGGTGTCTACTTAGTCAAACTAACTCAAAACTCAAAATCGATTACTCAAAAAATTGTAATCAACTAAAAAATTATAAAAATTTAAAAGCGGCTAAATTAGCCGCTTTTTTTATTCAAAATTTAATCATTAAATTCGCACACAAATTCAAAATATCCACACTAATTTTTACAAATGAAAAGAACAATACTATTTTTATTATTAATCACAATTAATTTTAATTACGCTCAGACCAATACTGAATTTGAGAAAAATCAAGTTATAATTGAGTTAAAAGATTTTGACCATAATAAAATAGCACTATCAAACAACCAGTTTGGAATTCTTTTGCTGGATAATCTAAATGTATTTCAAAAACTGAATCGAATTGAAGCCATCGGAAATTATAAAATAACCAAAACCTTTTTGTTGACTTTTGATGAAAATAAGGATGTTGAACAATTGTGCAAAGAATATTTAAAATTACAATGCATAGCGCATGCAGAACCCAATTACATTGCTACCGCTGGAGGAATGGAACAAAATTCTGAAATGGCTACAGTTCCTGTCGACACCTACTTTAACCGTCAGTGGGGATTGTTCAATAACGGAACATTATCTGGAGTTGGTACCATAGAAAATGATGCTGATGTAGATATGGAGTTGGCATGGGATATTCAAACGGGAGATCCAAATATGATTATTGCTGTTCCTGATAGCGGATTGAGAATGTCACATCCGGAAATTGCTTCCCGTATTTGGATAAATCCAAGTGAAATTGCAGGGAATGGAATTGATGATGATGGAAATGGGTTAATCGATGATATAAACGGTTGGGATTGGGTTAATAATGACAATAATCCTACAGATGATCATGGTCACGGAACTAATGTATGCGGCATCATTGGAGCTATACCAAACAATAATAGTTTGTATTCTGGAGTAAACTGGAACAGTAAAATTATGCCACTAAAAGTTTTAAATTCAAGTAATAGCGGATCCTATGCCGGAATGGCTAATTCAATATATTATGCTGTAGATCATGGAGCAAAAGTGATTAGTATGTCTATTGGAGGTAGCAGTGCATCATCTACAATTGGAAATGCAGTTAGCTATGCCAATACGCACAATGTGGTGTTTGTGGCTTGTATGATGAATAATAACAATAATATTACTTATTACCCTGCAGGATATTCTACAACTTACAACAATGTAATAGCCGTAGGATCAACCAATCCTAATGACGACAGAACTGCCCCATTTTTTTGGAGTCAAACAAGCGGGAGCAGCTTTGGAAACCATATTAATGTGGTTGCACCAGGAAATTATATTTACGGATTAACTTCTACAAGTGATACCACTACCAATTATTGGGGAGGAACATCTCAAGCGACACCACTGGTTGCTGGAGTAGCATCATTGATGTTAGCTCAAAACCCAAATTTAACGCCTAGTCAGGTTAGAACCATTCTACAAAATACTGCAGAAGATCAAAAAGGATTGCCAGCAGAAGATGTTGCAGGATTCGATATTTACCACGGTTGGGGTAGAATTAATGCACATCAAGCATTACAGCAAACATTAAACAATCAGGAATTTGAATCTTTTCAACAGGAATTTTATGTTGTAAATCCTGTACTCAATAAAAATATTGAACTGTGGAATAAAGGAAATTATATGGATAATTTTCAAGTAAAATTATTTAGTCTTGATGGAAAATTACTTGTTAATACTGAGATTAATGTTAATACAACAAAAAACGAAATCAAATTCGATAATCCTGCCGGTATCTACATCTTGCAAATTGATAATGAAAAATATAGAAAAACATTTAAAATCACTATGCAATAAGTGAAACCATTTAAAATTTAATTTTTAAATTTGCACTTTCAAACAACAACTACCTGTCGGCAGATAGGAACAAAACAACACACACAATGATTTATTTCTTCGGAAACCTAACCAACACGGTTTTTGCAGTTCAGTCGCAAAACGAGATTTCATCAGAGGACATTACAAAATTAAACTGGCTTTTTGGCAACGCACAACAAATAGAAAAATCCGTATTAGCGGATTTTTTTGTTGGACCACGTGCCGCCATGGTAACGCCTTGGAGTACTAATGCGGTAGAAATTACTCAAAATATGGGAATTTCAGGCATCATTAGAATGGAAGAATTTGAAAAATCAACTGCTGATTTCAAAGATTTTGATCCTATGATTTCTCAGAAATACGCTGAACTAAACCAAGATATTTTTACCATCAATGTCAAACCGGAAGCCATTCTGGATATTGATGATATTGCTGGGTATAACAAAACAGAAGGTTTAGCCTTAAGCCCGGAGGAAGTAGATTATTTGAATAATCTTTCTACCAAATTAGGTCGAAAATTAACCGATTCTGAAATTTTTGCTTTCTCACAAGCCAATTCAGAGCACTGTCGTCACAAAATTTTCAATGGAACTTTTGTTATTGATGGTGTTGAAAAAGAAACTTCTCTTTTCAAATTAATCAAAAAAACATCTCAGGAAAACCCTAACGATATCGTTTCGGCTTATAAAGACAATGTGGCTTTTGTAAAAGGACCAAGAGTAACACAATTTGCTCCAAAAAGTGCTGACAAACCTGATTTCTACGAAGAAAAAGAATTTGATTCGGTACTTTCATTAAAAGCAGAAACGCACAACTTCCCTACTACTGTTGAACCTTTTAATGGTGCTGCAACAGGTTCCGGAGGAGAAATTCGTGACCGTTTAGCAGGTGGGCAAGGTTCATTGCCTCTAGCTGGAACTGCTGTATACATGACTTCTTACTCTCGTTTGGAAAAAGACAGAGCATGGGAAGACGGAATGAACGAAAGACCTTGGTTGTACCAAACGCCAATGGATATCTTAATCAAAGCGTCTAACGGTGCATCTGATTTTGGTAACAAATTCGGTCAGCCCTTAATTACAGGTTCTATTTTAACTTTCGAACACGAAGAAAACAACCGCAAAATTGGTTACGATAAAGTGATCATGCAAGCGGGTGGAATCGGTTACGGAAAATTAGATCAAGCCATCAAAAAGAAACCACAAGAAGGAGATAAAATTGTTATTCTTGGTGGTGAAAATTATAGAATTGGAATGGGTGGAGCTGCGGTTTCTTCTGCAGATACCGGAGCTTTCGGTTCAGGAATCGAATTAAATGCCATTCAGCGTTCTAATCCAGAAATGCAAAAACGTGCTGCCAATGCCATTCGTGGTTTGGTAGAAAGCGATAACAATCCAATCGTTTCAATTCACGATCACGGTGCGGGTGGACACTTAAACTGTCTTTCGGAATTAGTAGAAGAAACAGGAGGTTTAATCGATTTGGACAAATTACCTGTCGGTGACCCTACTCTTTCTGCTAAAGAAATCATCGGAAACGAATCTCAGGAAAGAATGGGATTGGTGATTGGTCAAAAAGACATTGAAATTTTACAAAAAATTGCCGACAGAGAACGTTCTCCAATGTACCAAGTGGGTGATGTAACTGCCGATCATCGTTTTACTTTCGAATCCAAATCAACTGGTGCAAAACCTATGGATTATGCTTTGGAAGATTTCTTCGGAAGTTCGCCAAAAACGATTATGACTGATAAAACAGTTGCTACAAATTATTCTGATTTAAATTATTCAACTCAAAATATTCCAACGTACTTAAATCAAGTATTACAATTGGAAGCCGTAGCTTGTAAAGACTGGTTAACCAACAAAGTAGACCGTTGTGTGGGTGGAAAAGTAGCCAAACAACAATGTGCTGGTCCATTGCAGTTACCTTTGAACAATGTAGGTGTCATGGCATTGGACTTCAAAGGAAAAGAGGGAATTGCAACTACTATTGGCCACTCGCCTATTTCGGCTTTGATTGACCCTGTGGCAGGTTCAAGAACGGCAATCGGAGAAGCATTGTCAAACTTGGTTTGGGCACCTTTAAAAGACGGAATGCAATCGGTTTCATTATCTGCTAACTGGATGTGGGCTTGTAAAAATGAAGGTGAAGATGCAAGATTATACGAAGCGGTAAAAGCGTGTTCAGATTTTGCCATCGAATTAGGAATCAATATTCCAACTGGAAAAGATTCACTTTCGATGAAACAAAAATATCCTAATGATGAAGTAATTGCACCAGGAACGGTGATTATTTCTGCAGCAGGAAATTGTTCTAATATTACTAAAGTAGTAGAACCTGTTTTACAGAGAAACGGTGGAAGTATCTACTATATTAATTTATCTCAAGATTCATTTAAATTAGGAGGTTCTTCTTTTGCTCAGGTTTTAAACAAAATCGGTACAGAAGTTCCAACGATAAAAGATTCAGTTTTCTTTAAAAAAGCTTTTAATGCTGTTCAAAATCTTATTAAAGAAAGAAAAATTCAAGCAGGTCATGACATTGGTAGCGGTGGTTTAATCACTACATTATTAGAAATGTGTTTTGCCGATGTAAATCTCGGTGCTCGTTTTGATTTGAGTGTTTTAGGAGAAAAAGATTCGGTAAAAACATTATTTAATGAGAATATCGGGATTGTATTTCAATCGAATGAAACTCCTGAATTTTTAGATTTAGCCTTTGCAAAAAGAAATGTAAAAATCTTCAAAATTGGAGAAGTAGTTGAAGGAAGTAGAGTTTCAATCAGCAATTTTGATGACAATTTCAGTTTTGATGTAGCTGAATTAAGAGATACTTGGTTTAAAACCTCATTCCTCTTAGATTCAAAACAATCGAAAAACGGAACTGCTCAAGCACGTTATGATAATTACAAAAATCAACCGTTAACCTATACATTCCCTTCTCATTTTGATGGAAAAGCACCGGTTATCGACAATTCGAAACCAAGACCAAAAGCAGCTATCATCCGCGAAAAAGGAAGTAATTCGGAGCGTGAAATGGCAAACTCTATGTTCTTAGCCGGTTTTGATGTAAAAGACGTTCACATGACCGACTTGATTTCAGGTCGTGAAACATTAGAAGACATTCAATTCATTGGTGCTGTTGGAGGATTCTCAAATTCAGATGTTTTAGGTTCTGCCAAAGGTTGGGCCGGAGCCTTTTTATACAATGAAAAAGCAAATACAGCATTGAAAAACTTCTTCAAACGTGAAGACACACTTTCTGTGGGAATTTGTAATGGTTGTCAGCTGTTCATGGAATTAGAATTGGTGAATCCAGAACACGAGGTTCACGGAAAAATGCTACATAACGAAAGTCACAAACACGAAAGTATTTTTACATCTGTAACTGTTCAAAAAAACAATTCGGTGATGCTTTCTTCTTTGGAAGGAACAACTCTAGGAGTTTGGGTTTCTCATGGTGAAGGTAAATTCCAATTTCCATATTCAGAAGATCAATACAATGTGGTTGGAAAATACGGTTACGAAGGTTATCCAGCCAATCCAAATGGTTCAGATTTCAATGCAGCTATGATGTGTGATAAAACAGGACGTCACTTGGTAACGATGCCACACATTGAGCGTTCTACTTTCCCTTGGAATTGGGCACATTATCCAAACAATGGAAATAAAGATGAAGTAACACCATGGCATGAAGCATTTGTAAATGCTCGCAAGTGGATTGAAAACAAATAATCTCAACATTTTATAAAAAAGTCCTTTCATTTATTTTGAAAGGACTTTTTATTTTTCATTTACATTTAAAAGTATGGTCTCGTAGAGTTCATCAATATTAACTGGTTTGCTCAATACTTTTCTGATTTTAGAAGCCGAAAACAATTCTTTATTTACTTGTTCAGAAATAGCTGTTAAAGCAACTATGGGAATTTTTGGCTTTAATTTTGAAATATAATCTGATGCTTCAAAACCATCCATTATAGGCATCATAATATCCATCAAAATCAAATCGTAGTCATTATTATCAATTATTTTGCAAGCTTCTAATCCGTTGTTTGCCACATCGCAGGTATATCCTTTTTTGGTAATGATTTTTTTGGTAATCAGTTGATTGGTTTTATTGTCTTCCACCAATAGAATTTTAATGGCTGAAGGATCTTTGATAATTTTTGCCTCAGTCATTACATTTGAAGTTTCTTTATACACTTCAAAATCTAATGAAAAAGAAATTGTGGTTCCTTTATTAGGTTCAGAATCAATCACAATGTTTTTATTAAAAAGCGCCAGTGTTTTTTTAACCAGCGTTAATCCTAAACCTGAACCTCCATACTCATAATTGATCTTATCTGAACCTTGAAAAAACAGTTCAAAAATTTTCTCTTTCATTTCCTTATCGATCCCAATACCTGTATCTTTAACTATAAATTGAACTTCAATCTTATCTTCTTTTTCAGTGATTTTTTTAGTTTCAATGACAATCTTGCCATCTTTGGTAAACTTAAAGGCATTATCAATCAAACTAATTAAAACCTGATATAACTTTGCTTCATCAAACAGTAATTTATTGGGAATTGCAGAATCAAAAATCAAAGAACCAGTATTATTGTTTTTTCGATTTTTTTCTACTATTGCCAAAATTTTAGTGAGTAATTCATTTAATGAAACAACATCTTTTTTAGGTATGTATTCACTTTCAAGGCTATCAATCACGTTAATCTCGATGATATTTCCTGACAAATTGTATAAGTTTTGAACTGAAGCCTGTAATTGTTCAATGTTATTATCATAATTACTTTTGTCATCTTCCATCAAATGAAGTAATCCATTTAAGGTATAAATTGGAGTTCGCAATTCATGTGAAATGGTATCCAATAATTTTTTCTTGACATTTAATGCCATTCCCAATTCTGAATTAGCCGTATTGAGCAAAGCATTTTTTTCACTCAGTAAATCATTTGTTGAACTTTTAAATTTTGCATTTCGATATTGAAAATACAACAAGATGATTAAAGTGAGAATGGTCACCAAACAAAGAATCAGCAAATAATTTTTGTATTTAACATTTTCACTTTTAAGTTGATTTTGTTTAATAATGGATTGAAATTCAATATTTTTTACTTCCAATTCTCTTTTTTGATTCAAAAAATGATTCATTTTTACAACCCTGTAAACCAAGCGTTTTTGATAAAAATCTGTGGCTATTTTCAAATTAGCAGTTGCTTCTTTATACTTATTTTGCTTCTCATAAACCTGACCTAAAATAAAATAATAACGTGATTTTAATAAAAAATCTTCATCGTGATTTTGAAAAATATCTGATTTTTTGACTAAATCTAGATATTCAGAAGCCATCGTAATATTGTTCAGATTGTAATAACTTTCGGCAATAAATAAATAAATTTCAGGCTGATCTGAATCGCCACCTGTTTCCTTGTTAATTTTTAAAAATTTCAAGGAATTTTCTAAAGTTTTATCCCAATCTTTCTCATTTAAATATAAAAGTGTCAGATTATAATACATATCAACCTGCTTCTCTTTTGGGGCATATTTGGACAGAAATATTTGAGAAAGCAGCGTGTACTTTTCGTCTAATTTTTTATTCCCTTGCGAATTATAAAATACAGCCAAATGCTCATAGTATTCCCCCCTGATAGCATTATTATTGTATTTGCTCAATATTCTGTCCGCTTTATCTAAAACTTTTTTACTGGAAGTATAATCGTATTTTGTGACATAGAAATAGGAAATCTCTAAGTATAAATACAATAATTGATCATAATTTTTACTTTCAATCAGCTCTTTCTCTAGTTTATTTATAATTTCTGTACCCTGAACATAGTGTTCATAATCATTGTCTTCAAATAACTTTTGGGCTTTTTCAAATTGTTTTAAGATGGCAGGATCAATAGAATTTTGTTGCTGAAAAGCAAAAACAGTAGAATTCAGAAAAAATAGTGCTACAACAAAACAACAAGACAATAGTTTTGAACCTATAATCCAATTTATATTGAAAATTGTTCTTGAGGTAGTTTTCACACTATAACTAATTAATTTCCATGAATTTACAACAATATTCATTTTTAACCAAATTTAATAGACTATCCAACCTTTTTTCAAGTTGATCCAAACGAAAACGAGTCAAACCGATTTAAATTGTCCTTATATATTTTGATTCTTATATTTGAGTAAAATTTTTGAAATGCATTTTATTCTAGTCAGTATTATTTGTAGTGTTTTAGTGGGTGTTTTGCTAAAAATAGTCAAAAAAAGCAACCTTAGCTTTTACCAAATCATCACATGGAATTATGTCTTTGCTTTGGTATTAACTTATATTGTTTACAGACCTGAATATAGAGTAGATTTAAGTCTTTCCACAGGATCAATCCTTATAACACTTTGTTTATTACTTCCAATAATTTTTATTTTTCAGGCGAAAGCCATTCAATATAATGGCATTGTAAAAACGGATATTGCGCAAAGATTATCACTTTTTATTTCTATTGTGGCTTCCTATTTCATTTTTCAAGAACATTTTAACGGTTATAAAATCATTGGATTGTTGTTTGCTTTTACCGCTATTTTCTTCACTCTTTACAAAAAGAACAATCATGAAAAAGCAAAAAAGAACAAATCGTATTACCTCCTATTTGTATTATTGGGTTTTGGAGTAATTGATATTTTATTTAAAAAAGTAGCAGCATTGAGCGAAATGAAATTTACTGAAGTACTTTTCAGCATTTTCATTGGAGCACTAATTGTTTCGGTCCTTATCTCGACTTATTATATCCTAAAAGAAAAAGAAAAAGAAAAATTTGATTTAAAAAATGCTCTTTGGGGACTGGGTGTTGGCGTACTTAACTTTGGTAATATCTCATTGTATATTAAAGCACACCAAACTCTTGCTTCAAATCCATCAACAGTATTTGCTGGAATGAACATGGGTGTTATTCTACTTGGTAGTTGCATTGGTATTGTTGTTTTTAAAGAAAAACTGTCTAGAATAAACTATGTTGGAATTGTGTTAGCTATCATTTCTATACTATTCATTACTTATTCACAAATGAAATAATTTTAATAAGTATAAGAAATTTACTTCATAACTAATTATGCAACTAATTCAAAAAATTCTATAACAACTCTGCAAAGCTTTACTGATAACTTCGTAATATATTAATCTAAAGAATTTAATTATGAAAAATCAAAGCATATTATTAGCATTAAGTATCGGGTTATTTGCAGTCTCTTGTAGTAATGATGATGACGGAAATCAAGGTGAAACTATTGTTCCTTTAGCTGGGAAGTGGGAATTTAGCAAAGTGGGTACTACTGTTGGAACAACAGAGACCTTGACCGATGCTCCACAAAACCAAAGCGGGTGTAACAAAGATTACGTGGAACTCAAAACTGACAATACAGTAATTGAAGGGGATTATGATTCAACAATTGCTCCATGTTCTTTTACTACTGATGAAGGAATTTATTCCAGATCTCATAATAACTTAACAAGAGTTGTTGATGGCGTAACGACAGTTCAGGATATTGTTAATCTTACGATTCATGAACTAAAATTAAAAGACGCTAGTGGTAACATTGAAATCTATACTAGATAATTTGTTGTCTAACCACTAAAATTCGGGATCTTTTTAGCATAAAAATAAAAACGGAAACAACTTTATAGTTGTTTCCGTTTTTTTATTTCTCATCTACTGCTTTTTCTTTTCTGGTTTGATATGTATGAAGAAAATCTCCCTTGGGCTTTCCTATATCAAAAGAACTCCATTTGGTTAAAAAACGAGTACTGGTTCTCGCTTCATCTCTATCCAGTCCTTCATATTCTATACGGTATATTGCCGAATATATTTCAGCTCTTCCCACACCATGATAACAATGAATCAACACAGGATAATTGGTTTTATCATCCATAATCTTAAAAAACATATCTAAATTTTCCGGTTTTGGAACCTGATCTGAACCATCGTTAAAATAGTTCACACCCGGAATCTTCTCCACAGCTACCTTTTCAGCAGTTAATTCAGCAGGAATTTCAGGATTATTCACTAAATCTCCTGTTCCTGGAAAACGCAAATCAATCACACTTTTAATATGATATTTATTGATGTAATCTGCAATTTCATCTGGAGGAATTGCCCCACTTTTATAAACTTTCCCTTCGGTAATTGTTTCAAAATTATGATTAATGTGCATATCGTACACATACTTTCCAACGCCAACCACAATAACCAAAAGGACAAATAATCCTATTTTCTTTTTCATCTTATTTTATATCTAATTTTTGATCTATAATTCTTTCGAAATAATCCTGCATAAAGGCTTTACAAGCCTCTCCATTGGCTAACATTTCTTTGTTTGGTTTGGCAATCAAATTGTGTTCCAAAGCCTTATCCTTGATATCATAATATCCTACAATATTCTTACCGTCAAAGGTAGTAATATAATTTCCACGTTGAAACTGATATAAATTCCCATTGAAATTAAACGTATAAGGTACAATTTTCTTGTCCCCAAGCAAACTCCTACCCCAACTTCTAAATGGTTTATCGTAACCAATCATGTCTAAAATTGTCGGATAAATATCAATTTGTTGTGCCAATTCTTTGTTTACCCCTTTCAGACTTCCATCTGGTTTATAGATAAGGATAGGCGTGGCAGTTCTATTCATTACTTTGTTATACTCGTCAAAAGCCGTTTGATTTCCATGATCGGCAGTGATAATAAAAATGGTATTTTTAAACCAAGGTTCTTTTTTAGCAGCTTCAAAAAACTTCTTAAAAGAATAATCGGTATAGCCAACACATTGATGCATTGGTACAGTTCCTTTTGGAAATTTACCTTCATATTGCTTTGGAACAATATAAGGTTCATGTGACGATACTGTAAAAATGGTACTAAAAAAAGGGCTTTTCTTTTTATCTAAAGTTTTCTTCATGAATTGCAGAAAAGGTTCATCCCAAATTCCCCAAACACCATCATATTCAGCATCATTACCAAATTCTGTTTTTCCATAATAATGGTCAAATCCCAAAATATTTCCAAAACCTAAAAAACCCATAGAACCATTTGGTGCTCCGTGAAAAAAGGAAGTATCGTATCCCATTTCTTTTAGAGTGGAAACCAATGATTGTATTTTTTGCTTCGGATATGGA
This sequence comes from Flavobacterium sp., assembly GCA_030153045.1. Taxonomy (GTDB): domain Bacteria; phylum Bacteroidota; class Bacteroidia; order Flavobacteriales; family Flavobacteriaceae; genus Flavobacterium. The sequence goes on from JASLID010000051.1 coordinate 24,351, forward strand.
GAAGAAGTAAATGCATCTCTAAACGAAGGAATCCCAGCAATAACAGAAGACATACCGTGAATTGATTTGCTTCCGTTAGCAAAACCATTGGTATAAATCATACTGTTTTGTGCCAAAGAATCTAAAAATGGCGTGTACCCTTTATATCCTGGAATATTCATGTCTTTATTGAACGAACCCCAATATTCACGTCCGAAACTTTCAGTGATGATTAAAACGATGTTCGGAGTAGTTTTCGGATTGTTTGTATAGTGTTTAACGGGCTGAAAATTAGCTTCAACCACACTTTTATCGACCAGATTAATCTTTCTGAAACTATTTTTTCCAATGGTTCTAATGATCGAAAAAGGAGTGTTTAAAACAATATCAGCATGCTGTACTTTCGTAACATATCGATTGGCGTCTATTAAATTTAACGGACGCGTGCTTTTCTTAAAATCACCACGAATTCCACCAATAACTAACGTCGCAATGATGAGCACTCCTACAATGGAAAAAAGGAAATATTTTAATTTACTTACTGTCACAGGTTCGTCATTAACCTTGACTTTCTTATACAAATAAATCCATAAAAATGCCATGATAAAGAACAGAGCATAAACATGCCAGTAGCTCACAATAAATCGGAAGAACATGTTTCCTTTATTCGATTCGTTTTTAATGATATCCATAAAGGCCATCGTAGTTCGGGCGTAAGTGAACTTATAATAAATGAAATCCGCAAAATTGGCCATATAACCAATTAAATTGAAGGTAAAATACACAAAGAATAAAACTCTCTGATAGTTCTTTCTGGTGTTAATCCATAACGGAAGTATTGAAAGCAGTATAAATAATCCGTTGATGTATAAAATAGCTGTGGTATCAAACACTAATCCATGATAGGACAATGCTAAATAATCTGTTACAGAATCTACTTTTAAAATTTTGTAGTTATAAACAAAAAACAACAATCTGGCGATTGAATAAAATAGATACGCTAAAAAAATTCTATATAAAAGAGCTTTATACTCCTGAATTCTAAAAAACTTTGTCATTAAAAATGAATTTTCTAACAACAAAAGTATATCTAAAATTAATATTTCAATAGAAATTTAAAAAATTATAACTTTTTTGTTACTAAATAGCGATTATCTTTGTAATACTAAATCGTTGTAGTTTATGGAAGAATGTATTTCGGTATTTGATATGCTCAAAATTGGTGTTGGACCATCCAGTTCCCATACACTTGGGCCTTGGCGTGCAGCTGAGCGTTTTTTGAAAGAATTAAGCAACGAAAACATTTTAGAAACAACTACCCGTGTAAAAGTAGATTTATATGGTTCGCTATCTTTAACAGGAACCGGGCACGCTACTGATTTAGCCGTGATGCTCGGATTGAGTGGTCAGGATCCTGAATATATTCCAGTACAGGATATTGATGGCATTATAAAAAGCATCAAAACCAACCACAAACTGAATTTAAACAATCAGTTTCCTATTGATTTTAATATTGAGAATGACATTATTTTCAACAAGAATTTCTTGTCTTTTCATGCTAACGGATTAACATTTACCGCGTATACTCCGGATAAAACATACGAATCGACTTTCTATTCTATAGGCGGCGGATTTGTGGTAAAAGAAGAAGCTACATCAAACAAGACAGAGATAAAATGCGCTTTCCCCTATCCTATTAATTTAGCAGCGGAATTATTAGTGTATTGCCAAAATGAAAACAAAAAAATCTCGGAGATTGTTTACGAGAACGAAAAGTCAATGCGTTCGGAAGAAGTGATTGATCACGAATTAATGCGTGTTTGGAACACGATGCTCGAATGCATGTACATTGGTTGCCATAGCGAAGGGATTTTACCCGGAGGTTTAAATGTACGCCGTCGTGCTTTCGATATGCATCAGAACCTAATCGGTTTAGCCAATTACTCCAACCCACAAGAATGGTTAGAATCTATCCGAAAAACAGAAGTTAAATTCCGTCAAATTTTAAAATGGGTAAGTTGTTTTGCATTAGCTGTTAATGAAGTCAATGCGTCACTTGGACGTGTTGTAACTGCACCTACTAATGGAAGTGCCGGTGTAATTCCAGCCGTTTTAATGTATTATATGGTAATTGAGAACCACGATGCCGATGAAAAGCATGTCAAACAATTCCTAATGGTTGCTGGCGAAATTGGAAGTATCTTCAAAAAAGGCGCTACCATTTCAGCAGCGATGGGTGGTTGTCAGGCTGAAATAGGCGTTTCATCAGCCATGGCGGCGGCAGCTCTTTGCGAAGTCATGGGCGGTACTCCTGAACAGGTTTTAATGGCGGCCGAAATTGCTATGGAACATCATTTAGGTTTAACCTGCGACCCTATTGGTGGTTTGGTTCAAATTCCTTGCATTGAAAGAAATACTATGGGTGCCATAAAAGCCATCAATGCAGCAGAATTAGCGATGGAAACTGATCCTAAAAATGCCAAAGTGCCTTTAGATAAAGTAGTCAATACCATGTGGCAAACAGCTAAAGACATGAACAATAAATACAAAGAAACCTCCGAAGGAGGCCTTGCAATTGCTGTAAATATGGCCGATTGCTAATCCAATTTGAACAAACTTCAAAAATGAATATTGAGCAACAAACGCCCAGAGAATTACTTCAACAATTTTACATTGATAATAATTTAGGGTTAGACGGTGGTCAAAATAGCTCAAGTGTAAAAATTGAATTGACCCCAAAATTTAATATCTATTTTCCCAATTTTGATGCTCGCCGAAAAGCAGTAATCAAACACGATATTCATCATTTATTAACTGGATATGACACCTCAATTATTGGTGAAAGTGAAATTAGCACTTGGGAAATTGCCTCAGGATGTAAAAAATATTGGGCTGCCTTTTTAATCGACACCAGCGGAGTAATGGCTGGATTACCATTCCATTTTATGCGGGTTTTGAAAGCCTTCGCCCGAGGAAGAAGAACAAAAAACTTGTATCACGATATATTTTCTAACGAAACTGCCCTAGATATGAAGATTTCCGAATTACGTGAAATTTTAAATCTCAACCATAACTCAAAAAATACAGCTCCAAATTTAACAGATGTAATTTTATTCACACTATTTGTTATTTATGGAGCTGTATATTCTATATTACTTTTGATTATCCTGCCTTTTTTGCTTTTATACTCTATTTATATAGCACTATCAAATCAAAATTAGAACTGTAATGAGAAAGAGGTTGTCAAAGCTAAATTATCATTTTTAAAATCGGCATTTCTTGCAAAAACAGCTTCGCCAGCATTTAAATATCGTGTTTCAAAACGAATTTTCGCCATTTTAAATGGAGCATAATCAAAATTCCATGAACTTCCTGAAACTTCAAACGGTGTGGCTGTTCCCAAAGGATTTACAATTACATTGTACTTATCCGAATAATATTCCAATCGTAAAGCACTACTCCACTTCTCAGTAATTTGATATTGTGAAATTAAAACAGGACTATACCAAATGTAATATCCATTTGCTTTTTTAAATTTCTGCTGAAAACCTGCATCGAAGCCCATTGTAAAATTCAATTTATCAGTTGCTTTGAATTGGCTGTATAGATTATTAAAATAACGCATCTTTCTGTCTGCATCAGGTGAATCAGAGCCTACGAATGTACTCCAGTTAAACAATAATTTATCCGATTTTTTATATATTAACTGTGTACCTAAACTCAATAAACTATTTCCTTCTAATCTTTTAATACGCTGCCAGCCATTTAATACAGAAACAGACATCAACCATTTTGAAGAAGGCTCATAAGTCAATTTTGCACCTGTTAAAAAATAAGGAGAATTTTCGGCAAGAAGCGAACGAGTAAGATTTTGATTGTTGACTCCAATGGCACTTTCAAAACCAATATGTGATGGTAAAATTCCGGCATCCAACCATAAGTTATTTTTAGAGTTCAATGAAATACCAACATTGGCTTCACTAATCATTCGTAACTCTTCATCTTCTGCTGCATAATTGTCAGAAACATAAGTACCTGCCTGAAGCGCTAAATTTGCCCTGTATTTTGTATTTGAAACCGAAACTTTTACCAATCCTAAATTGATATTAAACTCATTGTGACGATTATAATTGTATAAAAAAGGCAGGCGAATTCCTGTTTCGGGTTTTTTAAAATCGTAACTATAATATGTTTCAATATATCCAGAAAAATCAACTTTTGGCTTTAAATTATTTATTGAATCTTGCGGCCGCATTTCTTGATTAAAAATCAGTAGAAATGCAGCTAAAGTGATAAGGCTACTTGTTTTTTTCATATGTCAAAATTAATTATTTTTTCTGTTTAATTCAAGGTTAGAAGCAGGACTGTAAATCATTGGCACATTCTCAATTTCGACATCACTTTTGTCTAATCCAAAAGCTTTTTCGTCAGAAAGCGATAGTCGTTTTAGCCAGAAGTAAGAAGTCAACATCCAACTGTCTTTCAATTCAAATTCATTTTCAACAGATAAGAATTTTTCGATAATGATAAATTTGAAATCGGGTTCAGCATTGTATTTTGTAGAACCGTCAGGACGAATATGCAAATTGAGTTCTTTTCGTTCCACTAATTCCTGAACAATTTTTTTGAAGTATAATTCAACTTTCGGCTGTACTCTAAAACCAAGGTTCAAAATCACTTTAATGACTTTATCATCTAAAATTTCGACCACTTCATAATTTAAAGTAAATGGATCGTTGGTCCTATTGATATGTAAAAACCAATACACATCTGCTCTTTTAGGTTTTTTAGCGAAGATAGATTTGATGATTTTCTCTTCTATTTCATAGGTCTTATCTGCTTTAGATAAATAAATTAAGTGAGTAGAATATTTTGGAATGGTGTCATCTTCGCTCAATTCGTTTAGCATTGGAGTTTGTTCCACCAAATTGGTAAACTTTAAGAAACGATTGTTGATTTTTCGGGAGTAATACCAAACGTACATGACCATAAAAATGAAGAGTTCGAAGAATAAGAACATCCAACGTTCCTTAATTTTAACCACATTCGCAATAAAGAAAGAAACTTCGATAATGGAGAAAATAGCCAATACAATCGCTACCCAACCTAATTTAATTTTCTTGATAAACACTAAGTAGTAAGAAAGTAACAAAGTCGTCATCAACATGGCAATGGTGATGGAAAAACCATAGGCGGCTTCCATATGTGCCGAGTTTTTAAAGTATAAAATCATCAGAACACAACCCGCCCAAAGAATAGTATTCACAGAAGGAATGTAAATTTGTCCTTTTAAATTGGTTGGATTTTTCAAAGCCACACGAGGCCAAAAGTTTAACGAAATCGCTTCATTAATTAATGTGAATGAACCACTGATTAAAGCTTGAGAAGCAATAATAGCTGCCAATGTTGCAATGGTAATTCCGATGATCAAAAACCATTGTGGCATGATAGCGTAAAATGGGTTTTGCCCTTGAAGAAATTCGTTTCCTTGATGCATTAACCAAGCACCTTGTCCTAAATAATTTGTAATCAAAGCAATTTTTACGAATATCCAAGTAATACGAATGTTCTTTTTTCCGCAGTGACCTAAGTCGGAATATAAAGCTTCAGCTCCTGTTGTACATAAGAAAACTGCTCCCAGCAACCAAAATCCGTGCGGATACTCCACCAATAATTTATACCCGTACATTGGATTCAACGCTTTTAAAATATCTGGATGGTGTACAATTTGAGAAACACCCAAAACCAATAACATGGTAAACCAAACCACCATTGCTGGTCCGAAAATGTATCCTACTTTTTGTGTACCAAACCTTTGAAAAATAAACAATCCTGAAAGAATGGCAATCACAATAGGAATGGTGGGCAAGTGAGGAACGATGGCTTCCAATCCTTCTACAGCTGAAGCTACAGAAATTGGCGGTGTTATAATTCCGTCAGCTAATAAGGTTGTGGCTCCTAAAATGGTTGGAATAACTAATTTTCCTTTTCCGAAACGTTTGACTAAGGCGTATAAAGAAAATACACCACCTTCTCCTTGATTATCAGCAGAAAGTGTTAGAAATACATATTTGAAAGTCGTTTGGAAAGTCAGGGTCCAAAATACACATGAAATTCCACCGTAAACTAATAATTCAGTGATAGCTCGATCGCCAATGATGGATTTCATTACATACAAAGGACTGGTTCCAATATCTCCGTAAATAATACCTAGAGCCACTAAAAGTGACGCAACACTGACTTTTTGGATTGTTGATTTATTCATTTTTTTATCTATTTTAAATTTAATTTGAGTTCATTTTTGAGCATAGCAAAGCCCGATCACGATGAAAAAGGTATTCGCAATGGTAATAATTCAGTATGTAAAGGTTTGGTTATCCAGAGTTGAATCGGTAGCCTACCCCCGATTCGGTTAAAATGTATTTAGGTCGGTTAGGATCTTCTTCCAGTTTCTTTCGAAGTTGTGCCACAAAGACCCTTAAGTATTGTGTTTGTTCCGAATAGCTTTGTCCCCAGATTTCTTTTAAAATATATTGATGGGTTAAAACTCTTCCGTCGTTTTTTAATAATAAAGTCAGTAGAGAATATTCGGTGGCAGTGAGTTTGATGATTTCATTATTTACTTTTACAATTCTAGAAGCAAAATCGACTGAAACTGCTCCAAATATTGAAATAGGTTCATTGTTATTTTGAATTGTATTGCCGCGTAAAGCCGTTCTCATTCGGGCTAATAATTCCTGAGTTCGAAATGGTTTCGTTAAATAATCATTGGCGCCGTTATCTAATGCTTTTACTATTTCTTCTTCAGCGCTTTTAACCGTTAAAATAATGATTGGGTTTTGAAACCATTCGCGTAATTTGACCAAAACTTCCTGACCATCTTCATCAGGCAAACCTAAATCTAACAGAATTAAATCCGGTTGGTGACTGGCAGCCATAGTGATTCCTTCCTTTCCATCAGTCGCAAAAAGGACTTTATAATCGTTGGCTTCTAATGAAATTTCAAGCAATTTTCGTATTTGAATTTCATCGTCAATCACTAATATGGAAAAACCATTATTCATTTTCTAAAGAATTAATTGACATACAATCTACATTAAATTCCAAAGTAAAAACAGCACCACCATCTTCGGCATTTTTTAAGCTAATAATTCCGTTTTGCGCTTGTACAAATCCTTTTACGATAGATAATCCCAATCCAGTTCCGCCAGTTTTTGCGCTTTTAAATCGGTAAAATTTATCAAAGGCACGGTCAATCTCATCTTCAGGAAAACCATAGCCATCATCAGCAATAGTAATGATACATTTTTTGATTAAATCGATATGATGATCATAATCAACATCAACTCCATATTGTACTTTAATGGTAATGTTGGCTCCTTTTGGAGTGTGTTGTGCGCAATTGTAAACCAAATTATAAATGATTTGTTCCATTAAACCATAATCCAATTTGAACAATGGTAAATTATCGTCGATGTGATACGCTATTTTATGGTCTTTGGTTTCTTCTGTTAAGCGATTACATACATTATAGATGATTTCTTTGACATCGCACCAATCTAATTTAGGTTGAATATAGCCAGATTCAAGTCGGGACATGTTTAATAGATTCTCCACTTGATAGTTCAGTTTCATAGAAGCCTTTTCAATTTCATTGTGTAATTTTTCTTGAGTTTCAGAAGATAAATGAACCTCTTTTTGCTGCAATGTATCTATCGAACCTAAAATAGCTGCAATAGGAGTTCGCAATTCGTGAGAAAGTGAATCCAATAAAGTATTGTACAATTTCATCGTGCTCGCTCTGGTTTCGATGATATGAATGGCGCGTTGCATTCTTCTGAATTTATTCGTCAAAACCGCATTAATCAAAGCAATGATAAAGAACATCACTAATAAAAATGCATCTTCTGCATTGTCAATATGTAAAGTATAATAAGGCTTTATAAATAGATAATCCAATGCTAAAGCACTGAGTATAGCACCAACTAAAACTGGCTTTATTTCTAAAAAAATAGCCAGTAGCGAAACCACAACAAGTAATAAATACCCAACCACTTTATATTCGATAATATCTCTTACGAACAAACAAAGTAATGACACAATGACAACAGAAAGTATACTGATAATATACTGACTTCTAGCTTTTTTATATTTGATAATACTTTTCACCTCTAACAGATTTACTCTGCAAAGTTAAAGCATCTATTGTAAGTATTTTATAATATAAAAGTGGGAAAGTATAAAGATTTTATAAAGATTTTTATTTGATACCTTTCCTTCTCGTATCAATAATGTGGATTATTTTCCAGACATTATTTTCTTTGAAAAACGTAAAAGCATTTACACCAGAGTGACTTAATTTTCCGTTAACGTAGAATTCATAAGGCGTCCAAGCGTGCGCCATAGCACCATCGATTTGAACTTTATAGCTTAGGATTTTCTCTTCAAATTTCATATCAGCTGGAAAAGTGGAGAATGACTTATAAAATTCGGAAGCTTTTTCATCGACCAATTTGGTTCCTTTTGGACCTTCCATAATAGATTGTAAAATCATTGTAGAATGGCAAACCGATTTGATTTTGACAGTGTCTTTGGCATGAAAACCTTCAAAAAAAGTTTTGACTGTCTTTTCAATTTCAGACTGTTGTGCATTCGCATTTAAAGCAAAACAAAAGATAAATAGAGCTACAAAATGTTTCATATTTCAGATTTTTAAACTTAGCTTATTTGTATCATTAATCTAATATTTGTTACACTTTTATAGAATTTGTAGTACTTTTACACTTTAAAAATTTACACATTATGTCTGTAGCCAAAAAAGATTACAAAAGAATTACCACCAAGTCTTTAATTGATATGAAAGCCAATGGAGAAAAGATATCGATGCTTACGGCATACGATTTTACCATGGCAAAAATTGTGGATTCGGCAGGTGTTGATGTAATTCTTGTGGGCGATTCTGCGAGTAATGTAATGGCCGGTCACGAAACAACTTTACCTATAACATTAGATCAGATGATTTATCATGCTTCGGGAGTGGTTCGTGCTGCAGAAAGAGCTTTGATTGTCGTTGATTTGCCTTTTGGATCGTATCAATCGGACTCTAAAGAAGCGCTTCGTTCTTCCATCAGAATTATGAAAGAAAGCGGAGGACATGCGGTGAAGTTAGAAGGTGGAAGAGAAATAAAAGAAAGCATCAAAAAGATATTAAACGCCGGAATTCCTGTTATGGGACATTTGGGACTTACTCCACAATCCATCTACAAATTCGGAACCTATACCGTTCGCGCCAAAGAAGAGGCCGAA
>JASLID010000008.1 GCA_030153045.1 Flavobacterium sp.
GCTCGAACCCAGGACCCCATCATTAAAAGTGATGTGCTCTACCAACTGAGCTACCAAGTCTAAATCATTTCCTTATTGCGGGTGCAAATATAATACCTTATTATTAACATTACAAAGCAAATTAATGATAAATTTACCTTTTTTTTGCAATTGTTCTCAAGGTGTTAATTTATAAGGGTTTAGATAAATGAATAAAATTGTTTTAGTGGGGTACATGGGGTCTGGAAAATCAGAAATAGGAAAATTATTGTCAAAACACACGAATATTCCTTTTTATGATTTAGATAATCTTATCGAAAATCAGCTGGAAAAAAGTATAAATCAAATTTTTTTAGAAGATGGAGAAGTGTTTTTTAGAAAAAAAGAACACGAAATTTTTCTTGCCAAAATGAATTCTCAAGAATCGTTTATTTTGAGTTTGGGTGGAGGGACACCTTGTTATGCCAATAATCATTTGTTGCTTCAAGAAGAAAATGTGAGTTCTATTTATCTGAAAGCCTCTATTTCAACTTTAGCGAGTAGATTGGAGCTAGGTAAGTCCAGTCGTCCTTTATTAAAAGATCTGACAAAAGAAGAATTGAATGAATATATTGCCAAGCACCTCTTTGATAGAAGTTTTTACTACAATCAATGCAAGCTAAATATTATAGTCGATGATAAATCACCAATTGAAATTGTATCGGAAATAGAAAAGAAACTATTCTAGATAAGCGTAGTCGCCTTTTTCATCGAAAACGACCTGAACATGCTCTAATAGGGATGTAGATAATGAAATGCCTTTAAAATCGGCTTTTATGGGGTATTTTTTATGATTACGATCTACAAGGACTGCTGTTTTGAATTTTTTGAGCGGTACATCTAGGAAATGTCTTACGCCATAAATCAAAGTGGTGCCTGAATTAAGGACATCATCTACTAAAATCAGGCCTTTGTTTTGGTATTCGCTTTTATCAATAGAAGTAGTTATTGTAGTGTCTGGATTTCTTTTATCAATCACAACATCACATAAAATAACTTTTAGCGGAGAAATTGTTTTTAACATCGCAGCTATTTTGCTGGCAAAAACACTTCCGTTTCCATGAATTCCGGCAATTACAATTTCGTTTTCATCAATAAAGGTTTCGTAAATCTGATAAGCGATGCGCTTAATTTTGAATTCAATTTCCTGATGGTTTAAAATTGTATTTTGGCTCATGGGTTTATTTTTTCGTAAAGATAAAAAAGAGTTCGTTTCCTTGACGTGGTTTTATTGAATTATATGCGAGTTCTAATGTATTTATTTCAAAATATGCTGAAAACAGGTTGATGTATTCTTCTTTTGAACCTCCAAATGGCGGACCGCTTTCAGTTAATGGGAATTGAAATAACAAACCAGCTAGTTTGCCTTTTGGTGAAAGTAAAGAATGCATTTTTTTGACATATTTGGCTCTTAATTTTGGATCAAGTGCACAAAAGAAAGTTTGTTCTAAAATTAAATCATACTGTCCTTGGTGTTCAAAAAAATCAGATCGAATCAGTTGATTTTCGGAGTGATTAGAAATTCGTTTTTTAAGGTTTTCTAAAGGTGTTTCGGCATAATCTAAAACAAAGGTATTTAGGAAGCCATTTTCGATTAAATATTCAAACTCATATCCATTGCCGCAACCTGGAATTAGTATTCTGATGGTTTTGTCTTCAATTTGGTCAATATACTTTTTTAAAGGCGTGGTTATTTCACCAGTATCCCATCCAATTTCGTTATTTAAATACCTGTTTTCCCAATAATCGCTATTCAGTTTCATCTTCGGTAGTATCAGTGCTAAAGTCTTCTAAATCACGACGGTCTTTCTTGGTAGGGCGGCCAACTCCTGTTTTTCTGTAATGTTCTTTAGAAAGCTTTAAAAGTTCTAAATGGGCAAAAGATTCTGGAGGCGTTTCGTCTTTTCTGTACATGTCTACTAATTTAGCACCCAGTCGATTGGCAGGAACATCTAAAACCGAAATGATGTATGTAATTTGATCTTTTCTAAAAGTAATTTTATCGCCAGGGAACACTTCTTTAGAGGGTTTAGATACTATCCCGTTAACGGTAATATGATTTTTTTTACAGGCTTCAGTAACCATATTTCGGGTTTTATAATAACGTACGCACCAAAGGAATTTATCTATTCGCATAAATTTTAAAAAACTAAGTTAAAATTTCAACAAAAATAAATCAAAATTGTAACTTGCGCACTTAAAAATTAATAAACAATGATTAAAAGTTTTAAAAGTCTTTTTGTTTTGCTTTCATTTGTATTGATGGCTTTTTCTTGTTCGAAAGATGAAGAACAACCAGAAGTATACATAGTTCCTGTTGCTGAACAATACCCTAAAGATTTGGCAAATATTGAAAAGTATTTTGATGAATATAGCATGCAAGTTTCAAATGATGGAAATTATGATGTTACATTTACTAAAATACCTACTCCAAATCCTGGTGGACTTCAGCCAATTAGAACAGAGTTTGCTTCTAATTTGCATTTTAAAATGGTTAAGAATAATGGTGTAGATTATAAGGTTTATTATCTATCTTTAAACGAAGGGACAGATAAAAGTATAACAAGGGTTGATTCAGCATTTGTTTCCTACAGAGGAGAATATTTGTATACTAAGAAAGAAGAAGTGGTGCCAGCTACTAATCCAGTTACTTACAATACTTTTTTAGCTGGAAAGCAATTCGATCAAGCTCAAAACCCAGTTTGGTTTCCTTTAGATAATGTGATTCAAGGCTGGAAAGAAATTTTGCCATTCTTTAAAACTGGAGTTTCTTCAGGTGTTAATGTTTTTTCAGATTTTGGAGCAGGCGTAATGTTTTTACCTTCAGGATTAGGGTATTATACAGGTGCTAGTGGGATACCACCTTATTCACCTTTAATTTTCACCTTTAAATTGAAAGCGGCAAATCATATCGATCATGATTTAGATAGGATTGATTCTAAGGATGAAGATATTAATGGTAATGGAATTTTTACTGATGATGATACTGATGGTGACGGAATTCAAAACTATTATGATAAAGATGACGATGGTGATGGGTATACAACCAAAAATGAAATTAGAAAACCAACCCCTTTATTAGCTAATCAAGGACCAAGTGCTTATTATCCGTATAATCCTTTTACTGTAGTAGATGATCCTGCAACTACGACTGTTGATGAGAGTTTAAATAGCGAGCCTAAAGGTATTCCTGATATTTCAGGTGATGGTACAACAAGTACAAGAACAAGAAGGCATTTAAATAAAAACGCTAAACCACCTTATACAGTTTATTAATAAGTAATCAAGATAAAAAAAATCCCGTTCAATTGAACGGGATTTTTTTATATAAAGAATGAATTATTTTCTTTTCATTACTCTTTCCACAGCTTCCACAATCGCTTGATTGTTTAGCTTGTATTTGTCCATTAGTTGCTCTGGGGTTCCAGATTCTCCAAAACTATCATTTACAGCCACAAACTCTTGTGGTCTAGGATTGTTTAATGCTAAAACTCTAGCAACGCTTTCGCCAAGTCCACCTAAAATATTATGCTCTTCAGCAGTAACAACACATCCTGTTTTAGCAACTGATTTTAAAATCGCTTCGTCATCTAAAGGTTTTATAGTGTGAATGTTGATTACTTCTGCAGAGATTCCTTTTGCTTCTAAAGCTTCAGCAGCAATTAATGCTTCCCATACTAAATGACCTGTTGCAACAATAGTTACATCAGTACCTTCGCTTAGCATGATTGCTTTTCCAATTACGAATGGTTCATCCGCTGGAGTGAAATTAGGCACTACCGGACGACCAAAACGCAAATAAACAGGACCGTGATGATCTGCTAGAGCAATAGTAGCCGCTTTGGTCTGGTTGTAATCACAAGTGTTGATTACAGTCATCCCAGGTAGCATTTTCATTAAACCGATATCTTCTAAAATTTGGTGGGTTGCACCATCTTCTCCTAAAGTTAAACCAGCATGTGATGCACAGATCTTAACATTTTTGCCAGAATAAGCAATAGACTGACGAATTTGATCGTAAACACGACCTGTAGAAAAATTAGCGAAAGTACCAGTGAATGGAATTTTTCCATTAATGGTTAAACCTGCAGCAATACCCATCATATTAGCTTCTGCAATTCCAACTTGCA
>JASLID010000060.1 GCA_030153045.1 Flavobacterium sp.
AATCATTATGAAACTGTTTTCATCTTGAATCCCGTTTTATCTGAAACTCAGGTAAAGGAAACAGTAAGCAAATTTGAAGATTATTTAACTTCAAAAGGAGCTACAATGGTATCCAAAGAGGATTGGGGCTTGAAAAAAATGGCTTACGAAATTCAAAACAAGAAAAGTGGTTTTTACCATTTATTTGAATTCACAGTTGAAGGAGATGTACTAAGAGGTTTTGAAACTGAATTTAGACGTGACGAACGTGTTATGCGTTTCTTAACTGTAAGTTTAGACAAACACGCTATCTCTTGGGCTGAAAGAAGAAGAGCAAAATTAAAAGCAACTAAAGCGTAATTATTATGTCAACATTACAACAATCTGCTTCAGGAAAAAAAGACGGAGATATTAGATATTTAACGCCTTTGAACATTGATACGAACAAACAAAAGAAATATTGTCGTTTCAAAAAATCTGGAATCAAATACATCGATTACAAAGATGCTGATTTCTTATTGAAATTTGTAAATGAGCAAGGTAAAATTTTACCTCGTCGTTTAACTGGTACATCTTTAAAATACCAAAGAAAAGTGTCTGTAGCTGTGAAAAGAGCTCGTCACTTAGCTTTAATGCCATATGTGGCTGATTTACTAAAATAATTATTAAATAATAAGTTGTTGGTTTCCAGTTAAAAGGAACCTAACTTCTCTAATAAAGGACAACAACATGGAACTTATTTTAAAACAAGACGTTCAAAATTTAGGATTTAAAGACGATGTAGTATCTGTTAAGCCAGGTTACGGTCGTAACTTTTTAATTCCTCAAGGATTTGCTACTTTAGCAACTTCTTCAGCTAAAAAAGTATTAGCTGAAAACTTAAAACAAAAAGCACACAAAGAAGCTAAAGTTGTTGCTGATGCGAAAGCAGTAGCAGAAACTTTAAAAGCTTTAGATATTAAAATTGTTGTTAAAGCAGGTGGTGAAAAACTATTTGGTTCAGTAACAAATGCTGATATCGCTGATGTTTTAGCTAAAAATGGTCAAGCTATCGATAAAAAATTCATCACTTCAGGTATTGTGAAAAGAACTGGAAAATATTCTGCTTCTGTTCGTTTACACCGTGATGTAATCATTGACTTAGCTTACGAAATTGTTGCTGAACAAGCATAATTTCTAATCAATATTCAAAAAGCCTTCTCGTAATGAGAGGGCTTTTTTTTTAATCTTTTTTTCAAATGAAGTACAAAAGACTTACCAAAGAACAATTTGAGGCGTTACACCAAGAGTTTTCTACTTTTTTAGCGACGCAATCGATAGATAAAAAGGAATGGGACGAAATTAAAGTCAACACTCCAGAAGTTGCTGAACAAGAATTAGACATTTTTTCTGATTTAATCTGGGAAGGCGTATTAACCAATGCTAATTTTTTAGAGCATTTTTCAAAAAACCATATTTTTTTATTTCACTGTCAGGAGAAATTAATTCAATCTATAGTGCTAAAATCATTAGATGCTGAAACTGATTTTATGTCAAGAGAAGGATTGCAATGGTTAAGTGATAATATGTTTACTGAAAATGTAGAAATGCATTTGGGTAAAAAAGAATACGATGAAGAAAGAAACACCGCCATTTTTAATTTAATTACACAAGGCGCTATTTTGAGCGACGGTCAATTGTATATGCAAATAAACGGCATAATTCAGTCGTAGTTTTCTCTATAAAATTCAATTTAATTGGTTATTTTAGTACTCAAATCTAGAATAGCCAATTTTTATTTTTATGGAAGTTTTACAAAGAATTCAAGCATTAAGAGACGAATTAAATCAACACAATTACAATTATTATGTGTTAGACAATGCCACAATTTCTGATTATGAATTTGATGTAAAATTGGCTGAGCTTCAGGAATTAGAATTAAAACACCCAGAATATTTTGACGAAAATTCCCCAACCCAAAGAGTAGGTGGGACGGTTACTAAAAACTTCAATACCGTTCAGCATGAATATAGAATGTATTCATTGGACAATTCTTATTCTAAAGAAGATTTATTAGATTGGGAAAAACGTGCCCAAAGGGTTTTGGGTGACGTGTCATTAGAATATACTTGTGAATTAAAATATGATGGAGCATCAATTAGTATTTCCTACGAAAACGGTAAGCTCAAACGAGCAGTAACGCGTGGTGATGGTTTTCAGGGTGACGATGTGACGAATAATATCAAAACCATTAAAGCGATTCCAATTCATCTGAAAGGCGATTTTCCTGAAAAATTTGACATTCGTGGAGAAATCATTTTGCCTTTTGCAGGCTTTGAAAAAATGAATCAGGAGTTGATTGAGATTGGTGAAACGCCATACGCCAATCCTAGAAATACAGCTTCAGGGAGTTTAAAATTACAAGACAGTGCTGAAGTCGCTAAACGTCCTTTAGATTGTTTATTGTACTCTTTAATTGGAAATAATTTACCTCTTAGAACCCATTTTGAAGGTTTAGAAAAAGCCCGTAATTGGGGCTTTAAAGTGCCTAAACAAAGCCATTTGGCTAAAAATATGGATGAAGTTTTGGAGTTCATTAATCATTGGGATAAACACCGCCATGAATTGCCTTATGAAACTGACGGAGTTGTAGTAAAAGTAAATGATCTGCACCAACAAGACGAATTGGGTTATACAGCTAAATCACCACGTTGGGCTATTGCCTATAAATTTAAATCGGAGCAAGTTTCAACCCAATTGAATTCTATTTCTTATCAGGTTGGAAGAACAGGTTCAATTACACCTGTGGCTAATTTGGCACCAGTGCAATTAGCAGGAACGGTGGTAAAACGTGCTTCTTTGCATAATGCTGATCAAATTGAAAAATTAGATATCCGCATTGGTGATGAAGTTTTTGTAGAGAAAGGTGGCGAAATTATTCCGAAAATTATTGGAGTGGATTTTGATAAACGTCCTTCAAATTCGGAACCGACTATTTACATTACACATTGTCCTGAATGTCAAACTGAATTAGAACGTAAAGAAGGTGAAGCCAATCATTATTGTCCTAATTTTTATGGTTGTCCGCCGCAAATTATAGGACGAATTCAGCATTATATTTCGCGTAAAGCCATGGATATTGAAGGGTTGGGAGGAGAAACGGTAGCGTTATTGTTTAATAATGGTTTGGTTCAAAATTATGCTGATTTGTATGAGTTGAAGAAAGAGCAAATCATTCCATTAGAAAGAATGGCTGAAAAATCTGCAGATAACATTGTTAATGGTATTGAGAAATCAAAACAAATTCCGTTTGAACGTGTTTTATTTGCCTTAGGAATACGATATGTTGGTGAAACAGTGGCTAAAAAGCTAGCGAAGCATTATAAATCTATCGACGCCATTGCTTCGGCTTCGTTAATGGATTTGGTTTTGGTAGATGAAATAGGAGAAAAAATTGCTCAAAGTGTGGTAGAATTCTTCGAAAATCAAGAAAACAAAATTATTGTAGAACGATTAAAACAATTTGGAATTCAATTGGAAAGCCTTGCTTCAAACGATACTACAGTTTCGGATAAACTATCTGGTAAAATTTTTGTGGTTTCGGGTGTTTTTGAAAAATTCTCACGTGATGAACTTAAAAAAGCTATTGAAGACAACGGTGGAAAAGTAGGAAGCTCAATATCAGCCAAAACAAATTATGTAATTGCTGGAGATAATATGGGACCAGCTAAATTGGAAAAAGCGAATCAATTGAATATTTCTAT
>JASLID010000069.1 GCA_030153045.1 Flavobacterium sp.
TGGGCAAAATTTACAATGGTATGATGCACAAACTGGTGGAAATCTACTATCAACAAATACCGTTTTACAAAATGGAGTAACTTATTATGCATCACAAACCATCAATAACTGCGAAAGCACGAGAATACCAGTAACTATAATTATTTATAGCACACCACCTCCAACAGGCAACTCGACACAAAGTTTTTGTAGTACTCAAAATGCAACACTTAATAACATTGCTATTACTGGAACAGATGTAAAATGGTATTCCACTTTAACAAACACACAGCCATTATCTATTAATACACCATTAGTAAACAACACAACTTATTATGCCACTCAAACCCTAAATGGTTGTGAAAGTGTAAATAGACTACAAGTAACCATTACTTTAATTAACACGTTAAATGCTAATGATTTCTCAGAATATTTTTGTGATGACTTAAATAATGGACATAAGAAAATAAATTTAAGCGATTATAACACTTCCTTACTTAGTAATACAAACGGAAACACATTTAGTTATTATAAAACTCGTTTAGGAGCTCAAAATCAGACTTCAAATGAGAAAATAAACAATTATCAAGACTACAATTTAACCGTTGGTGTTATAAAAATTTTTGTTCGTATAGACAACACAAATTCTTGTCATCAAATTGTTGAACTTAGTTTAACATTGTACAGTAGACCAATCATTCCTATTCAAGAAGTAATACCTATTTGTGAAGGCAGTTCGATTACCATAAACGCTGGTAATTTCGATCATTATTCATGGTCTACAAATGAAGGTTCACCATCAATAACTATAGATCAACCCGGAGATTATTCAGTCACTGTGACCGAAAATCATATTGGTATTAATTGTAGTTCTACCAAAAACTTTAAAGTCGTAAAGTCTAACAAAGCAACGATTCAAAGTATTATCACTTCCGATTGGACGAACAATAACAATACCATAACAATATTAGTAACATCTGGAAGCCTTGGTGATTATGAATATTCAATAGATGGAACTAATTACCAATCAAGCAACACATTTACTAATCTTCCAAATGGAGAATACACCGCTTATATTAGAGATAAAAACGGATGTGGTATTACTCAAAAGGAGGTTTTCTTATTAATGTACCCTAAATTTTTTACCCCAAATGGCGATGGGTCCAATGATTATTGGAAAATAAATTTCTCTACTATTGAACCCAATTTAATTGTCAATATTTACAATCGATATGGCAAACTCTTGAAACAGCTTTCGAACGATTCTAACGGTTGGGAAGGTAATTATCTTGGGCAATCATTACCCGCAGATGATTATTGGTTTACCGTTATTAGAGCTGATGGAAAAGAATACAAAGGCCATTTTACTTTGAAGCGATAATTTCATAAATTAGCCCATATATTCTAAACTATGCCAAGCGACTGTATAACGTATCAAAACTCCGGTTATTTTTCAAAATTAATTATTGACTACCTTAATGAAAATACTGAACTAAAACAGTTATACAATCGTTTTCCGACGATAGAAAACTTTCAACTTCAGTTGGAAGAGAAAAAAGAAAATTACGATGTAAACCATCGAAAAATATTGGTTGCTGCTTTGCAAAAGCAAAATCATGATTTTTCTATTTCGGAAGAAACTAAAAGTAATATTCAGCTTCTTTCTCAAGAGAACACGTTTACAGTAACCACTGGGCATCAGCTTAATTTATTTACTGGACCCATATACTTTATCTACAAAATTGCATCTACCATTAATTTATGCGCAGCATTAAAAAATCAATATCCCGAATCTAACTTTGTACCTATATATTGGATGGCTACAGAGGATCATGATTTTGAAGAAATCAATCATTTCAAATTCAAACATAAAAATATTAAATGGATTACCGAAAGTAAAGGACCAGTAGGAAGACTTTCCACTGACGGATTAGAAAGTGTGTTTGAATTATTTTCTACCGAACTTGGTTTAGGTGAAAATGCTAATTATTTAAGGGATCTATTCAAAAAAGCCTATTTAGAAAAGTCAAATCTAGCCGATGCTACTCGTTATTTGGTCAATGAACTTTTTAAGAATGAGGGTTTGGTTATTCTTGATGGAGATGATGTAGGATTAAAAAAAGCCTTCTCTCCTATCATCAAGGATGAATTACTAAACCAAACTTCTTTCAAAAAAGTTTCAGAAACCATTCATGAGTTCAAATATGACATTCAAGTCAATCCTAGAGAAATTAATCTATTTTACATTGAAGATCATTTGCGTGAGCGCATTATTTTTGAAAATGGAAACTACATAGTAAACAATACTTCTATTTCATTCACTGAAGCAGAAATTCTGGAATTAGTGGATAACAGTCCAGAAAAATTCAGTCCAAATGTTATCTTGCGCCCATTATATCAGGAAATGATTCTTCCTAACTTGTGCTACATTGGTGGTGGTGGCGAAATTGCCTATTGGTTGGAATTAAAATCAATGTTTGAAGCTCATAAGATTGCTTTCCCTATCCTTTTGCTTCGAAATTCAGTAGTAATTGTTTCAGAAAAACAAGTACAGAAAGCCGATAAATTAGAATTGAGCTGGGCTGATTTATTTTCTAAACAAAATGATTTAATTCACTCTAAAACCAAAGAATTATCTAAATTCATTATTGATTTTTCCGAACAAAAAGAACATTTGAAATTACAATTTGAAAAATTAAATCAAATGGCTCTTCAAACAGATCAATCATTTACTGGCGCTGTAAAAGCCCAAGAAGCCAAACAAATAAAAGGATTAGAAAATCTCGAAAAAAGACTATTAAAGGCCGAAAAAAGAATCTTTACTGAAAAATTAAATCGAATGATTGAATTACAGAACGAAATATTTCCAAATCAATCATTACAGGAAAGACAACTTAACTTTTCAGAATTTTATTTAAACGATGAGAGTTTTATCTCATTAATTTTAAAGCAATTACACCCTCTAAACAATCATTTTTTGATCTTTATCGATTAAATATAACACTTGGTCTAGTATTTGTTATAAAAACTTGTGCGAACAAAAAATAAATTTACTTTTGCGCGCCCAATTAACAATTTTATAACATTATATAAGATGACTAAAAAATACGTTTTAACAGCTATTTCGGTAATTGCATTATTCCTTTTTTCATTTACAAAACAATCTAAAAACCCTTTACTTGAAATGATTAGAGTTGAAGGAGGTACTTTTATGATGGGGTCTAAAGATGACAACCGCATCGCCGAAAATGACGAACAAAAGCAACATGAAGTTAAAGTAAACAGTTTTGAAATAAACAAACTTGAAGTTACTGTTTGGGAATGGAAAGACTATTGCCAAAAAACAAAAAAGAAATTACCCCAAAAACCTTCATGGGGATGGAACGATAATTACCCTATTACAAACGTAACTTGGAACGATGCTGTTGCTTACTGCAACTGGTTGAGCAAATTAGACGGATTAAAACCTGCCTATACAATTGCCGGACCTAATTTCGTTTGCGACTATACTGCAAATGGATATAGACTTCCTACAGAAGCAGAATGGGAATTTGCAGCTAAAGGCGGTGCAAAAAGCAAAGGATCTGTATTTGCAGGTGCCAACAATTCAAGTGATATTGCTTGGTTTATTAAGAATAGTGAAAGAAGACCACATGCTGTAGGTACAAAACTACCTAATGAATTAGGCATTTACGACTTTAGTGGTAATGTTTGGGAATGGTGTGGTGATTGGTACAACAAGGATTACTACAAATCTGAAGATGGAAATAACCCTAAAGGTCCATTAAGAGGCGAAAAAAAATCAGTTCGTGGCGGTTCATGGGACAGTCAAGAAAATTATTTAAGAACTTCGAATAGAATAAGTACTTCGCCTGATAAAACGAATGAATTTTATGGATTTAGATTGGCTCGTACCATAAACTAAACATATCTTTAAAAGAATTCTTTTAGATTGATTAAAAAAGTTTACTTTTGCACCCAAATTAAAAAATAAAAAATGGCAACGAATAGAACTTTTACAATGATTAAGCCAGATGGTGTTGAAAATGGACACATTGGCGGAATTTTAAACATGATTACTGAAGCTGGTTTCAAAATTGTTTCAATGAAATTGACACAATTAACTGTAGCTGATGCACAAAAATTTTACGCAGTACACGCTGCTAGACCATTTTATGGTGAATTAGTAGAATTTATGTCTAGAGGTCCAATCGTAGCTGCTATTTTAGAAAAAGACAATGCAATTGAAGATTTCAGAACTTTAATTGGTGCTACAAACCCTGCTGAAGCTGCTGAAGGAACAATCCGTAAAAAATATGCAACTTCTATTGGTGAAAATGCAGTTCACGGTTCTGATAGCGATGAAAACGCAGCTATCGAAAGTGCATTCCATTTTGCTGGAAGAGAGCAGTTCTAGTATTTAAAATATTAGATTTTTGATTTCAGAAATCCATATAAATAAAAAAATCCGCTTCAATTGAAGCGGATTTTTTTATTTATAAACTTCTATTTATCTTAAAACAACATCTTTTACTACTTCCTTACCCAATTCTTCATTTATCATTTTAATGATTTTATCTTTCCCGTAGCTTAACTCTTCACGCAATACTGCCGAAGTTAATTCGACATACAAAGTACTGCCTTTAAGCAAAACATTTTGAGTATAATTGTTTACACCGTTACCCATTAAGTTTTTCCAAGCATCGGCCACAGAAATCTGATTCAATCCTTTGTCTAAATGATTGGTTTGAATAATTTGCTTTAAAATATCGCCAACAGAACTATCGTTACTCAGCCTTTTTGCCATAAGATTTCGTTTCGTTTATATTAACTTTATTATAGTAAAAAACCGATTCATCTTCTGCTTCTAAAACCAATTCTTTCTCACTAATCGATTTTACTTTTTCAATGTGTTTTCCAAATTCTGAAGAAAAATTCAAATAAACATCTCCCCCTTTTTCAGAAGCCACCATTTTTTCTTTTAAATCATCAACTAGAAATTTCCCCATAGGTTGCCATCTTACTTTTTTATGAAAACCAGTTTTATCTTTAATTTCAAAATATTCATAATTCTCATTAATAGGATATTCCTTTTTTTCTCCGTCTTTCGTTTCTGCTTTAGCGATTTGCCAGTAGCCATTCATTTGCTCCATTTTATTAATATCTACTTTTTCAGAACAAGAAAAAAGAGCCAAAGCTAATATTGATAATAGTATTTTTTTCATGTAGTAAAATTAAGATTTTAATTAAACCTTTTAGAAAAAATAAAGTCTAATTTTGAAATAATAAATCAATCCAGATGAAACATCTTTCGTTTATTACCTTAATTTTATTTGCTTTTTTAAGTTGCAGTTCTGATGAAAATGGTACTTCATCAACTCCAGAAGAAGCCATGTATTTCCCTCCTATTGGCACTTCAACCTGGGAAACAAAATCAATTTCATCATTACAATGGAATCAAAGTGCGGTGCAACCCTTAAAAGATTATTTAGCCCTTAAAAACACCAAATCCTTTATAATTTTAGTCAACGGAAGGATTGTTATGGAAGAATATTTTAATGGTCACTCGGCTACTTCAAACTGGTATTGGGCAAGTGCCGGAAAAACATTAACAGCTACTGTAACTGGAATTGCACAGCAAGAAAACTTTTTAAATATCAATACTAAAGTTTCTACTTATTTAGGAACTGGCTGGACCAGCGAAACATTATCAAAAGAAAATCTTATCACTTGCAAACACTTATTAAGTATGAGTTCCGGTTTAGACGACAGCTTAGGTGATGATGTTTCTCCAGCTAACTTACAATATACTGCCGATGCTGGAACCAGATGGGCTTATCATAATGTGTATGTAAAACTACAAGATGTGGTAGCTAATGCAACTGGTCAAACATGGAATGATTATTTTAATACCAAACTTCGAAATAAAATAGGAATGGGCGGTGCTTGGATTCAGTCAGGGGATTTAAGCGTGTATTGGAGCGACACTCGCAGTATGGCTCGTTTTGGATTGTTGGCGCTAAATAAAGGGAAGTGGAATGGCAATGTAATTTTAAACGAAGCTTATTTTAATGAAGCTACGACTACTTCTCAAAACATTAATCTTTCTTATGGTTATTTGTGGTGGTTGAACGGAAAATCAAGTTTTCATTTACCTCAAAGTCAATTGCAATTTTCAGGAAGCTTAATTCCTTCTGGACCAACAGATATGTTTATGGCATTGGGTAAAAATGATCAGAAAATATATGTCATTCCAAGCAAAAAAATGGTGGTTATAAGAATGGGAGAAGTTTCTGACCCAAGCAACCCCACTTTTACACTATCCGGATTTGATAACGAATTATGGCAAAAAATAAATGCACTATATCAATAGTGCATTTATTTTATTTTCTCTTTTATAAACTAAGACTTTTTAATCCAGTCAACAATTTCTTCATCAATTGGTAATGTTGTTGGCGCAATTACTTTTGATAAATGTCCTTCAGTATCAATTAAATATTTCTGGAAATTCCATTTTACTTCATTGTCTTTCAGACCATTTTTATCTTTTTCGGTTAAGAAATGATATAAAGCATGCATATCATCCCCTTTTACAGATATTTTTTCCATCATTGGAAAAGTCACTCCATAATTTCTCGAGCAGAAGGTCGCAATTTGCACATTCGAACCCGGTTCTTGAGCTCCAAAATTATTAGCTGGAAAACCTATTATTACAAAATTCTGATCTTTAAACTCTGTATATAATTCTTGCAATTGCTCGTATTGAGGTGTAAGTCCACATTCTGAAGCGGTGTTCACAACCATTACTTTTTTTCCTTTCAAAGAAGAAAAATCAAATTCTTTCCCTTCAATATCGGCAACTTTAAACTGATGTATAGATTGTCTTTCCATAACTTTTTTATTTTTTGAAATCGATTTGTCTGTTTTTGTTTGTGCTTCATTACTGAAACTAACCAATACCGTTAAACCCAGTATCGCTAAATACTTTTTCATGATTTTACTTTTTTAGCAAATTTTTTATATCTGAAATAAACGATTGCTGCAAACACTAAATATCCAGTTAGGACATACATGTAAATAGCAACATTTTGTTTCTCCCCTGAAGCATACGAATGCAAACCACTCAAGTGAAAGTTCACCCCAAAATAGGTCATTAATATAGATGCAAACGCTAAAACACTCATAAAATTATATACAAATTTACCTCTTAAAGCTGGAACAAATCGCATATGAATTACAAAAGCATATACCATAATACTTATTAGAGCCCAAGTTTCTTTTGGATCCCAACCCCAGTAACGTCCCCAACTTTCATTGGCCCATTGACCACCTAGGAAATTCCCTATAGTTAACATAACCAATCCAACAGTTAAGGCCATTTCGTTGATATATGTAATTTCTTTAATGTTTAAATCCATTACTTTTTTATTCTTTTCGTTGCTAAAAAGCATCAACGTTAAAGCTACTAAACCAAGAATGGCGGCTAATGCAAAAGGACCATAACTTCCCACAATTATGTTAACATGAATCATTAACCAATAAGAATTTAATACCGGTTGTAAATTAGCAATCTCTGGATCCATCCAGTTCCAATGTGCCACCATTAAAGTCATTGATGCAATAAATGTTCCAGCAGCAAATGTTAATGCCGATTTTTTTACAATTCTTTTCCCTTTGGTTAAAATAAAAAACCACAACGGATTTCCAAAACCTAAAATAAAAGTAAACAACATTATTGACCAAGCCACATAAATCATCGACTCATACGCATTAGTCCAAGGAGCATGCCCTGAGATATACCATCGGGAAATTAATCCAGCTGTATGCAACAAGAATAAGAAACCTATTATCCAATAAAAAACATCAATGGTAACACTAATCCATTTTTTCTTATTGAAAATATTGATGATAACAAAAAGAAACATTAGAACACCTGCATACATATACCATGAGAACAATTTCTTGAATACATCATATTTATTGTAAGCTATCTCTAAATCAATTTTTTTATCTGAAGGTCTTACTTCGTAACCATATTTTTTTTGATACTTTTCAATTCCTACAACTAAGCTATTAGATAATTTATAATCTTTAGAATCAGCAGCTTTGTCTAATGAATTCAAATAGAAAGGCAATACATTTTTTACTGTATCTAAAGCTGTTTTCGTAGGATGATTCACCTCTAAGAAACTTACCCATTTGTTATTCTTATCATAAGGAACAGGGAAAATTTTTAAAATTTGTCCGCTGATGGCTGAATATAAAAGATTAACTTTTTTATCAGCATCTATGAAGTCTTTCTGAAACTGATTCGGTACTGCTTCTTTATACGCACCATCTAGCTGAGATGCTAATTTATAATTCCCTTTGGCATCAAAAAAGTCAATTAGTTTAGCATATTTAACCTCTTTATCGATACCAATTAAACTTCTAATACTATCATTTCCACGTTTTAATGCAATGATTGGAATTTCGTACCAAACCTGTGGAAATTGTGTCATGGATAAAAATACCTGATCGGCATTCATATCTTTATAAGTATCTTTTTTACTTACTTTTCGAAGCAATTCGGAAGCAAAAGTATTGATAGGCTTCATTCTACCTCCATTATCCTGAATCACTAATCTTCCAAATTTTGCAGCATGTTCTTTTGAAACTAAAAACTTGTTTAGCAATGAATCAATTTGCTGATCAGTAACTTTTTGGTGTGCATGATCATCTTTATGCTGTGAAAATCCAGCAACCGAAAACATCATCATTAAAATAGTAATAATAGATGCTTTTTTAACTCTTACTTTATCTAATTTTCTTTTTAAATCAGCAAAACGAGAATGCTTGGTAAATAAAATAGCTAACATAGCAAAATACAATAAAAAGTACCCTATGTAAGTAATCCAAGTACCCCAAAAATCGTGATTAACAGATAATTTTGTTCCTTTTTCGTCTGGATCAAAACCAGATTGAAAAAATCGAAACCCTTCATAATCTAAAACATTATTCATGAAAATTCTAGCTTTAAAAGGTTTTTTGTCTTCAATAGTTACTTGACTTTCAAAAGCGGAATAACTTTTTTCGGTCCCAGGATATTTTGAAGCTATGAACTTGTCTAATTTTATTTTAAATGGCAATTCGTAAACTTTACTTCCGTATAAAATGGTGTATTCTAAATCTCCTTGCGCAAAAACCTGTGGTTCTCCCATTTTTCCTTTAGAACCTAAAAAAGTGACTATTTTCTCTTTTCCCTGATTGGTCACTTTCAAAACAAGGGCATCGTCAGTCTCTTTGTCTTTGTAATCTCCGTTAGATTTGTATTCTTTCACGCCTTTAATCCCCATTTCAGGAAACACAAACTGACTTCCGCCTACATTGTACAAAGAGCGAAACATTAAAGCTTCATTTTTGTTTTTATTGACTTTACCTTGCAACTTATCTGCCATTCGCATAAAAGTTCCATCAAAAGGAGTTTCAATGGTGTAAGTGTCGTTTTTAGCGGTAATATTTACTGCTCCGCTGGTGTATTTATTCAATGCAAAAAGAATATTATGAATACTTTGCACTTCGCCTTCTTTAAGATAATGTTCATGACGTTTTCCTTCGCCAGCTTCGACCATTTTAAGAAATAAAACACCTTTGTCGTCTTTCTTAATGGTTTCGGTAGCACCCATAACAAAATCGATTAATTCTACCTTGAAAGGAATTTCGGCAAACTGATATTCATCGGTAAAGCTATTATCAACCGCACCCGAAAGCAATAATGGTTTTTCTATAGTACGACGTTTTGTTTCTCCTTCATATTGCCCATCAACATGCATGGTTAAATAGGTTTTATCTGAAAACACTTGGTTTTCGGTAGCACCTTCACGAATAGGCATCATTCCTTCGTAACTAATATAACGAGTAACAAAAGCTCCTAATAAAATTAGAATGAAAGATAAATGCAGCGTTAATGTTGCCCATTTTTCTTTTTTGTACAACTGGTATCGCTTTATATTCCCAAGGAAATTAATCATAAAGAAAAGCATAATAGCTTCGAACCACCATGAATTATACACTATAATTCGAGCAGTGTCGGTATTATAAGCATCTTCGATAAAAGTCCCGGCTGCCATGGCTGCTGCAAAAGCAATGAATAAAACAGCCATTAATCTTGTTGAAAATAAGAAGGAAAATATTTTTTTGTCCATTTTTGGATAGATATTTTTAGTGGCACAAAAATACTTAATTTGTTTATTTTAATATTGAAATTAAAGCTTTATTTAAGGAGATTTTAAGAGTTTGGGGCAAATAAAAAAAGCGAAACCATTAGTTTCGCTTTTAAAATTTTAAAGATATATTGTATTAACTTCTTTCAAAAAGTTTTTTCACATCGTCAATTGTTAAAAATTCAGAAACTCCAGTTGTAGAAGTCACTTTATTTGTAGTCATGAATTGAACAGTAACTTTATTTGTTGCTTTTACATAGTGCAACCATACGAAGTCATTTGGTAATTCTAATTTAATATCATACATCGGTGATGCATTAAATCCATCCATGATGATTTTATAGAAATTTTCGTAGTCGTTTTCAACATTTTTAAATGAAAAATTTCTAATTGAAACATCCTCACGATTTTCAATATTTTTGTAAAAAAAAGTAAACTGAGTTCCTTCTTTTTGAACATAAACATCATTAATACCTACTCTTCCTAATCTTTCTAAAGGAGTAGTTTCTAACACTTTAATTTGCCCGAAAGACAAAACGCTTATCAACAAAAGCGCTACAGTAAATAAATTTTTCATAATATAAATTTTTAGTAAATAGGTTGGGGCAAATATATAATTTTACTTGAATAAAAAAAGTTTTTTATCGTAAAGTGAGCATTAAAAATCACTTTTTCCTTTAAACATAATGACTGCAGACTTCTAGAAAATTTACTATTTTAGCCAAATGATTCGAACAGTAATTATTGGTGCAGGAAATGTAGCACAACATTTAATTTCGGCATTCGCCAAAAGCGATACGGTTGACGTTATTCAGGTTTTTGCTCGAAATGCAGAAACTGTTCTTCCATTAGACAATTCGGTTCAAGTTACCCATTCTTATTCGGAAATCATGGACGCCGATTTATACCTCATTTCGGTTTCAGACAATGCTATTGGGGAAGTTTCAAAGAATTTATCTTTTAAAAACAAACTGGTGGTGCATACTTCTGGAAGTGTTGGTATGAGTGATTTAGATGATAAAAATAGAAAAGGCGTATTTTATCCGTTGCAAACATTTTCGAAATCGAAGGAAGTCGACTTTAAAGCAATTCCATTTTGTTTGGAGGCTGAAAATAGCGCCGATTATCAAGTATTGGAAACTGTGGCTAAATCTATTTCAGATAAAGTCTTCAACATTAATTCTGAACAAAGAAAAGCGTTGCATGTTGCAGCCGTTTTTGTCAATAATTTTGTGAATCATTTGTACCAAATCGGAAATGATATTTGTATCGAAAATAATATTCCTTTCGAAATTCTGAATCCTTTAATTCAGGAAACGGCAAACAAAGTCATTTCGCTTTCGCCAAAAGAAGCACAAACGGGTCCAGCAAGAAGAAACGACACACAAACTATTAATACACATTTATCCTTTATAACTGATGCAACTCAGAAGGAAATTTATAAAATACTAACAAAATCAATTATCGATAATGGCAAAAAGTTATAAAGAAATCATGAACGACATCACTACATTTATTTTTGATGTCGATGGTGTTTTAACTGATGGAACAGTTCACGTTTCGCAAACAGGCGAAATGCTTCGCGAAATGAATATTCGTGACGGATTTGCCATGAAAGCAGCATTAGAAAGCGGTTATCATGTTTGCATCATTTCGGGTGGAAGTAATGAAGGGGTTAGAATTAGATTGAGAAATTTAGGCATTACCGATATTCATTTGGCCGCACCAGATAAAGTCGAAACCTTCAAGGAATACATCGAATTGTACAATATCAAACCTGAACAAGTTTTATACATGGGCGATGATATTCCAGATTATCATGTGATGAAATTAGTAGGTTTACCAACTTGCCCGCAAGATGCCAGCCCTGAAATCAAAGCTATTTCCAACTATATTTCTCATAAAAACGGAGGGAAAGGTGCCGTTCGCGATGTTATTGAGCAAGTCATGAAAGTACAGGAAAAATGGCATTTGTATTATAATGGGAAGTTTGATTAATAATCAATTCATTTCTCAAATCCACAAATAAACTAAAAAATGAAATACCTCAACCTCATACGCTACAAAAACTTACTGATGATTGCTTTAATGCAATTGATTATTTTATATGGTTTTTTAAAACAACAGGATATTAGTTCGGCATTAGCCATTTGGCAATATTTTTTATTAATAGTTTCTACGGTTTGTATCGCGGCCGGAGGATATATTATTAATAATATTTTTGACCAAGACACAGACAATATCAACAAACCAAATGATGTTATTGTAGGCAAATCCATTTCAGAGGGAAGGGCTTATAATATTTATGTAGGTTTCACTTTAGTTGGCGTTTGTATTGGGTTTTATTTGTCAAATCTTGTTTTAAGACCTAGTTTTTTACTCTTTTTTATACTTCCAGCAGCGCTATTATACATTTATGCTACCAGTTTAAAACAAATGATGATTATAGGCAACGTAATTGTAGCTGCCATGCTTTCTTATAGTATATTAATCATTGGCATTTTCATGATTTTACCTGCAACTTATGACGGAAATAAAGAACAAATGCATACCGTTCAGTCTATTTTGCTTGATTTTGCAACTATTGCATTTATCATCAATTTTATTAGAGAAATAGTCAAAGATTTAGAAGACATTAATGGTGATTACAACAATGGAATGCAAACCTTACCTATTGTTTTAGGTGTTTCAAGAACTACTAAACTTACTTTTGCTTTGAGTTTTGTCCCTATTATTTGCGTTTTATATTATGTATACAATTACTTGTTTCAATTGCAATACGCAACCCTATTTATATTGGCTTCAATTATAGGGCCTTTACTCTACTTTACAATTAAAATTTGGTCTGCTACAAACAAAAATGATTACAAACATTTAAGTAATGTCTTAAAACTGGTTATTTTTTTCGGAATCATCTCCATAGCAGTAATTGGATTAAATATGAAGTATTATGTTGCGTAAAAAATTCGAAAACACAAAAATCATTTTGGCCTCTGGCTCACCAAGAAGACAACAATTTTTTAAAGAATTTGATGTAGATTTCGAAATTCGGTTAAGGGAAATAGAAGAAGTTTTCCCGAGTCACCTTCAATCCTATGAAATCACCAATTATTTGGCGCAACTAAAAGCCGATGCTTTTGATGATTTAAAAGAGAACGAATTACTCATTACTAGCGATACTTTAGTTTGGTTAGAAAATGAAGCATTAGGAAAACCTATTGATGAAGCCGATGCTATAAAAATGGTACAAAAATTAGCTGGAAAAACACATCAAGTGGTTACTTCGGTTTGTTTTAAAACAAAAACCAAATCGGATATCATTTACGATATTACCCAAGTTACCTTTTCTGAACTTTCTCTTGAAGCTATTGAATATTACATCAAAAAACATCAACCCCTAGACAAGGCCGGAAGCTACGGAATCCAAGACTGGATAGGGCTTGTAGGCATCTCAAAGATTGAAGGTTCTTATACAAATGTGGTAGGCTTACCTACCGAAAAAGTATATCAGTATTTGTTAAATTACTAATTTTTAAATCCTTCATAATTTATTCTGGCACAGTTATTGGATAATATCAAACAAATAAAATCGTTATAGTATTATCCTTATCTAAAAACCTAGTTATTATGAAAAATTTAAAATTAATTTTCGGAGCATTTATTATACTGTTTGCCTTACAATCAAACGCACAAGTTTCAGTAAGCTTAAATATTGGTTCACGTCCAGACTGGTGTCACAATTACCATGATGATGTTGAATATGTTTATTTCCCTGAAATAGAATGTTACTATGATATGCACGCTGGAATTTACCTTTACTATGGCCCTCACGGATGGATTCGTTCACAATACTTACCAGAATATTGCCATGGATATGATATCAACAGAGGTCACAGAGTTGTAATTGATTATAGAGGAAGAACTCCTTATACCTATTTCAACAACCACAGAAGAATGTATTACAGAGATAATTACAGAAATTATCGTCAAGAATACTACCACCGTAATGATAACAGACGTAGCAACTATGTAGCAATGAACGATCGTAGAGATAATGGTAGAGATTATGACAGAAACAATTACTACAAAAAAGAAAATCACGATAGAGGAAATGGTCATGGAAACGGTCATGGAAATGGAAATGGGAATGGGAATGGAAACGGAAATGGACGTGGTCATGGAAGAAGATAACAATCATCTGCTTAAATAGAAATTCAGAGAACATTTTGTTCTCTGTTTTTTTTTGCTTTCAGACCAACCTAAAACCTTTATCTTTGCATAAAAGATTTTCATTTGAGATATTTTATAGAATTCGCATACAAAGGAACACATTATCACGGATGGCAATACCAACCTAATGCAGCGTCTGTACAAGAAACTTTAAATAAAGTATTTTCAACCTTATTACAAGAAGAAATAGACATTATGGGAGCGGGCAGAACAGACACTGGCGTTCACGCTTCGCAAATGTATGGACATTTTGATACCGAAAAAGCTATCGAAACAGATAAGCTCATTTACAAAGCCAATTCCTTTTTACCAAAAGACATTGTCATATTTAATATAATAGAAGTTCATCCTGATGCACATGCCCGTTTTGATGCCACATCACGAACTTATCATTATCACATTTCAACAAAAAAAGAAGTCTTTAACAATGATTTGTCTTGGCATTTTTTTCATGAGCTAGACTTAAAAGCGATGAATGAAGCCGCAAAATTACTGTTGGATTTCACCGATTTTCAATGTTTTTCAAAATCAAATACTGATGTCTTTACCTATAATTGTAAAATTACTCAGGCGCATTGGACAAAAGAAAATAATACGCTTATCTTTACCATAACCGCTGATCGCTTTTTACGCAACATGGTTCGCGCCATCGTGGGAACATTGGTCAACATTGGTTTACACAAAATTACAAAAGATGATTTTGTACAAATAATAGAAAGTAAGAGTCGAGAAAAAGCAGGTTTTTCGGTACCGGCTCAAGGATTATTTCTCACCCAAATAACATATCCTTACATTAATAAGCATGAAAGCATTTGATACCAAGCTTTTTAAACGCATACTAGAATACACCAAGCCCTACAAATGGCGTTATAACAGCGTGATTGTATGGGCTATTTTGCTATCTATTTTTGCAGCACTTCGCCCCTATTTATTAAAGGATATCATAGACGATTACGTTACCACAAAAAATTTCAATGGGTTTTACCTGTTTATTTTTTTCATGGCAGCAACGCTTTTATTGGAAGTTTTGGCTCAATTTTACTTTGTATATTGGGCAAACTGGTTGGGGCAAGATATTATAAGAGACATTCGAACAAAGCTTTTCAAACACATGACTAGTTTTAAAATGAGTTACTTCGATCACGAGCCCGTTGGAAAATTAGTAACCAGAGCAGTTTCAGATATTGAAGCCATTGCCCGAATTTTCAGCCAAGGTTTATTCATGATTATTAGTGATTTGCTTAAAATGGTCGTGGTTCTTGGTTTTATGTTGTGGATGAATTGGAAATTGACCATGATTGTAGTTGCTGCAATGCCCATATTAATCTATGCTACTCGAGTTTTCCAAAGAAAAATGCAAGGTGCTTTTGAAGAAGTGCGAAACCAAATTGCCAACATGAACACTTTCGTCCAAGAAAGAGTCACCGGAATGAAAATAGTGCAATTGTTTACTCGTGAAGACATCGAATTTGATAAATTCAAAGAAATCAACAACAAACACCGTAAGGCTTGGGTAAAAAACGTTTGGTATAACTCGATTTTTTTCCCCATTGCAGATATTATTACCTACTTGACTTTAAGTTTTATTATTTATTACGGAGCACTTCTCATCATTGGTGGCGATACAATAACCAAACAAGGAGATTTGTTTGCTTACACGATGTACATTTCGATTTTCTTTACGCCACTTAGACAAATTGCCGATAAATTCAATGAGATGCAAATGGGAATGATTGCGGCCAATCGTGTATTTGAAGTTTTAGATACCAAAAATCACATTGAAGATATAGGAACACAAATCGCACCTAAATTTAAAGGAAAAATTGATTTTGAAAATGTAACTTTTGGTTATAAAAAAGAGGAAGATGTTTTAAAAAGTATTAATCTTTCTGCTGCCGAAGGAGAAACCATTGCCATTGTAGGTGCCACTGGTGCTGGAAAATCGACCATTATCAATTTATTGAATCGTTTTTACGAAATAAAGTCTGGAACAATTTCTATTGACGATCAAAATATTGACCATTACACTTTAGACAGTTTACGCCAACAAATTGCAGTGGTTTTGCAAGATGTTTTCTTATTTGCTGATACCATTCACAACAATATCACGCTCAATAATCCCGAAATAACTCGGCAAGACGTTATAAAAGCCGCAAAAGAAATTGGTGCACATGATTTTATCATGACTTTACCTGAAGGATATGATTATAATGTAAAAGAAAGAGGAAACATGCTTTCTTCAGGGCAGCGTCAATTAATTGCATTTTTAAGGGCTTATGTTAGTAATCCAAGCATTTTAATTCTCGATGAAGCCACTTCTTCTATTGATACTTATTTGGAAGAATTAATTCAAAAAGCAACAGATACCTTAACCAAAAACAGAACTTCGATTGTTATTGCGCACCGATTGGCAACAGTAATCAATGCTGATAAAATCATCGTATTAGACAAAGGAATTGTTGTGGAAGAAGGAAATCACACTACTTTATTACAAAAACCAAACGGATATTATAAAAAATTATACGATTCGCAATTTGTGAATCATGTAGAAGAAATTTAAACTAAAAGAAATGCAGAAATTTTCAATTGAATTAGATGTAAGAGATTACGAATTAGACGTACAAGGAATTGTTAACAATTCCGTTTATCAAAATTATCTAGAGCATGCCCGACATGAATTTTTACACCACCATGGTGTTGATTTTGTAGAATTTGCCCAAAACAATATTATGCTAATGGTAAAAACCATTGAAATGAATTTTAAAAGTTCACTAGTGAGTCGCGACAAATTCAAAATTGAAGTTCATGCTGAAAAAGAAGGCAATTTAAAGGTCGTTTTTCATCAAAATATTATCAAACTTTCAGATAACAAACCAGTTTTATCTGCAAAAGTAACGGGAGTAGCTATTAAAAACGGAAGACCTGTCGCTCCAGACACTATCCCTCAAATAGAAAGTTTTATCAGTAGTAATTAGGCAATTAAAAATGAGTTGCCTCAAATAATTTCACACACTCAACCGCTTCTTTTACATCGTGTACACGAAGAATTTTAGCGCCTTTTGTTAATGCAATTGTATTTAGAACCGAAGTCCCGTTCAACGAATTCTCAACTGTAGTCCCAAGTCTTTTGTAGATCATCGATTTACGTGACATTCCGACTAAAATAGGCAATTCGAGAATATCAAACAGTTCTAGTTTATTTAAAAGCTCAAAGTTTTGTTGCATCGTTTTGGCAAAACCAAAACCAGGGTCAACAATCAAATCATTAATTCCGAGGCTTCTGGCTTTTGCTACTTTTTCAGAAAAATAAAACAAAATTTCTTTGACTAAATCATCGTAATTGGTGAGCTGTTTCATGGTTTGTGGTGTGCCACGCATGTGCATCATACAATAAGGCACTTGGTGTTTGGCAATAATTTCAAACATAGTCGCATCTAAACTTCCAGCAGAAACATCATTAATTATGGCCGCACCACTTTCAATGCAAGCTTCAGCCACTTTACCGTAAAAAGTATCTATCGAAAGTATGGCTTCAGGAAAATTCTTCAAAATAGCATTGACAACAGGTACAACTCTATGCAATTCATCTTCAACAGAAACTAAATCAGAACTTGGTCTGGTCGATTGCCCACCAATGTCAATAAACGTTGCCCCTTCCTGCACTATTTTTTCTACTTGAGTCAAAAAAGTGGTATCAGAATTAAATCGTCCTCCGTCATAAAACGAATCAGGGGTAACGTTCAAAATTCCCATTACTTTAGGTCTAGATAAATCAATTAGTTGTCCCTTGCAGTTAATCGTCATCTTTATAGGTTTCAGTTTTTAAATTCAGCGTTCAAAAATCGTTAATCATCAATCATCAATCAAAAAAATACCTTATTTTTGAACAAATTTGATACAAATATAATTTAATAATGAGTAATACGGCACAACAATACGATGCTATAATTTCAATTTGCCGAGATTTATATAGTAAAAAAATGAAAGATTATGGAAGTGCATGGCGGATTTTGAGATTGCCATCATTAACCGATCAAATATTCATAAAAGCCCAACGCATTCGCAGTTTACAGGAAAACGAAGTTCGAAAAGTAGATGAAGGAGAAAGTTCTGAGTTTATTGGCATTATCAATTACTCTATTATGGCTTTAATTCAGTTGGACAAAGGAATCGCTGACCAACCGGATTTAGACGTTGAAGAAGCCGTTGCATTATATGACGAAAAAGTAAAACTCACCAAAGAATTAATGGAAAACA
Source organism: Flavobacterium sp. (assembly GCA_030153045.1). Taxonomy (GTDB): domain Bacteria; phylum Bacteroidota; class Bacteroidia; order Flavobacteriales; family Flavobacteriaceae; genus Flavobacterium. The sequence goes on from JASLID010000069.1 coordinate 18,669, forward strand.
AAAATCATGATTATGGTGAAGCCTGGCGTGATATGCGTGTGAGTTCCTTAACCGACTTGATTTTGCAAAAAATTCTTCGCGTGAAACAAATTGAAGACAATAAAGGAAAAACATTAGTTTCGGAAGGAATTGATGCCAATTATCAGGACATGATTAACTATGCCGTTTTTGCATTAATTTTGATGGATTACAAGAAATAACAACTCATTAACAAATACTCATTTCAATCTACTTTACATTTGTAATAAAAGCAATTCATATGGAAAAATCAAGAAGCTATTTCTCTTGGATGATTAGATTAATTATTTCAATTTTATTTATTGTTTCGGCTGTGGCCAAAATGTATCCGTCACCTTATTTTGCCATTTCAACTTTTGAAGTAAAACAATTGTATCCACTAGGTTTTTCTGAGAATATTGCGTCTTGGTTTTCGAGAATATTAATTGGTATCGAATTGGCTTTGGGAATCCTGATTCTTCAAAATAACTTTTTAAGAAAATTAATTATTCCGGCTACCATTTTACTATTGGCTGTTTTTGTAGGTCATTTGTCGTATGTTACTTTTTTAAGTGGAGGCGACACAGGTAATTGTGGTTGTTTTGGTGAATTAATCCCAATGACACCTATTGAGGCCATCATCAAAAATATCGTTGCCATAGTATTGTTAGCCATATTATTGTATTTATTACCAAAAGAAAACTATGCAAAACATAATTTTTGGATCGTTGCCATCATTACTTTTGCGGCGATTCTTTCTATTTTTATATTGGCTCCAATTAAAAAAATCACCAATGATTTAGAAGCTGTTGAACCAACATCTATAGTAACTGATAGTATTACAACTGAAAATTCGACTGAAATTGTAAAAGATTCGGTTGTTGCATCAGTAGTAAAAACAGATTCTGTAAAAAAAGAAAAGACAGAGAAAGTAGTCGAAAAAATTGCAACAAACGAACCTCCAAAAAGCAAATCAGGCTATGCAAAATTATTTCCAAAAATAGATACTGGTAGAAAAACACTATGTTTCTTTGTTCCTGGTTGCGACCATTGCCGTCAAGCTGCAAAAGAATTAACTGAGTTAAAACGAAAAAACGCTAATTTCCCTGAAATACTAATCATTTTCATGAATGAAGAAGCAGATTTGATTCCGGCCTTTTTCAAAGAAACTGGAGCTGAATATCCTTATAAAATCATCGAAATTATTCCGTTTTGGAATTTGTTAGGCTCTGGAAAAGACACACCAGGCGTGAAATATTTATGGAACGGAAACGCTTTCAAATACTATACTGGAATTGGTGCCGAAAAATTTGATCCTATCGATTATCAGGAATTAATTAACAAACCATACGCTGAATTAAAGAAATAAATCATGAAAAGACAAATGGATTTATTTTTTTCAAATTTCATAAAATTACTAATCTTTTTTTTTGAATTCATTAAATCATAACTTATGAAAAAACTACTTTGCTTGTTATCTATAATTGCACTAACCTTTGGCTGTGCAAATGCACCAGTCCCTGAATTTTCGAAAGAAGCCTTAACTTATAAATTGACAACTCTTAAAGGTGATCAAATAAAGTTTAAAGACATTATCAAAAAACACAAAGGCAAAACTTTAGTTATTGAAGTTTGGGCTTCATGGTGTAGTGATTGTGTAAAAAACATGTCTAATGTTAAAGAATTACAAGCTTCTTACCCTAATGCCGATTTTGTTTTCTTATCCTGCGATAAAACTCCTGAAGCTTGGGCAAAAGGAATTGAAAGATATGAAATAAAAGGAGACCATTATTTAATTCCAGACGGAATGAAAGGGGATTTTGGAAAAGCAATCGATTTGAATTGGATTCCAAGATATATTATACTGGACAAGACCGGTAAAATTTCTTTATTTAAAGCGATTGAAACGGATCATGAACAAGTAAAAACGTTACTAACAAACCTAAAAACTAATGAGAACTAAAATAGTTGCAGGAAACTGGAAAATGAATAAAAATGCTGAGGAAACTGAAGATTTAATCAATGAATTAATCCAGAAGTTACCTACTGACAGTAAAGCGCAAATCATCATCGCACCAACATTTGTTAATTTAGCATCTGCTGTTGATCATACCGAATTTACTAATATTCAAGTGGCTGCCCAAAACATGCATCAAGCAGAAGGTGGTGCTTTTACTGGTGAAATTTCGGCAGATATGTTGAAAAGCATTGGTGTAGATATTGTTATTATTGGTCATTCAGAACGTCGCGCTTACTTTCATGAAACCGATGCATTATTGGCAAATAAAGTGGAAACAGCCTTAAAACACGATATGAAAGTTATTTTCTGTTTTGGGGAAGAACTAAAAGACAGAACTACAAACAGCCACTTTAATATTGTAGAAGGACAATTGCGCGATGGGTTGTTTAATTTACCTGAAAGTGCTTGGGAAAATATAATCTTAGCATACGAACCTGTTTGGGCTATAGGAACAGGCGAAACTGCCACTCCGGAACAAGCACAGGAAATGCATGAATTTATCCGCGAAACGATTCGCAAACAATACGGAAGTGATATTGCAGAAGATGTTTCTATCTTGTATGGTGGAAGTGTAAAACCAGACAATGCCAAAGAAATTTTCTCGAAACCAGATGTTGATGGTGGATTAATTGGAGGAGCCTCACTAAAAGCTGATGATTTTCTAGCCATTGCAAATGGCATTTAATCACGTGCTTTAAAAAATTAAACTAATACGAAACAATTAAAATATGTTTGGATTTAAACACATCAAATTTGATGCAATGACTTATGTTTTACATTTTAAAAATGGAAATATAAAACGTGAAGGTCGTGGGTTATCATTTTTCTATTTTTCACCAAATAGCTCTATTGTTGCTATCCCGATGGGAAGTAACGATTTACCTTTTATTTTTAGTGAATCAACAAATGATTATCAAACCGTAACCATTCAAGGTCAAATCAGTTATAAAATTACAAATCCAAAAACTTTATCTGATGTTTTAGATTTTACTGTTCAAGACAACGGACAGTATAAAAAAAATGACATTGAGAAGTTAAACCAAAGATTAATTAATGAAGCTCAAACGGCAACTTCTTCTTTCATTCATGGAATAAAACTGAAAGATGCAATCCGTTCTGCCAAAACTATTGAAGAAAGTATTATTGAAGGTTTGAAAAACTCTTCGGCAATAAATATGCTCGGTATAGAAATTTTGGGCGCCAATATTTTAGCTATTTCTGCAACACCTGAAATGTCAAGAGCTTTGGAAACGGAAACTAGAGAAAAATTACAACAGGAAGCCGATCAAGCCATATACGAAAGAAGAAATTTCGCTGTAGAACAGGAAAGAAAAATTAAAGAAACAGAACTTAATACTGAAATTGCAATTGAAGAAAAGCAAAAGCAAATTACAGAGAAGAAAATGGAATCTGAAGTCATTAAAGCTGAAAATGACCGAAAGTTAAGAGAAATGAAACTTGAAGCTGATATTTCAGTTGAAAATCAAAGGAAATTATTGATTGAAGAAAAAACAGAAAACGATAAAATTGAAGCGGAAACTCAAGGATATGTTCTAGAGGCAACTTTAAAACCGTATAAAAACATTGATTGGAAAATTTTAACAGCTTTAAACAATAATACTGATCCTAAATTCAATATTTCTCTTGCTTTTAGAGAATTAGCTGAAAATGCTGATAAAATTGGAAACTTAAATATCAGTCCGGATTTATTAGATTCTTTATTAAACGAGAAATAATTAAAGAATGAGTGTTGAATATGCAATAATTGTAAAGAACAAAACTCGACTTGAATTATTAATTGAACGGTTTAATACAAAAGCACAAGCAAAATTTTACATTGAACGTCTTGGCGGAAATTTTGATGATTACGAAATTGAGCATGAAATTTTCCAAAATTCGTTACAATCATTACAAATTCAACTTTCAAAAGTCATTAAGAATAAAATTGTTGAACGAAATTTTGTTTCATCTTTTATTTTTTCTGAAAATCAGCTAATTATAGTAATTGGTCAAGACGGACTTGTGGCAAATACAGCAAAATACTCGAAGAATATTCCAATCATTGCGGTAAATCCAGACAAAGAAAGATACGACGGCGTTTTATTGCCTTTTGATGTTTCGAACTTTATTGATGGGGTTGAAAACGTAATTACCAACAAGTTTAATTCGAAAACGATGCGATTTGCTGAAGCAAAATTAAACGATGGTCAACGTCTTTTAGCCTTTAACGATTTGTTCATTGGCGCCTCATCTCATATTTCTGCCAAATATAAAATAACCTACAATAACGATGTTGAAGAGCATTCTTCCAGTGGTTTGATAGTTTCAACACCCGCTGGCTCAACTGGCTGGTTGAGTTCTATCTTTAATATGTCGTATGGTATAGCCAACATGTTCGAAAAAAATTTAAAGACCAAAAGACCAAAACTAAAAGACAACGAATTACTATTTGCTGTAAGAGAACCTTTTCAAAGTGTAAGGACTCAAATTGGAATAACTGCCGGAATTATAAAATCACAAAACGCTTTAACGATAGAATCATTAATGCCTACAAGTGGTGTTATTTTTAGTGATGGTGTCGAATCTGATTTCCTTAAATTTAATAGTGGATCCATTGCAACTATAGGAATAGCAAAAGAAACTGCCAAATTAGTTGTAGGTTAAAAATAGAAAGTGGTTGTCTAAATAACTCAAACAACCACTCTCAAAAAAACAATCAAAACAAACAAACTTCACTTAACTAAAAAGTATACGTTATTTTTCCTTTTATAAAAAAAGGAGTTCCTGGGGTAAAATGAATTTCTTCAACACTTTCTGTTTCATTTTGCAACCTTGATTCGGTAGCGAACTGTGTTTCATTCCATTTGGTGTTGAAAATATTCTCTGCGGAAATTCCAAAAACGAAATTTTCGTACTTATAATTCATATTTATATCTGAAACCATATACCCTTTGGCAACAATTGAATTATCTTCATTTGCAGGACGCGTTTTCAAATATCGATAATGAAATCCTCCGGAAAACCCTTTGTAATCAGTAACACTAAAACCTCCTGTGACTGTAAAATCTGGTGCTAAAGGAATATAATCTTGACCTTTAGGTTCATCCGTGCTTCTTGCGTAAGTATAATTGGCATCGGCATCAAAAAACAAGTAATCAGTCATCTGATAACGCAACCCCAAATCGATTCCCATGCGTTTTGATCTTCCGCTAGGCTCAACCACTCCTGCATCGCCCACATACACAAACTCTTGTTCTAAATCCAAATACCAAAGTGTTGAATTAACCACCAATCTAGGAAATGGTTTAAAAATGGTTCCTAAATCTGACCCAAAAGCTGTAGGTAGTATTTTCTTTCCCGTTTGCTCCACCACTACTCTAGTATCGTTAGAATGGAAACCCAAACCTGATTTTAAATAGAACTGCAAGTCATTATTTTGTGAAAAGATGAAATTCAATTTTGGAGAGAATTTCACTTTATCTTCCGACTGTGTTTTATAGTTTACAGCTAATTTGTCCTGATAATTGAACTTAAAGTAATCCATTCGGATTGCTGGATTTATTTTAAGTTTTCCAAAATCGAACTCAGCATTTAAGTAGGAGAAAACATTTGTTTGATCAATGTCCCCTAATTTTATGTTTTCTAAAGTTTCACTCCGATTTAAGGTATGCGACAACTCTGTATTTTTTGTTTCATCAGCACGAAAACCAAAACCTACTTGCAACAAAGCATCGGTAGTTGCAATTTTCAATCTTTTATTGAGCTCAGCATTCAAACCATAAATATCTCTGTTTTCCTTCTGTTTAATTTGGTCTCCATTAATGGGATCTTCCAAGAAAAAAGTAAAATTAGAATACAATTCAAATTGGTAATTGGAATAAAAAGCATTGGTTTTTAAAAAGGTATTATCGCTAATGTTTTTAGTCAAAACCAAATTAAAATTGGTTCTAGAAGTATTTCCTCCTTCGGTATCATCTACGGCACCAAATCTTGATATGGTTCCGTTATCAACCAACCGTTGTGGAATTTGCCCAGAGGCATCCCATTTGCTTGAAAAACGAGAAGCCATAACCGAAAACTTGCTATTTTCAGATAAATTATTGGTGTATTTCCCAAATAAATTCACTCTTTTAAAATTTTGAGGGGAATCGAAAGGCCCGTCAGTCAGCACATATTCGGTTGCTAAATAGGCACTTTGTTTTTTCTGATTTTCCAAAAGGTTAAAAATACCAACTGTTCTCAGCGTATTGAATTGTCCAGCTTCAAGAGTCAAACTATTACCCATAATTTTTTCTTTCGTTTGAAATGAAACATATCCGGCGGTGGCAAAATCACCTTTGTTGGCATAATACGTTCCTTTTCCAAAATCAATTTTCTCGATGGTTTCTGGAATTACAAAATGCAAATCCGCATAACCTTGACCGTGTGCGTGAGAAACCATATTTACTGGCATTCCGTCAACAGACAATGCAATATCAGTTCCATGATCGATATCGAAACCTCTCAAAAATATTTGCTCTGCTTTGCCTCCACCAGCATGCTGACCTATGAATAATCCAGGTACTTTCCTTAAAATCTCCTGTGAAGAATTTACGGGTTTGGTTTGCAAATCTATTTTTGAAATTACATTCATAGCAGACAATTTCGAATGGATAACAACTTCTTCTAACTTATAAATATCTTCTTCCAGAATAATTTCAATATTACTTTCGGTCACATTGAAATTGCTTTTTTTATATCCTAAAGCTGAAACATCCAGAATATCACCAACAGCTGTTTTGTCAATTCCAAAACTCCCAAATTCATCAGTGTGTGCATGGCTTTTAGAATTTACATTGATGATATAAGCAGACTCAATCGGATTACCATTGACATCATGTATTGACCCTTTTTTTACTTGAGAATACCCTGTAAACATCAAGAATAGGAAAAGAATTTCAATATAGATCTTCATTATAAGTTATCTATTTTTTGTTTGAAATTTGGACCCAATTCGAAAGTACTAGCTAACAAATCCTGTTTTATAGGTCTTATCAAAGTGTCCATTTTATTGGCTTTGTAAATTAGGGCCAAATGATAATTTAATTCTGGTTCAAATGATTTTCCAGCTACATGTTTTTGCGCAATTTCTAATGCTTTTTTAGAATCCCCCAAGTTATAATACGACCATGCTAATAAATCGTAGGAATCAGGTGTTGGTCTATGCTCCACTTCAATTTTAGCAATTTCTAATGCTTTTTGAGCTGTGCTTTTATTATCTGCATAAATCAAAGCATTGTATTTGTTATACATCGCGCCATATTTATTTTGCAGTAGCATATTAAAATAAGCGTTCATATTTTCAGATTTTAACTCGTTCTTATTTTCATATTCTGCAATTTCAGATTTAAGCAAATAGAAATCTGGGGAATTGTGTTTTTTAGAAATTAGATCGATAATTCGATTGGCTTCTGTCGTGTTTTTCTCGTGAGAAAATACAATCCAAGCAATTCCTTTTAGAGCATAACTATTATTGTTTTCAAGCTTTAAAGTCTTTAGGTAAAGGGCATACGAATTTTCAATTTGGCCTGCATGCCCATACATGTCACCAAGATTAGAATAGGCCCAAATTTTTAATCCTTTGCTTTCATTTTTTTCGGCTTGCTTTGCTGCTTTTTCCATAAATGAAATAGCCGTTGGTAAATCGCCAAGATGATCATTCCATTTGGCTATTCTAATTAAAAAGTCAAAATCTTTATAGTCTTGAATGGCCTTTAAGTTTTTTTCTGCATCAGCATAATTTCCTAATTCCATTTGAACATCAAAAAGTAATTTTTGAGTTTCTTTCATTCCTTCTCCAATTGCTAAAGCTTTGTTGGCAAGCACTAACGCCTCTTTAAAACGATGTTGAGTAATATAGTTTCTGGCTAATGCTCTTATGGCACCTACTTCAGTATAATTGAAAGCTTCATTAGATTGAATTAATAATTCTTCTGCTGTGTATATATAGTTAATGTTTCCAGTAATTTCAAAAAGGGAAGAATAATTGGCTGCAATTTTGCTCAAATAAGTAATTTGATTAGGAGCTGCCTCAAACTTTTTTTGCCAAAAACCTATTTCTGAATTGGCAAAATGGAGTGATTCATTATACTTAGACTCTAAAAAGACATTGTAGTCTTTACTATTTGTAATTTGATCTGATTTTTTTTCACAACTCACCATTAATAAAGTCATAAATAAAATAATCGCTAAATTGAATGTTTTCATTGCAGTTGGTTTTTGTTTGTTTTTGATTGATAAAAAATAGAGCGTATAGAAGATACACGCTCTATTTTTTTAGGTTATACTACCAAGCCGAAGCCAAGTAAGGAAATGAGGGCAAAAAAGATTTGTCGTTTGCATCCACGTGATCAGAAGTCAATGATGCATTTGAAGTTCCAGCAGGTCCTCCAAAAATCAGCAATAACTCAACATCAATTACATCATCAGCCAGTGCACGACCAGTAAGGACATTTACACCATCAAAAAAAGTAGTTGTCCCTGTCTTTTTAACACCTAAAACATCAGTAGCCAATAATCCTGTAAAAGTTGCAGCATCTTGACCTAAAGCATTAGTTGTATACCCAGCATTCAATGCTAACAATCTAGATTGAAAAGTAGCTTGATAAGATGCTCCCATAGCGGATGGAATTGTTGAATTGAATGCATCTTTAGGCGCTCCTGAAGCAATAAAAACCGTATTTATCGCTGGTCTAGCCATTTGATCTTTTTGAACATACGTTCCTGAAAAGTCAACAGACATATCACTCATTGGAGCATCATCATCGTCATTATTACAACTTACAAAAGTTGCCGTTGCCAAAATTGACATTACTAAAAATTTAATTTTATTTGTTTTCATAGTAAACATTTTTTTAAGTTTGAATTATTGTTTTTGTTTCGTTTCAGCCCAAACATTAATAGTTGCTGATGACCCTAACATCGATTTTGGTACTTCAATAATAGTCGCTAAGACATTAGTTCCCGCAAAAGTGTCGGTTCCAGGATTATTAAATCCACCTGCAGTTCCGGCAAGAATAGCTTTAAACTGATTTAAATCGAAAAAGAACGGATCGTCTCTTGGTCCAGCAAAAAAGCTCATCCCATTACTGGTTGCTGTAATTGGCGATTGACCATATTGAGAAATACTAACACTTCCGGCTGCAGCTGATGTTTTAACTGTACTTGAAGTACCAGTAGTTCCAGGAGCTATTGGTCCAAAGAAATACATCTTCCCTCCACGTTTAATCGCTTGAATCACTAAATCTTCAACATTGTCCCCAGTATTGTCAATGTTAATTTCAGTCATTACACTTTCATTAAATGTCGCAGTGCTAGTAGCACCTGGACTTAATAACCCTTGTGTATTTACCACAAACACCATGTTATTTGTGTTTTGTCCTTGAAAAGCATACACGTCTGTGATGTCATTCGCATTACCTGTAATTGCTGGTGCATCGGCATGGTCAGCGGCGATTAATAATAGACCCGAAATCGCAGCTAACAATAAGCCTAAATACAATTTTGTGTTTTTCATTGTTTTATAATTTAAATGATTAATAAATGGATATACGGGATAACATTACTTATGGTTTTAAAAAAGTGAAAAAAAATATTTTTATTTTTATAATCCCTTGATTTTAGAGCACTTCATCTAATTTAAATTGTTAAATATTTATCCATCAAATAATAAAATAGTTAAAATTACTTTTGTAAAAAAAGTTTCTATAAGTTTGTAAGACACTTATTACATCCTATGACACAAGAAGAATTGTTACCCTTAATCCTAAAAAAAGACGACCGAGCTTTTAGTCATGTATATGATATGTATTCCAAAAGTCTTTTTGCGATAATCAACAACTTGATCAAAGACAAAGAAGAAGCCGAAGATGTGTTACAAGAAGTGTTTGTAAAAATTTGGAAAAACATAGACTCCTATAATGAAAGCAAAGGCCGCTTTTATACTTGGATACTAAATATTGCACGAAATACATCCATAGATAAATTAAGATCTAAAGGATTTAATAACAATCAAAAAAACCTTTCTTCCGATAATTTCGTACATCTACTAGATGACAGTAATAAAATGATTAACCGAATTGACACTATTGGCATTCAAGAGTTTGTAAAAAAACTAAAGCCAAAATGTATCCAGATCATTGATTTACTATTTTTTAAAGGCTACACACAACAAGAAGCCTCAGAGGAGTTAGAAATTCCGTTAGGAACTATCAAAACTCAAAACCGAAACTGTATTAATGACTTACGAAACTTTTTGAAAGTATAATGGATATAAAAGAATACATAGAATCAGGGATATTAGAACTCTACGTTTATGGTTTACTTACTGAAACCGAAAACATGGAAGTAGCCGAAATGGCCAAAAAGCACAAAGAAATTAACGATGAGATTATTTCTATAGAGAAATCTATTGTAAATATTTCAACCAGTTTTTCACCATTTTTATCTGTTGAGAATTTCGAAAAAATCAAATCGAAACTTGACCTTAAACAAAACAAGGTTATAGCACTTAAACCAAAATCGAATAAATTGAATTATTTAGGTTGGGCAGCAGCAGCGGTTTTATTATTAGGTGTAGGTTATTTATACAACCAACAAGTAACTTTTGAAAATGAGATTGTAACGCTGGAAAATGAAAAATCAAAATTAAACGAAGCGGTAGTTTCTACCGAAAACCAGAACAAGCAATCGAACGAGGCTTTGGCCGTAATTCGCGATACTAAAAATACGGTTGTAGCGCTTGCGGGACAAACGGTTTCACCAAGTTCTTCGGCAAAAGTATATTGGAATAAAGATACTCAAGTGGTTTATATAGATGCCTCAGGATTACCAGAACCTCCTGAAGGAATGGTGTACCAAGTATGGTCGCTAAAACTAAAACCGGCACTTACGCCAACAAGCATAGGATTATTGGATAATTTTGACGAAAACAACAGCCGCTTTTTTGCTGTGAGCAAAACTGGTGATGCCGAAGCTTTTGGGATTACACTGGAACCAGCAGGTGGAAGTACATCGCCAACAATGGAACAATTGTATACTTTGGGAGCGGTGTAAATATAATGTACAGCTAACAGTAATTTTAGAAAAAAGAAACAATTAAAAAATCATAACTTAAAAAAATGACAGAACAACTTGCGGAAAAAATTATCGATTCAATTCTAATTATCCAAAAAAATGGGATTCTGGAAGATGACATAATTATTTCTAAACTTATGCAAGAATATGAAGGTGGTGAAAATGATTTTCATTGGATTATTGAAATGATTAATATGGGAGCTTTTAGAGCAAGTATAATGAGTTCAAATGAATCTTATCCAAATTCTAACATAAAAATAGAAGATAATGTAATTCTAAAGACTGCTTTTAAAAAAAAGTGGATTGAATTAAAAGGAGAAGAACATTATATGAAAAACTACCAGAATAAGAATGTAAAATGGTGGAATATTTTCAAGAAAAAAGAACGTTAACAAAGGTTTTACGCGATTGCTAGGCAAAATTTATTTTGAAAACTCTCTGAATTTACCTAAACACTCTAATCACAAGCCGAGCATAATAAAAAAACCACTCAATCGAGTGGTTTTTTTTATTCTTATTTTTTCTTAGTATACTTTGATAAAGCCAAAATGTATAAAAACAACGCTGCAAAAAGACAGCCCATTTCGAAGCCTAAATTATCCTCAGTTGTTCTTGCCAAAAGCAGAAAAGCGGTTGCAAATAAAAACAAATGCAATGGCTTTAGGTTTTTATAAAATTCGATTAACTTATTCATCTGTTATTTAAAAAAAGAATCTACAAATTCATATTTATTGAACACTTGCAAGTCGTCAATGCCTTCACCTACCCCAATATATTTTACTGGAATCTGGAATTGATCGGAAATACCAATCACCACACCACCTTTTGCAGTTCCGTCTAGTTTTGTAACGGCTAGACAAGATACTTCGGTAGCGGCTGTAAACTGTTTGGCTTGCTCGAAAGCATTTTGACCGGTAGAACCATCTAAAACCAATAAAACGTCGTGTGGAGCATCTGAAACGACTTTTTCCATAACACGCTTTATTTTTGTTAGTTCGTTCATTAAACCTACTTTATTATGCAAACGACCAGCGGTATCAATAATGACTACATCGGCATTTTGAGCTACGGCACTTTGTAAAGTATCGAAAGCTACCGAAGCGGGATCACTTCCCATTTGTTGTCTTACAATAGGCACACCTACTCTATCGGCCCAAATTTGTAATTGGTCTATGGCAGCAGCTCTAAAAGTATCGGCTGCACCAAGCACAACGCTGTAGCCTGCTTTTTTGAATTGGTTCGCCAACTTTCCAATGGTGGTAGTTTTACCCACACCGTTTACACCTACAACCATAATAACGTATGGCTTTTTGTTGGCTGGAATGTCAAATTCGGTAGCTTCTCCTGAATTGGTTTCCGATAAAAGCCCAGCAATTTCTTCACGAAGGATTACGTTGAGTTCCTCGGTTCCTAAGTATTTATCTTCGGAAACGCGTTTTTCAATGCGCTCTATAATTTTAAGTGTAGTGTTCACGCCCACATCAGAAGAAACTAATATTTCCTCAAGGTTGTCTAAGACATCATCATCTACTTTTGATTTCCCAGCAACGGCTTTGGTTAGTTTTGATAAAAAGGATGTGCTCGTTTTTTCAAGACCTTTGTCTAGTGTTTCTTTTTTTTCGGAAGAAAATATTCTTTTAAAAAAACTCATCTTGTTTTTTGGTTTATTAAAATAGGAGCCTAAAGTCTTTTTTTTTTAGCCTCTCGTCAATAATGACGAGACAGGAATTACGCTTAAAAAATGCCTTTTCGATTGGCTTCTAAGAATTATGAAAAACAAACCGAAATAAAAATTTCAATTTGTTCCTCAAAAGTATAAAATTTTTATGAGGTGCTGCCCTTCCTTAGGCAAAATAATAGATTAGGAAAAAATATAAAATAAAAAAGCTACTTCCAGAAGAAAGTAGCTTTAGTATATTGTTGTTTTGAGATTATTTCTTTTTCAAGAATGTATCTACTTCTTCTGGAGCCATGATTGACTCAACAAAAGTATACGCACCAGTTTTAGGAGATTTCACCATTTTGATAGCTTTTGATAATCTCTTAGAAGCTGTTTGTAAAGTTGCTACGGTTTTCTTTGCCATGACTTATATTGTTTTATTTGAATTAAATCAATCTCTAATGTAACCATTTGAGATTTATTTTAAATCTCTAATTATTTAATTTCTTTATGTACAGTCACTCTCTTCAAAACTGGATTGAATTTTTTAATTTCCAAACGGTCTGGAGTGTTTTTTTTGTTTTTCGTTGTGATGTAACGAGAAGTTCCAGCTACGCCAGAAGCTTTGTGCTCAGTACATTCTAAAATTACTTGGATTCTATTACCTTTCTTTGCCATCTTGCTATATAGTTATTTAGGAACAGATTATTTGATAAATCCTTCTGTCTGCGCTTTTTTCAAAACTGCAGAGATTCCATTTTTATTAATCGTTTTAATTGTAGAAGCAGCTACTCTTAGAGTAATCCATCTGTCTTCTTCAGGAAGGTAAAAACGTTTTTTAACCAAGTTCACAGAGAATTTTCTCTTTGTCTTGTTCATAGCGTGAGAAACGTTATTTCCTACCATCGCTCTTTTTCCTGTAAGGTCACAAACTCTTGACATTATGCTTATCTTTTATCGTTATTCAAAATTCAGAGTGCAAAATAACAAAAAAGAAACGGATGTAACAAACAATATTATAAGTTTTTTGTAATTTCTTTATAAATTATTTCTAATCCTTTGGTAACGGCTCTATCTATGACTTTTTCACGAGGTTGTCCGAAGTTAAATTCCTCACTAAAAACACCTTTTGGGGTGGCAATGGCAATAAAAACTGTTCCAACTTCTGCATCAGCATCTCCTTTATTTGGCCCTGCATTTCCTGTGGTGGCAATGGCATAATCTGATTTTAAGAGCTGTTGAACTTGCAAAGCCATAGCTTCGGCAACAGGTGCACTGACGACAGAATACTCTTTAATGATGTCGGGAGAAATTCCTAACACATTCTCTTTTACTTCGGTAGCATAACTTACCACACTTCCTTTAAAATAATTGGAAGCTCCTGATACTGAAGTTAATGTACTCGCTATTTTCCCTCCTGTACAACTTTCAGCGGTAGAAAGGGTTAATTTTTTTTCAGTTAACAACCTTCCTAAAACGACTTCTATGGTTTCACCATCATCGTAACCAACAATGCAATCTGAAATAATCAATTGAAGTTTTTCAATTTGATGTTTGATTCCTTCGTGCAATATATTTTCTTCAATTCCACGAGCCGAAAGTCGCAAACGTACTCGTCCCGGACTGGGCAAATAGGCTAATTTGATAAATTCTGGCAGATTGTCCTCCCATGATTCAATTCGTTCAGCTAGCAAACTTTCGCCTACTCCGTAGGTTAGAATCGTTTTATGCACAATATACGGACGTTCGAATTTGGTTATCAATTTTGGGATTACCTCATTTTCTATGAGATATTTCATTTCGAATGGAACGCCTGGAAGTGAAATAAAAACGGTGTTTTCTTTTTCCATCCACATACCTGGAGCAGTACCCACTTGATTGAACAACACGTCACATTTTGAAGGAACGAGCGCTTGATCTTTGTTGATTTGTGTGATTGGTCGCTTAAAGAAATTTTCAATTAATTGGGTAACATGAGCTAAAACTTTGTCATCAAAAATCAGGTCATCTTCAAAATAATCACAAAATGTTTTTTTGGTAATATCGTCTTTTGTTGGCCCTAAACCTCCTGTTACAATAACGACATCGACTTTATTTTGAAGCGAAGAAAGCGTATCTAAAATATGTTGCTTATCGTCTGTAATGGATAACATTTCATGCACTCCAATACCAATTTTATCTAATGATTTGGCTATAAACGAGGAATTTGTGTCGACAATTTGTCCAATAAGGATTTCATCGCCAACAGTAACAATTGCTGCTTTCATTTTTCTTTTTAGGTTCTAAGTTTTTGAGGAACTAAGATACTAAGATTTAGAGACTAAAATCTTTTTTAATTTCGGCCAAAGCCAAATCTACTCTTTCAGATAAACTTTTGTAGATTTCTTTAATTTCTTTTTTCTTGCCTTGATCTCGGGTCCATTGTTCAATTTGAAGAATTTCTTCTTTGGCATCGTCCATACCCAACAAATCAAGTGTAGGCTTTACTTTATGCGCAAAACCGTAAGCATAAGGATAATCCTTGGCTTTGATTCCTACTTTTATTTGCTCCACATCTGCTGGTACTTCTTCTACAAAAAGATTGATGATTTGTAATACAAAATCTTTATCATCGTCAGAGATTGCGTAAACTTTTGCTAAATTATAATGTATTGCCATTATTTTACTTGAATTCTAAATAATTTATTTCCTTCTATAAATCCTTCTAAAACATCGTTAGGATTTACTCTTGCTACTCCTTGTGGTGTTCCGGTAAAAATAACATCACCAATTTTTAATGTAAAATATTGTGAAACATGAGCAATTAACTCGTCAATTTTCCACAACATCATACTGGTATTTCCTTTTTGAACCGTTTGACCATTATTTGTTAATTCAAATGTAATATTTTCTAGGGAATTGAAACTTTTTATCGATAAAAAGTCACCTATTACCGCTGAACCGTCAAAAGCCTTCGCTTTTTCCCATGGCAAACCCTTTTCTTTGAGTTGACTTTGCAAATCTCGGGCGGTAAAATCGATACCCAATCCAATTTCGTCATAATATTTATGAGCGAATTTAGCATCAATATATTTTCCCACTTTATTGATTTTAACCAAAACCTCCACTTCATGATGAATATCATTGCTGAATTCAGGGATGACAAACGGGTGTTGCTTTAGTAAAACCGCCGAATCTGGCTTTAAAAAAACCACAGGCTCGCTTGGACGTTCGTTTTGCAATTCAGCTATATGGTCGGCATAATTTCGGCCTATACAGATTATTTTCATTGTTTTTAAGAGCTAATCCCGCTATTCATTACAATCTTTTATCAGCCAAAAAAAGTCTGACAAAAGGATTTTCATTGCTATCGGGGCTAGTTAATACTAATTGAATTTATTATTCAGTTTTCGAAGCTTAATTGCCGTTAGAACTTTTTTAGTGTACAATGGAAAATCGGCATTTTGAATCCAACCGAAATAACCCGGTTCTTTATCTAAAACCTCATCTACCAAAGCGCCTTTGTGTTTTCCGAAAGTAAATATTTCTTGTCCTTCCGCATTCAAAGCGATAAATCCTGCAAAATCCACTGATTTTTTGCGGGTTGTGAATTCCGATAATGATTTCATATCGTTTTCCAATTCAGGATAACGTTCCAATTGTGCTTTTAGTATTTCGTAGGTCGCTTCAGTATCTGCTTCGGCACTGTGGGCATTCTCGAGACTTTGTCCACAATAAAATTTGTAGGCTGCACTCAAGGTACGCTCTTCCATTTTATGGAAAATCGTTTGCACATCGACTGAAACACGGTTTTTCATATCAAAATCGACTTCAGCACGCAACAATTCTTCTGCCAGCAACGGAATATCAAATCGATCCGAATTAAAACCAGCCAAATCACTGTCTTTAATCATATTGTGGATTTGAGAAGCCAATTCTTTAAACGTTGGCTCGTTTGCCACTTTTTCATTTGTAATTCCATGAATCGCCGTTGAACTTGGAGGAATAGGAATTGTTGGATTCACCAACCACGTTTTACTTTCTTTGTTTCCGTTAGGAAATATTTTTACGACTGCAATTTCTACAATTCGGTCTCTAGCTACATCTATTCCAGTAGTTTCAAGATCGAAAAAGCAAATAGGCCTGTTCAGTTTTAATTCCATTTTACTAATTTGAATCGCAAAGATAATTCTTTACTCTATAACTAAAAGCGAAACTCTTTAAGAAATATGATCCTTAAAGAGTTTCGCTTTATTATTCTTTTTTATTTTTACTAAAACCTTCTTACTTGCCAAGTAGTTTGATAATAATCTTTATCATTAGTTATTGCACTTACATCACTTGTATTCAATACAAAACACAATGAATTAGAAGATTGTGAAGAACTTATCAAATAATCTGAAGAACTAATATATATCTGTCCTGTATATTTTAATTTATACATCTGTTTTAATTCATCAATTGAAGGCAAAAACCAATCTGTTTTGGCATTTAAAGAAGTTGCTCTACACATCGTTGCAGCAATATTACTATAATTACAATTATTTTTAATTAAAGTAGTATTATTGTACCCATCACCAATTGCGTTACCAATACCTGCAATAAATGAATAACCACATTCTACTTTATTAGTCCATTTAAAACTACTATAACTTGATGTCTCTAACTTTGTTGGTGCAGCTTCTAAATATCTCCAACCATTCGTAGTTTCCCCTTTATCGAAAAACACAAACCCACCTGAACCTCCTGTATAACCAGCGGTTTTAAAAGAAACTTGATTCCCGTAGTAATAGTTACCATTAATTTCAACATAACTTCTTAAATAATAAGTTGTGTTAGCATTAACATAATAAAATGGAGCAGTTGAACTGTTTGATTCAACAGAAATTGTAAAATCACCTGAACCGGCAGTTGCATCTGAAATCACAGAATTATTAACACTTGGGTTTTGACTTGTACTATAACAAACACCTCTTTCTGAATTAGAACCTAGTGAATTAGCTACATTTACATCGACAGAAAAACCTGTAACTGAAATATTCTTCACAATACTAGTAGTTAATGCAACCGGAATTTGGAAAGAAACTTGATTACCATATTTAACTTCACCCGTTGCTAATTTTCTAACAAATGCTCTGATGTAATAGGTTTCACCAAAAGTGGGACTATATACAACATTGGTGAAATCTCCTCCATTTGACTGAAAAGAATAATCAGCATTATTCGAAATCGTAGGATTTGCCATATTATTATAACAAATACCTATTTGATAATCATTAGTACTTGAAACATTCATTGAAGCATTTCCACCAGAAGTAAACTGCGAATTATCACTAGACAAGATTGGCTGTTTTGTTACAATTGTTATTGCACTAAAATCAGGGGTTGCACTATCACTAGTATTTCCATCATCTTTACTACAAGACAGAGATAAAAACACTATCAATAAAGAAAAGAATAACTTAATATTTCTCATGCTTTTTTTAAGTATTTGAATTTATAATTAATTGGGGGCTTTTAAAAATCTCTGTTCACATCAAATGCTTCCAAGTAATCTGCAACGCGCTTCACGAAGCTTCCTCCTAATGCACCATCTACAACTCTATGATCATAAGAGTGAGACAAGAACATTTTTTGACGGATTCCAATGAAATCACCTTCAGGAGTTTCAATAACTGCTGGCACTTTTCTGATAGCACCCAATGCTAAGATTCCTACTTGCGGTTGATTGATAATTGGTGTTCCGAAAACAGAACCAAAAGTCCCTACATTCGTCACTGTATAAGTTCCACCTTGTGTATCGTCCGGTTTTAGTTTACCAGCTTTTGCGCGGTTACCTAGATCGTTTACTGCTTTAGCCATACCTACCAAGTTCAACTGGTCTGCATTTTTAATTACAGGAACAATTAAGTTTCCGTTTGGTAAAGCCGCAGCCATACCTAAGTTTATATTTTTACGTTTAATGATGTAATCACCATCAACAGAAATGTTCATTCCAGGGAAATCTTTCAATGCTTTAGCAACCGCTTCCATCATGATTGGTGTAAACGTTAGTTTTTCACCTTCGCGTTTTTCGAAAGCTGCTTTTACTTTGTCTCTCCATTTTACGATGTTCGTTACATCTACTTCAATAAACGACTGTACGTGCGCTGAAGTTTGTACCGAAGCCACCATGTAACCTGAGATCAGCTTACGCATTCTATCCATTTCCACAATTTCATCACCTCCATTTACAGAAACCGGAGCTGCTTTTTGTACTTCCGGAGCTGCCGCTTTTGGAGCTTGAGCCACAGGAGCTGCAACAACTGCTGGTTGACTTCCCCTATTTTTAACGAAATCTAAAATATCTGCTTTAGTCACTCTGCCATCTTTACCAGTTCCGGCAATCGCTTCTAATTCCGCAAGAGAAACACCTTCTTCTTTAGCAATGTTTTTCACTAATGGAGAAAAGAATTTATCTGAATCTGCAAAATTAGCAGGAGCGACAGCTTCTTTTGCTGCTTCTACTGTTTTAGTCACTTCAGCTACAGCTACAGGAGCAGCATCAGCTTTTGGAGCGTCTGCAACGACAGCACCACCTTCGGTTTCAATGATAGCGATAGTTTGACCTACTTGCACGACATCATCTGTATTGAAAAGAATTTCAACAAGTGTTCCAGCCACTTCAGAAGGCACTTCACTGTCTACTTTATCAGTAGCAATTTCAAGTACTGCTTCATCCATTTCAATTTTATCTCCAACTTTTTTCAACCAGTTGGTTACTGTTGCTTCAGCAACACTTTCTCCCATTTTGGGTAATTTCAATTCAAACTTTGCCATATCTTTAAACTAAAGTTGTGTTTTCGTATTTGGTTTGCAAAATTACTAATTATTTTGATTTATAATTTCATAATATGTAATTTTTTACTCGATTTTAATAATTTGACCTCTATCATTACTATCATTACTTCCAATCAGAAACGAAGTGTTTTCAGGAATGATTTTAAAGGTATAATTACTATTTTTATTTTTCTCCAAAAAGGCGATGATTTCTTTAAAAGAAAAAGAACTATTGTCTAACAAAAGCTCTTTCGACTTTTCTTTTGAATTTGATTGCGAAAATAAAGCATTTTCGTTAATATCTGTAAAGCAATTCAGCTTTTTTTGCAGTTGTTTTTCTAATTTATTTTTTAGGTTTTCATTAGAAGAAAACAAGACATATTCATCAATTCTCAGACTAATTTGTTTTGCTTGACTCTTCTTTAGCAAAGCAAAAGCGAAAGCCCCTACTCGCATAAAAACATCAAAAACCAACGAACCACCAAAGTGTTTTTTATAAAAAAACTGCATCGCTTCCTGAAAGCGTTTCACATAAGTTCCATCTCGAACCGTACTTTCTCCTTTATAATGTATTACAGCCGTTTCGTGGAAATAATAATTGGATTTTCCGGTTTTTAAAACCATATAAGACAAATCGATATCATCGGAATACATGAAACAATTTTCGTCAAAACCGCCAACTTCCAAATACAAATTGCGTTTCATGACCATAAAAGCACCTACCAAAATATCAACTTTTCCGGTTTGATTTTCGGTTAAATGCTGGGCATAGTATTTATTAAAAAGACTCGATTTAGGAAAGATTTTATACAACCCGAAGATTTTAGTAAACGCCACCCAAGGAGTTGGAACACCACGTTTGCATTCTGGGAGAAAATTTCCAGTGCCATCAATCAGTTTACAACCTACAATTCCTAAATCTGATTTTGATTGGGCGAAAGCCAATACTTTCTCGAAAGTATCTTCGGCTACGACCGTATCGGGATTAAGAATACAGATATATTCCCCTTTGGCTTCAGCCGCACCTATATTATTCCCTTTTGGAAAACCGAGATTGTATGGATTTTCAATGAGCTTGATGTTTGGAAAACGTCGTTTCATCATGTCGCAACTATCATCCGACGAATTATTATCAATCACAATGATTTCGCCATCCATGTTCTCCAGTGCTTTTTGAACACTCAAAACGCATTGCTCGAGGAAATAACGAACGTTATAATTAAGGATGATGACAGATAGTTGCATTGGACAAATATAATTCGAATTTTGATAAATTGAGTCCTAGTTTTACTCATTTAATAAAATTTTGTTCCATGTAGAAAAGATTACAAACCCTTAAAATCAAAGGAATAATTGCCTATCTCGCTAAAATTTCGTACATTAATAGTCGCTAAACAGAAAAAAATAAATCATGGACACAAAAAATGCTTCCATCATTTTAGGAATTATTTTCATTGCAGTAGGTTTATTGGGTTTTATCCCCAATCCTATTATTGGAGGATCTCATGACGCATTGTTTCATGCTAACACTTTACATAACAATGTACATATTATCAGCGGAACTTTGTTTTTGATTGTTGGATTAGTCGCCCCTGCTTCAGCCTCAACATTCCTTAAAATCTTTGGTGTTATTTATTTCCTTCTTGGTGTTTTAGGCCTAATAAACTTTGGTACTGACGGAATGGGGGAATTATTAGGTTTTCTACATGTAAATGGCCCAGACAATTTACTACATATTGCACTAGGTGCTGTCATTTTTATGTCAGGAACAATGCTTCCGATGGCTAAAATTGACGAATGATATAAATCCAAACCATTCGTCTCTAAAATCTCATAATTTTTAATTCGCAATATAATAGCGTACTTTTGCAAAAAAGTACCATTGTGAATTACTTATCTGTAGAGAATATTTCGAAGTCGTTTGGAGAACGCACCCTGTTTGAAAACATTTCGTTTGGGATTAATAAAGACCAAAAAATCGCCTTCATTGCCAAAAATGGTTCGGGAAAAACCTGTATCATGAAGATTATCAATGGCGAGGATGAACCAGACACAGGACAAGTAGTGGTGCGCAAAGACATCAAGATGTCGTTTTTATCTCAAGATCACAATTTACAAGACGAACTGACTATTGAAGAAAGCATTTTTGCTTCAGACAACGAAGTTTTGAAGGTGATTGAGCAATATGAAAAAGCATTAGAAAAACCAGAAGACGAAGAAGCCTATCAAAAAGCTTTTGATGATATGGACCGCCATAATGCCTGGGATTTTGAAACACAATTCAAGCAGATTTTGTTCAAATTGAAGTTGGAAGACTTTAAACTGAAAGTTAAAAACCTTTCTGGTGGACAGAAAAAACGTTTGTCATTAGCCATTATTTTAATTAGTCGTCCGGATTTATTGATTTTGGATGAGCCTACGAATCACTTAGATTTAGAAATGATCGAATGGCTGGAAAGTTATTTTGCCAAAGAAAATATCACGTTGTTTATGGTCACGCACGACCGTTTCTTTTTGGAGCGTGTTTGTAACGAAATCATCGAACTAGACAATGGAAAATTATACCAATACAAAGGAAATTACTCGTATTATTTAGAGAAAAAAGAAGAACGTATTGCTTCGGAAAATTCGAGTGTTGATAAAGCTCAGAATCTTTTCAAGAAAGAATTGGAATGGATGCGCCGCCAACCAAAAGCGCGTACTACGAAATCAAAATCACGTCAGGACGATTTCTATGTAATTAAAGAAAAAGCAGAAAGCCGCAGAAAAGAAAACGTGGTCGAGCTGGAAATCAACATGGAACGTATGGGAAGCAAGATTATCGAGCTTCATAAGATTTCGAAGAAATTTGGAGATCATGTGATTTTGGATAATTTCACTTTCGATTTTCAGCGTGGAGCGAGAATTGGAATCATTGGTAAAAACGGAACCGGAAAATCTACCTTTTTAAATCTTCTCACTGGAACACTTCCACTTGATGGCGGAAAAGTCATTGTGGGTGAAACGATAAAAATTGGGTATTACACACAAAGCGGAATCAATCCGAAACCGGGTCAGCGTGTGATTGATATTATTAAAGAATACGGCGAATACATTCCGTTAACGAAAGGAAAAATCATTTCTGCTTCGCAATTGTTAGAGCGTTTTCTTTTTGATTCGAAAAAGCAATATGATTATGTTGAAAAATTAAGTGGTGGTGAATTGAAACGTTTGTATTTGTGTACGGTTTTGATTCAGAATCCGAACTTTTTGATTCTGGATGAGCCTACAAATGATTTGGATATCGTAACCTTAAATGTTTTGGAAAGTTTCCTTTTGGATTATCCGGGATGTTTGTTGGTAGTTTCTCACGACCGTTACTTTATGGACAAAATCGTAGATCATTTATTCGTGTTTAGAGGTCAAGGCGAAATTGAAAACTTCCCTGGAAACTATTCTGACTTCAGAGCCTACGAAGACAGTGCTGATGTACAGCAGAAAGAAGAAAATAAGGCTGAAAAGAAAGACTGGAAACAGCAAAATAACACTTCAGGACTCACTTTTAACGAGCAAAAAGAATTTCAGAAAATTGAAAGAGAAATCAAGGATTTGGAATTGAAGAAAAAAGAAATTGAGCAATTATTTTCTGACGGAAAAGTGGCTGATGCTGATATTGAAAAGAAAGCCAACGAGTTGCAAAGTGTTATCCAAAAAATAGAAGAGAAAGAAGAACGCTGGTTTGAACTTTCAGGGAAAATTGAATAATATTATAGTTTGTCATTCAGACGAAGGAAGAATTTCATATTCTGAATAAATTGAGGAGATTCCTCCTTCGTCGGAATGACATAACTAATCAATAACTATGTTACATCTTATAAAAGCCTACATACAATTCCTTTGGAACTCTAAAAATCAACACGGAGTCCATTCGCCATTTGTATTTAATTTGGTGACCAAATGCTTTTATGATAAAACGAATTATCCTGAATATAAGACTTTAAAAAACTACAGAAATTCGCTTTTACAAAATAAGGATTCCATTGAGGTGACCGATTTTGGCGCGGGTTCACGAGTTTTTAAATCGAATACACGGCAAATTTCGAAGATTGTACAAACAGCTGGAATTACATCAAAACGAGCAGAATTATTATATAGAATTGTGAATTATTTTCAACCTTCAACGGTACTGGAAATTGGCACTTCGTTGGGATTAGCTACTTCTGCCCTTTCGTTAGGAACCCGAGCCAAAGGCGAATTGAGCGAAGCTAATAAAAAAGCAAAAACCATCACTTTAGAAGGTTGTCCTGAAACTGCTGAAATTGCAAAAAAACAATTTCAATTATTTCAGTTGAATAATACAGAATCGGTTACGACTGAATTTTCAAGCTATTTGAGTAATTCACAACTTCAAAATTCAAAATTCGAACTAATTTACTTCGATGGGAATCATTCTAAAAAAGCAACTTTAGACTATTTTGAATTATTATTACCAACCATAACCAACGAAACGGTTTGGATATTTGATGACATTCATTGGTCACCAGACATGGAAGAAGCCTGGAAAATAATCAAAAACCATCCGAAAGTTACCGTTACGATTGATACCTTTCAATGGGGAATTGTTTTCTTCAGAATCGAACAAGAAAAAGAACATTTTATAATCAGAACATAAAAAAATGGCAACCGTTACCGATTGCCATTTTTTACTTGAATTAAAACTAACTATTCTTTAGCTCTTTCCATTTCTCCACCTTTTGCTCCCATTCTATTAACGGTAAACATTGGTCCAAATTTCGCTTTTAATCCTGCAATTTTTCTATTGTCTTCTGAAGAAAGACCTTCTTTTTCTACAGTATTTTTTCTACTATCAAGTGCTTCATACATAATTTTTATTTCATCCCAATCCTCACGAGAATAGTTATCTTTATTTTCTTCAACTGTACCCACAAACTGTTGGTAAACATCGTGAATATTACCTGCGTTAACCCAAGCAAAACTCATATCCTCGCCTATTTTACCTTCTCCAAACAATGCATTTCTAAGTTTTTGTTTTGGACTCACCGCAACAGCTATTTCTTTTTCGTTTTCAGCTTGAATGGATAATCTTAATGCCTCGTATTTAGCTCTACTTGCATTTATTCTTTCTTGCGCAGCTTCTTTATCCTTTAAATTTTCCAAAGCAGCTTCTGCCTCGCTAATTCTCAATTGATAGGCTGCATCAATTGCTTCCCAGTTTGTTTGAGCATCTGCAGCAGCAACATTTCCTAGCGAATCAACATAAACCACATAGGTTTCAACTGATTTCTGTGCTTGCACTTCTTTTTCATCTTTACAAGATGTGAATCCTAAAGCGACTATCGCTAGACCTAAAAACAAATTTTGATTTTTCATAATGTTTACATTTTATTGATATGTAAAATTATTGCTAATGTCTATCCTTGCCGTTACATAATTCCAATCAATTGTTATACAATTCCTAATTCATTAATATATTTGTAACATTATACTCTTTATTTATACTAATCAGGAGAACATAAATTCTTACAAATGCCAAATTCATTAATCAAAATAACCAATATCAAGAGAGATTTTATTCTTGGAAGCGAAACCATTAACGTACTTAAAGGAATCGACTTACAGATTAACAAAGGGGAATATGTCGCTTTGATGGGACCTTCAGGTTCCGGAAAATCGACATTAATGAATCTTTTAGGTTGTTTAGACACTCCTACTTCTGGTCAGTATATCTTAAATGGAAAAGATGTCAGCCAAATGGTAGATGATGAATTAGCCGAAATACGTAATAAAGAAATTGGTTTTGTTTTTCAAACTTTTAATCTTTTACCAAGAACAACTGCTTTAGACAATGTGGCATTACCTATGATTTATGCTGGTTATTCTAAAACCGACAGAAAAGCTAGAGCTACCGAAGTTTTAACACAAGTAGGTCTTGATGATAGAATGGATCACCAACCCAACCAACTTTCTGGAGGACAACGTCAGCGTGTGGCAGTGGCCAGAGCATTGGTCAACAAACCTTCTATTATTCTTGCCGATGAGCCTACAGGTAATTTGGACAGTAAAACTTCGGAAGAAATCATGAAATTGTTTGGAGAAATCCATGCTAATGGAAACACTGTAATTCTAGTAACTCACGAAGAAGAAATCGCTTTGCACGCACACAGGATTATTCGTTTACGTGACGGAATGATTGAAAGCGATACTACTAAAATAATTGATAAGATTATTTAAAACCAAAGCACGAGCGTTAGCGAACTGACTAAGCAAACACAAAGAAACAATGAATATTGCCTTACTTACATGTGAAAATTTACCAGAGTTAACTCCTGCAGACCAACAATTAATTCCCGAACTGGCAAAACATAACATTGCTGCAAAAGCGGTGATTTGGGATGATAAAAGCGTGAATTGGAATGACTTCGATTATCTGATATTTCGCAATACTTGGGATTATTTTGAAAAAGAAACTGAATTCAATCTTTGGCTTGACCATATTGAAAATTTAGGAATCAAAACCTTAAATTCAATTGATATTATCAAAGAAAACAAGCATAAATTTTACTTACGCGATATGGAAAAAAAGGGAATCAAAATCATTCCCACTATTTTCATTGACAAAACAAATCATTTCAATCTTTCGGAAATTATTCCTTCCCATTGGAAAAAAGCCGTTATCAAACCCGCTTTTTCAGGCGGAGCTTATCAAACCACTGTTTTTGACACCATTGCTATTGAAACAATAAGCGACGAATACAAAAGCATTGCTTCGGAAAAGGAATTGCTATTACAGGAATTCATGCCTGAAATACAAAGTTTAGGCGAAACGTCTTTTATTTTTTTCAACAAAAAATTCTCGCATTGTATCAACAAAAAACCTGTCGATGGTGATTTCAGAGTACAAGTTCAGTTTGGAGGAAAATATACTTTGGTAGAACCACGTTTAGAATTAATAGAAAAAGCACAAAAAATAGTAAATCAATTCAATGGTGACTTATTGTATGCCAGAGTGGACGGAATCATTATCGAAAATGAATTACATTTGATGGAAGTTGAATGTATTGAACCCGATTTGTATTTCAATTTAAGTGAAGGCTCGCATCAGAGATTCATTAAATCAATAGTAGAATTAATCAAAAAAGGCACTGTTATTCAATAACATAGCTATTTAGAAATGAAACGAGCTTTTGGCGACTCGAGCGACAGCGAACAGGCGAAGCAGTTACATCGAATACCTATAACAAATAAACTCTAATGAGATGAAAGTATATACCAAAACCGGAGACAAAGGAACCACAGCACTTTTTGGAGGCACACGAGTTCCTAAACACCATATCCGCATTGAAAGTTACGGAACTGTAGATGAATTAAACTCTTATATTGGACTCATTCGCGACCAAGATATCAATCCATTATACAAAAACGTATTAATTGAGGTTCAAGATCGTTTGTTTACTGTCGGAGCCATTTTAGCTACACCGCCTGAAAAAGAAACCCTAAAAAACGGCCAACCACGATTGCAAAACCTTGGTATTGTGGAAACTGACATCGAATTTCTAGAAAACGAAATCGATACCATGGAAAACGCTTTACCACAAATGACACATTTTGTACTTCCTGGTGGGCACACAACGGTGTCATATTGTCATATTGCCCGCTGCGTTTGCCGTCGTGCCGAGCGTTTAGCAGTGCATTTAAATGACATAGAACCTACAGATGAACTCGTAATTAAGTACCTGAACCGACTTTCTGACTATCTTTTTGTATTGGCACGGAAGTTGACTCATGATTTGAACGCTGACGAAGTACAATGGATTCCGAGGAAGTAATTTCAGATTTCTGATTTAAGATATTAGATTTACGAATTTCATTCAAAAATCTGAAATCTACATTCTAAAAATCTACAATTGAAACACGTTCTTAACTTTACCTAAAAATAAATCAAAAAAAACTTGATTTTTTCAGTAGAAAAATTATTTTTGCATTAAATTAAAATTCAACAAGATGTATTGGACATTAGAATTAGCATCGTATTTAAGTGATGCGCCTTGGCCTGCTACCAAAGACGAATTAATCGACTACGCTATACGAACTGGAGCTCCTCTAGAAGTGGTAGAAAACCTACAATCTATTGAAGACGAAGGAGAAATATACGAGTCAATGGAAGAAATTTGGCCTGATTATCCAACAGACGAAGATTATCTTTGGAACGAGGATGAAT